>JAQZAZ010000018.1 GCA_029239355.1 Sphingobacterium sp.
GAGATTGTTTGTGACTGGGATAGTAATGCTTTCATACCCCATATAGGATATGATGATATTTGTTCCTACGGAAGAATTATCTAAAGTGAATTCTCCATTACCATTGGTGATGGTGCCTTTTTTTCTTCCTTGTACCATTATGTTGGCGCCAACAAGTACATTACCATTTTCGTCAACAACTTTTCCTCTTATTTTGGACTGGTTTTTAAGATTAAGTAGTAGTATTGTTTCTTTCAATTGAATACCACCAATTTCAGACTGACGCGGTTTAACCATGATCATATCTTTCTCCAGTTCGAAAAAGATGGGCGTATTCTTTTCAAGGGTTTTTAATGCCTCTTGTAAAGGGAGATTGTTAAATGAGACAGAGGTACAGGTCAATGGATCAATATTTGGTGCTGCCCATAAATAATGGTAACCCGTCTGAATGTTAATTTCTTGCAGTATCTTTCGCAGACTAACATTTTTTTTATTGATATTGACTCTTTGTGCCATAGTGTTGGCCTGGACCCCCATCATCCCTAAAAGTAGTAGTGATGATAAAGAGATTTTCATAAGCGCATTGGTAAATATACGCGATACAGATTTTTCACCTGTACTTTGTTCATCTGTCGGGACTGCACAAAAGAAGTCTCCAACATCTTTTTTGGTAAAAAAATGATACATTTGTTACGGTTAATTGATTTTAAATAATGGTAGTTTACGATCCTTTAACTTTATTAAGGGGACGTTGGCGCGTCTCCTTAATCGATCTGACATAAATTTGCGGGTGTGTTCTCCTTTCTTTTAGTGAATTAGATTAATAACGTTAGTTTATTTTAACTTTTGATTTTTCTACAATAAAATTGGCGTTACTGGCTTTCGATAATAACTTAAACAAATCTTCAGCACTGGCATAACGCGGAATAATTCCTTCAATTTTTACTTTCCTTAGTTTTTGATCTATAAATTCAAAATCGAAATCATACCAACGTGCAAGTTTAACCATAACGCTTTCCAAGGGCTCAGCGACAAACTCGAATTGATCTTTGGTCCAGGCAATATCGGATTGATTATCTACTTCGCGTTTATAAGTGTTTTGACCAGGGGTCGATATGGCTTGTTCGTTCGGTTTTAAAATGATAGCTTCTTGTGTGGCCGTACTATTATAGTTGATTTTTACAGATCCCTCCATTAGTGTTGTGATTGTGGATTTGTCTTCACTATAGCTGCTTACATTAAATTTCGTGCCCAGTACCTGAATTTCCTGTTCATTACATTGGACGAAAAATGGAACAGTGGTGCCATCTCCATTTTTAATTTTGCTGATTTCGAAAAAAGCCTCCCCGATAAGCTTTACCGTCCTTTGTCTACCATCAAATTCCTCCGGAAATATCAACGTGGAAGCCGCGTTTAACCTAACTGAACTGCCATCGGGAAGCAATATATGATATTGACCTCCTTTTGGAGTGCTTATAATCAATGTTTTTCCCTGTTTTAAAGGATTATTTGGCGTGATTTTTTTTAACTCTTCAGAAATATTGAAATATTTTTTTTCGACTGGTAGTTGTAGTGATTTACCATCTTCAAGTTGAATGGATGCGCGAAAACTGCCTGGAACAATATTCAGTGAGGTATGATCGAGTTTAAGATTCCAAAGGAGGATAAATAGCGCGGCAATTGTACAGGCAGCAATAGCAATCCCATATTTTTTAATAAAAAGATGAAATGGATTAGGTCGTTCAAATGTAATCTTACTTTTTGCTTTTTCAATTACCTCATGAACGGGTAATGAAAAAGCCCAATCAACATCCTGTTCGTAGATATTATTTGAAATCAGGGTTTGAAATAACTCTTCATGCTGTGCTGAGGAGGAGCGCCAATGGTCTAGTTTTGTCTCACCCTCATCGGATAAGATCCCAAGCTTTTTTGCAGATATTAATTCACTTACTTCGAAAGGGCTCAGCTCCATAAATTCTTTGGTTAGTATTTATGATTATAACAGAATTCGAAGCTAGAATTGCTATCCCTTTTTTTTATTTATTTGTAATTCACTGATTAGTAGTGTTTTTAATTTTTTAACGTATCGATTAATAATAATAATAGAAGATAATCGCCTTTGTCCAATAACTGTTTTAGCAAAGCTAACCCCTTTGTTTTCTGTGTGTAAACAGTGCTGCTAGTTATATTTAATTTTTGCGCAATTTCTTTTGTATCTAGCCCCTCTATGATATTTAATTTCATAATGGCAGCACATTGAGTAGGTAGTTTTTCTAAAGCATTTTTGATCAGTTGTAATGTTTCTGCATAAATAATCCACCTGCTATCATCTTCAACAATGCTGTTTATTTGATTGGCATAATTGTCATAATTAGTCAAGCGTCTTTTTCGCTTGTCCAGGTAATTGATGGACGCATTTTTTGTGCTCAGGTAAAGAAATGACTTTAGCCTGTCGTAAGAATCAAAATGAAAGTCGGTTGACCAAATTTTTAAAAGAACATCTTGGACAAGCTCCTCCGCACTTTCTTTTTCTATATCGAACTTAATCGCAAATAGGCATAAGGGCGAATAAAACCTATGAAATAGGAATTCAAAAGCTTTTTCATCTTTTCTTAGAAAAGCTGAGAATAATTTGGATTCGTCTGATATGTCTTCCATGTGCTGGTAAAACAAATTAAATGAATTTTGGACATAAATGAAAGGATAAGAAAAGATTTTGGATGATAGAAGGGGATATATAATTTTTTTCCTGACATTAAAATAATTGATGCTGACAATTTTCAATCGTTGAAAGATAACGTGAAAAAATAAGCTACCATCAAATGGAAGAAAAATTAACCTGTTTTTGTTTCTAATATTTATCCAAAGTTAGTCATTAAACTTCTTTATCGCAGTTGCTCAGCTGATAGATCGTTTCTGATTAGATAGAGCTATTAGTGCTTTAGATCTTTTAGTAATATCTTCTGTATGAGCGTTTCAATTTCTTTTGCATGAGTGACTGTCATAAAATGACCAGCTCTTTGAATGATAAAAGTGGGGATTACATTTCTAATTGGAATAATGCGGTCTTTGCTGCCATGGATATGGATCAAGTTGTTGGGAATAGTCTTGTTTTTCCAATTTACGATTTGGCTGATCGCCCAAGACAGAAATTTAGCATCGGTCTCTTGTAGTATTTGTTTAAGCATCATTTTATCTTCTTTTAAGCTTATACCAAAGAAATAATTTGATAAAATATGATGTGATTTTAGAACTGAAGTAGGAATAAATCTATGCAGTCTAAGTGTTCCAATAAGTTTATAAAGTTTAGGTAGTTCGCTATCTTTTTTTGCAGATGCGAGTAAAATAACTTGTTTTACATCAATAATTGTAGCGATTTCCATAGCAACCATTCCTCCGAAAGATAATCCAATAAGAACGGGGCTTTCTGTCGTAATTTTAGCGGATAATCGTCGTGCATAGCATGAAATTGATTCTGTTGGAATCGGGGCGATCCAATCGAGGTATGTCACATTTAGGCCCTTAAAATTTATTTTATAGAATACTCTTCGGTCAACACCTAATCCACTAAGTATATAAATATGGGTATCGGACATGATGAAAGGCTTAAATGCATTTTGACTACAATTTATTAATAATGTGTCGATATCCAAAATCAGAAAAATATTGGGCAAGGGGAAGTTCACATGATTTATTTTAAAAAAACAAGATACCCAAACAGGAATGGATATCTTGTTTTATCCATAAAAGTGAATGCTCGTCTTTTACGGATTTTTATCATATAACCGTTAATAAGAATTACTAGCGTACTTAGATCATTGATCTAGCTAAGACAACGTTGCTAAGCTTTTGGCCTCAAAGACAGATAAGTCTTCGAATTGTTCTGCTTGAACTTTCTTTACCCAATTTGGATCTTGTAAGATCGCACGACCTACTGCGACCAAATCAAAGTCCCCTCTTTCATATCGACGTACTAATTCATCCAGTGAAGCTGGAGATGACTTAAATTCTGAATTTGTAAATACCTCGCCAAAATCTTTATCAAGTCCTACTGAACCCACCGTTATTGTCGGTTGACCGGAGACTTTTTTTAGCCATCCGGCGAAATTTAAATCACTACCCTCAAATTCTGGCTCCCAATAGCGTCGTTGACTTCCATGGAAAATATCTATGCCCGCGTCGACTAATGGTAAGATCCAGTCTTCCATCAGCTTTGGGGTAGGGGCTAATTTCGCAGCGTAATCTTGTTGTTTCCATTGTGATAGTCTGATAATAATTACAAAATCCGGTCCAACGGCTTTTCGCATTGCTCTCACTACTTCGACAGCAAATCTGGAACGCTCCTTTATCGTTTTACCACCGAATTCATCTGATCTGTGGTTCATTCCCTCCCAAAAGAATTGATCAATCAAATAACCATGTGCGGCGTGTATTTCAAAGGCATCGAAACCTAGCTCTTTTGCAGATTTTGCAGCATCAGCGTACGCTTGGATAGTATTTTCTATATCGGCCAAAGTCATTGTGTCTGGACTTTCAAAAGCTGCTGGTGGAGTCCACTGCATTGGGGTATACCCTACATGCCATATTTGAGGTGCTATTTTACCTCCTTTTGCGTGTACAGCATCTAGAATGTTCTTCCAACCGTTTAAAGCTTGGTCTCCATAAAAATTTGGAATGTCCTTTAAGTTTTTTGAGGCTGGCCTTTCGATTACAGTTCCTTCGGTTAGAATCAAACCAACGTCTCCGGCTGCCCGCCGTTCATAATAACCTGTAACGACATCTCCAGGGATCCCGTCAGTAGAAAATGCTCGTGTCATGGGGGCCATGACAAAACGATTTTTTAATACAAGATTTTTGTATTGGAATGGACTGAAAAGTGTTTGTATGCTCATTTTTTTATATCATTTGCGAATTTCTTTACAAAGATATTTTAAATAGTGTATTTTTGTAACTATTGATAGTATAAAGTAGTTACCTTTGCGTAACTATCAAATGTTTTGTTAATGAAAAGAACTGATTTTAAGAATTGTTCATGCGCGATGCAACGCTCTATGGGGATTTTGGGAACAAGATGGAAGCCCATTATTATATACACACTAAGAGATCGAAAAGCCCGATTTGGACAACTCGATGCATTGATCGAAAATATTTCAAGAAAAGTACTGACATCCTCTTTAAAAGAATTGGAAGAAGATGGTATTATTTTGAGAGAGGAATTTAAAGAGTTACCTCCTCGGGTGGAATACGCTCTGACTGAAAAAGGAAAGGCTCTTATTCCGATTATGTGTCAGTTAGCAAAATGGAATGAGGAATATTATAAGGAAGAAATTACCATTTGACAAGCAGCTTCATTTGAAATTATCTGTATCTAGCTTCTTTTTGCCATCAGTTGTTGTTAAATAGGCAAAATAAGATGATTGATTGTCATTTCCAGGACTTCCATTCCCAGTTTTCCGATTACTTTAACATTTGGGCGACCATATAGTTTAAATCCATTTTTGGGAGATAGGATGCAATAATATTTGGCCCTGTAGCGCAAAGAATCTACCGTAGGAAGAAGAAGATAAGCATTTTTTTGTTTATGTACTAAGAAAAAAGGCTTATAGATATAGAAGGAAATGATCTTATAAAACAATCTTAATATATAATAGAAATATTATTATGCGAGTTGGTTTTTGAAGTTGTCTATTTTTTCGTTAAGTGCAGTTAGTAGCTCCGGATTAATGACACCATTGTTCAAATCAAAATTTTCATAGAATTTTGGTAATGAAAAGGTTTCTTTAATGATAGCGCCAAATTGGGGAAAGAATTTTTGCGCCTCGGCCATCACGTTTCCACCGCCATAGCCGCCGGGGGAGGTAGTCATTAATAACATCGGTTTGTCCTGAAATACCTTAACATTTATTCTGGACGCCCAGTCAAAAACGTTTTTAAAAGCAACGCTGTAAGAACGGTTATTCTCAGCTAATGAACAAATAATAATATCGCTTTCGGCAATATTATCGAGAAAATGATGAGCTTCGTTTGGAAAACCATTTTTTTCCAAATCGACAGAAAAAATAGGCATATTATAATCGTTTAGATCAATCAAGTTGATTTCATGATCATCAAAACTTTTTAGAACAAACTTGACTAACTGTTTATTGATCGAGGTGGAAGAATTGCTTCCAGCAAATGCAAATATTTTCATGTTGTCTATCCTGTAGTATCTACATCTAAATTTACTAATTTTTCGATAAATAATCCACCATTTCATTATTCGAAATAACTTATTATTTGGCGGTAACATACACTGAATATCAGCGATATATTTAAATTAATCTGTTTTTCTGTGATTAAATATTATCTATCTTCTTTAAAAATAGAATACATTGGGATATCATAATATTTGCCATCTTTCTTTAAGTGCTGTTTTAGTATAGCCTCTTTTTGCATCCCTATTTTGCTCAGAACTTTTCCAGAAGCTGGGTTATGGGGAAAATAGGTTGCAAATATCTTGTTGAAACTGAGTTCCCTGAATCCATAATTAATGACAGCTTTCGCAGCTTCAGTGACATAGCCATTATTCCAATATGGAATGCCTATCCAATAACCTAATTCGGCTTTATCGGAGCCTTCGTCGTGAAGTCCGATGGCACCGAGCAATTTCCCGTTTTTTTCTCGAATTGCAAAGGTGAACCCCTTGCGGGTTTTAAAGCTTTCGGTTGATAGTTTTAGCCAAATTTCAGCATCCTCCTTCCGATAAGGGTACGGAATATTCGATGTATAATCAGAAAACACCTTGTCTTGAAGATACAATACAATTTGAGGAATATCTTCCACTGTTATTTTGTCGAGAATAAGTCTTTCAGTTTCTAATCTTGGAAAGTCATTCATGCTAATTGTGCTATAAAGAGGTTGCAAAAATAGGATAAGGCAATTTTGTATTTAGAGCAAAATTAAATATTATTTTCTGGTTATTTAAACAAAGTGAGCTAAAATAATAATTAAGATAATACCGTTTTATTTCAGTCATGTTGATAGCTCTCTATTAATTCGATATATCCATCAATCATCAACGGATAGAAGTTCTCGAAACAGTCCTGATATATCTTATACTCAAGATGTTTAATTTCTTCGGTAATTCGCTCCTCGGATACCCCATTATAGCATAATTCCGGATTTGTTTTTCTGGTCTCATCATGGCAGGAAAAATCATGGAGTTGTTTATACAATTCGTTCAGATCGGCAATGTCTTCACTACGTTGGTAGGAGGGATGAAACCAGACCCAACTGACAATCAAAGGGGGGGCATAGATATTACGACAAGATGGTAATGTTTTCTAATTTCTCATAATCGAAGTTTGCGATTCCCCTCCGTGCAACCACAGTCCATAATTTTCGAAATTGATATAGAGAAGAACCGGCAGGAGCCGTGACACCAGAGAAATATTGGTTTCTTTTCGTTCACGACTTTGTCAACAATAATAAAATCAATGGTATCCTTTTTTGTTTGTAGGCTATCGGCTGTTACTTCATCATTGACGACTTTCTTTTGTTGAGCGGGACATAAATAATGGACAAATAAGAATAATGTTAAAATTCTATTTTTTTTTTTTGCGTAAATAAAGTAGGAGAACTGTCACGTTTCTGATTGTTAAGTATAGATATTTTTCTGGAAGGGATCTATATATAATATACGGGATTTATTGGATCTGAGCCTTAAATAAAAGCCTGGACATAATACTATGATTTAAATTAGCTAACTTAGCTATTATCCTTGGCTGCGAGGTTCGGAACATTCCCTAGCGAACTAGAAAAATGAACCGGCTTTGAGCCACTTGCCCCCGACTTTCGGGGGCTTGTTTTTAAATTTAACGCATTGAGATATGTAAATTGGAAAACAGTGAGATCAACCAATATTTTCAATATTACATGGGAAAAAACTGGCGATAAAAAACAATAATGATAAAATTCTTAAAAATAAAAGGAACTCTTTTCTTAATCCTAGGGATATTGGGATTTATTGGTGTAGTGGCCGCTATTGCAATATTGGGCACTGGACATTCCGCGCCGGATAAACTGATGGCTATATACATCGGGATTTTTGGACTGATTCCAATCCTGTTATTGCTTATTATCGATCGGATCTGCGTATGGAAATTTGGGACGGCTAAGGTAAATAAAATAGAAGTGTATATTCTTGGTACTTTTATGCTACTTTTTGTTTTAAACTGGATCCGTCTGCAATGGCAGATATAGTAAGATGCGGCTTGGCCGCTCTATTTATTAGCTACTTTGTTGTTAATCCTGTTTGGTCGCCTGGTCAAGTATATTGGCTATAAATTGGTCAAACGCTAGTTGTGAATCGACCAAGTATGCATTCTGATAATAATCGATGCGGTATTTGATATGGGAGCGTATTTCTTGCTCATTATAAGTAGAGATGATAACCACATATTTGTTGCTGAGGTCGATCCGTTCCAGAATTCCATTGACTGAATAATTTCCGCCGCTGCTAAACAGGAGAATATCTGCTTTTGCTGCTGCGCTATACAGGTGATCATCATTAAGCAGATTGAGTTGTTCGTTGTTTTGGATCAATGTTGTGTATGTATCTTTGAGCCAAAAGTAAGGTTGCCAAAGGCAAATTGTATAGATCGTTTTTAAGGATAGAGGAACTCGCTCATTTAAATTGTCACATCCTTTATTGTAGATGGGACATGCTGGTTGATCTATTATAATTTGTCTACTTGAAAACCGAGCAAGAGTTCGGGCGATATTGGTACGATGCATATGATATTGTTTGTTCCTATTAAACTGTTGATCTAAGTGACCAGAGGTATATAATTTCTTTGGCGATATAAATAGCATATTAAATCGCTTGATAATTAAATTGTACAAGCTATTCATATTGTCATAAATTGGTGCCCGGAAAACCCTTGATACAATATCCCGTTTATTTTCTATCCGAAGGATCGGACGGGACGTAGACGGGATATTGATGTTAAAGGCACTTGTTAAATAGTCCACTTTGGACGAGAGTATCGTTCGGTAAATTATATGCTTACTTTATAGCGAATATTGATTGCCAATTGTCCCACAAAAGCTGATTTTCTACTATTGCTGCTATCTATGTCAGCCATCGTTTCGGCACCATTGATTATAATATCCTTCAAATCGGGCTGATCGTCCTTAGAAGTTGTTTCTTTGAAAAACTGAACGGCCTGTCCAAGTTCATAACTATTTGCGATAGCTTGACTCAAAGTTTCTTGTAGATCGTCAGGCATGGTCATCAATTGAAATTTTTGCCTAGTGGTAAGTGCGAAATTTGTCTCCATCCAGGATAGAAAATTTTTGCGAATAGCAGTTGTTTCGATCGCCAATAAATTCTCCGGCAAGGCCAAGATGCGAAATTGTACTTTGGCTACGCCATGGTTGTTGAATTGTTGTTTCATTATTTAAATTTATTATATTACAATATCTCAATATTTGATTATAAACTATCTATTTTTTGCTAAAAAATATGATAACACAGCAGTGAGATGTAGGTTATTGCCTTTTATACTCCCCTAAGATGCCAAGAGATGATCTGAAATAACAGATATCTACTGCTTCTCCTAGATTTCAGCTCTGAATAATGTTATGTTTTTGTTAATTATTTTGTAAATGTTATCGTTTATTGGGTTGGTGTTTTATAATTTCGATATTATTTATTATATTGGTATAGTTTTGTAAGTAATTGCATTAAAGTTATTGTCCTAACCAGGTATTATTTCAGAGAAATGTCATGAAATCTATTGTTTATTTTTTGAGCTCGCTGATCCTGTCTATTGTTTTTAATTTGAAAACAATATCGTTTCAAGGTTTTATGGAACGATCAGATCAGTATAAATATTGGATTTTGGTTATCATTATGATCTGTGTTTTTTGGATTGGGGCAACAATGGTGTCGCTGGTGCTTAATCTGCCCACATATTGGAGTGTTCCATATATGCGTGAACGATTGGGTGAGCAAGCAAAATATATACCTGGTCTCGATATTTTCTTGCATTTTATCGCTTTCTTTTCGCTCTTATTGGTCTCCGTTTTTCCATTTTTATTGTTGTACGTTGCTGTTATTTTTGTGTATAGTCAGTCTTCGGCAGAACGATCGATGCTTTTCGAACTTCACATGCAAATCTATGGAATACGCTATGCAACAATTTTTGTTTCATACAGTCTCATGGTCTATATGCGTGAAAATTGGTCACTACTTTACTATTCTATCGGGCAGCGGCAAAACCTTGCGGTAATTTATAACAGACCGCTCATGCGGGTAGTGCATAATATAAGTTTAGAGAAAGAATTACCAATTCTAGAATCAATGGTAAAAAGGCGTAAACCTTTGATAAAAAAAATACCTATCGTTGAACAACCCGAACAGAGATCGCAGACTTCGCTAAACGAATCCTGGAGTTTAAAAGAAAGCAGCGAAAAAAGGAAAGAGCAATTCTTTGGAATAGATATCCATAACATCGATATCTATCTGTTGGCTGATTTGTTAGTTAAACGAGGAGAATTTGTCCAATATATTAATCTGCAGCAGCTTCGATTTATTGATATTGTCGCAGTATATACAACAGCCGAAACCAAATGCATTATCTTGCGTAACGGAACAACATTGGATTGTCCGACAATCTTCGATCAACTAAAGAGAGTTGGCATGGACAATTGGCTTGTCAAAATATCAAAGAATTATGCAATCAATATGTTCTTTGTACAATATCCTATCAAACGTGTGGCAGATGACCTGAAAATACAACCCTTTGTTACGGAAATGTTGCTACAAAACATGAGTCAGGAGCAGCTTAATGAAATTTTACGAACTGGGAAAGGGCTTAGGGGGCATCATGTCAAACACTTCTTAAACAACCAGGAGAATTATCCCCGTACGGGTTGGGATGCACCTATTAAAATCTAAACGGCATAGACTCCTTTTGGTAGAAGAACTTCCATTTTGTGAAACCTAACTATTTATAGTACTTTGTACTAGCTAGCAAAATTCCAGTTGTACAAAAGAAAAAGTAAGGTCTTGGAAAGATTTAGAGCACATTTAGAGAAATTTATCCAAATTGATGATGTTACATTTGAAAGGATAACAAGGTACTTTAACGTAACCTCAATAGTTAAAAAGGAGAATTTGTTGGAAGAAGGGCAAGTCTGTCGGTATCATTATTTTGTGTTGAAGGGAATATTGCGTAAGTTTTTTGTGAATGAGAAAGGTGTAGAACAAACAACAGAATTTGCTATAGAAAATTGGTGGCTTACAGATAATTTGGCGTATGAACATAAACTTGTAAGCTCCTTTTACATCCAAGCTGTTGAAAAATCTGAAGTATTGTATATAAGTAAAGAGAGCCAAGACAAGCTGATAGTAGAATTTCCGATAATGGAACGCTATTTTCGTTTTGTATATCAGAGAGCTTATGCCGCAGCACAATTACGTGTTAAATATCTTTTTTCGTTATCTAAAGAAGAATTTTATCGTGATATGGTAGATAAGTATCCTGAATTTGTGCAGCGTGTACCGCAATATCTTATTGCATCTTATTTGGGTTTTACTCCTGAATATTTGAGTGAAATTCGAAAAAAAATAGGCTCTTAAAATATGCTATATGCTCCAAAGAATAATTAAATACTAATAACATTGATCGGAATCTGTTATTCTATAAGGCATAGTTTGAAAATCTAGATTGTGTTCTTCCGCATAATTAGTGACCAAATTATTAAATTTCTTAATCGCTTTTTCTTCAGATTTAGCAAAGCAATGTAGGGCGATTTCCAAGGGTTTTTCTGAAGTAGCTTCATCGATACGGAGTTTTCCGACCTCCGAAAGAACTACCGCAAATGAGGTTTTGCAAATTTCTATTGCCAATTTATTGTCTATCAACTGAGAAGAAATACTATAATAAGCGTCATTATTCTGGATTTCATCTTGGAAAGGATCCAAAATAGTAGTTACTATAGAACGATAGCCATATTTTGCGTTGCCAAAAAAATGGTCAATATATTCCTGCGCTTTTTCATAAGTAGAAAAAACACCTTCTAGATTCGTGAATACATCTGGATCTTCCTTAATTTCCTTTGAAACTACTGTATATACCTTTACGGGGTTGATTGTCATATTGCTACTGCCTATATGTTAAGTAAAGTTTTTCTGCAAAAAAACTAATTTAAAATTTTATCGATGCGATGGAAAAAGATAAAAACGTCTTTTTAAAATAAAAAAATTTCCTTTGTCTACTTTGTAGCTGATTTGGAATATATGATTGTGCTTTAAAGTTGTGTATAATTTTCGTGTTCTCCAAATTTTTTACTGATTGTTTTTTATTTATGTTTTGTAATGGGATACGTTCTTGTATTGCAGCGCTTTTTTCGCTAAATATCGAAAAATAAAAATCGTAGAAAATTTCACAGCAGGAAAAAAGGAGGGAATTAATCTCAATGTGATATCTGTATAAAGATTGCAGTTTTTTACTCTACTATTTTACATATCAGCTTTGTGGTGTTTCAAACGTTTTCGTAAATAAATCGTGAAATTATATTCATTTGAGCTATATTAATTTATATATTGTTTTACTAAGCAAATTGGACAAATAACCATTGGGAGGCTATACAGGAAGATAATATCCTGACGGCCTAAATCGGAAGGTATTGATCTGTACATACTTTTAACATCTTGGAAAAGATAGTGCAAATCATACGAGTAATAAACCAATATTCAAACAAATAAACCGGGCATATGAGCTCAAGAAATAACTATCACAATGAAAAGAAACACATTATTTAGATCTGTTTTGATGGCAGCGATGATTGGAAATACATTATTATCGCATGCGCAGATAAATAAGAGTACAGAAATAGGTTGGATAAACCTTTTTGATGGGAAAACGCTGAATGGCTGGAAATCTGTAGGTGGAAAGGCTCCCTATTCTATTGAGGGAGATGCAATCGTGGGACGAATGACCAAAGGGACACCTAATTCTTTTTTGATTACAGAAAAAGAATATGGCGATTTCATATTGGAATTAGATGTTAAGCTCGAAGGTAGTCAAACAAATTCAGGAATTCAGACCCGAAGTCATCTTGACCCCAAAGCCAATGATGGTCGTGGTAGGGTTTATGGAAGGCAAGTCGAAATAGACCCTTCTTCCCGAGCCTGGACAGGGGGTATTTATGATGAAGCACGTCGTGGCTGGATTTATCCCTTGGATCTTAATGAAAATGCAAAAAAAGCGTATAGAACTGAAGAATATAATCACGTTAGAATTGAGGCAATTGGGGACGAGTTGCGTACTTGGATCAACGATGTACCTGTTTCTTATGTAGTGGACACAATTGATCGGACTGGATTTATCGGACTACAAGTACATAGCATCCCTTCAGAGCTAGATGGAAAGAAGGTATATTTCAAAAATGTTAAAATAAAGACTACAGATCTAAAGTCGAAAGGTTTTCCGAAGGATGTCTATATCGTCAACTTAAAACCAAATGAAGTAATTGATGCGGAAAGGAAAAATGGTGTTAGGCTATTATTTGATGGTAAAACAAATAACGGATGGCGCAGCATTCATGGGAATAAATTTCCTGATCGCGGCTGGGAAGTTAAGGATGGTCAATTGACCGTTTTGAAATCTGACGGGGGTGAGTCAACCAATGGTGGTGATATTGTAACAAATGATAAATATTCAGTATTTGATCTTTCTTTTGAATTTAAACTCAGTCCTGGGGCTAATAGCGGTGTCAAGTATTTTGTAACATTAAAAGAAAAGTCTAAAGGGTCAGCTATTGGTCTTGAATACCAGGTACTTGATGATGCCTTACACCCTGATGCAAAACTGGGTCGGGCTGGAAATCGTACTTTAGCTTCTCTTTATGATCTCATTACATCGAATAGCGATAAACGAGCTCGGAGACCGATCGGTGAATGGAATAGAGGAAGAGTAGTGGTGACAGCTGATAATAGGGTTGAACACTATCTGAACGGAGTTAAGATGCTGAGTTACGAAAGAGGATCAAAAGGGTTTAAGGAACTGGTCGCTATCAGTAAGTATAAGGACTGGGATAATTTTGGTGAAGCAAAAGAGGGGTTTATTCTATTACAGGATCATGGGGATAGGGTTTCATTTCGCAGTATAAAGATTAATACATCAAACTAAGCTTAGAAGATATGAATCATTATTTATCACGCCGAAGCTTTGTTAAACAATCTGTTATTGCAGCGGGTGCTGTGATGCTGTCGAATAGCACCTTTGGTAAAATCAACTTGGCAGCAGCAAATGAGCGGGTTAATTTGGCCTGTGTAGGTTTAGGGAATAGGGCTGCGGAGATCATAAAGGAACTTTATAAAACAGGGCTTTGTAATATTGTTGCGTTATGCGATGTAGATCTAGGCGGAAAGCACACGCATGAAATTTTAGCCATGTTTCCTGATGTACCTAAGTTTAAAGACTTTAGAGTTATGTTTGATAAGATGGGGAATCAGATTGATGCGGTTAGTATAGGGACACCTGATTTTTCCCATTTTCCCATTACGATGTTGGCATTAGATCTTGGAAAACACGTTTATGTGGAAAAACCAATGGCAAGGACATTTCTCGAAGTTGAATTAATGACCAATAAGGCTAGGAAGAATACAAAACTTGTGACACAAATGGGAAACCAAGGACATTCCGAAGCAAATTATTTTCAATTTAAAGCTTGGAAGGAAGCTGGGATAATTAAAGATGTCACTCGTATTGACGCACATATGAATATGCCACGTAGATGGCATGGATGGGATGTGAATATGAAAGGATTTCCTACTGCAGAAATAGCGCCAGAAACTTTGGACTGGGAACTGTGGCAAATGCAGACCCTAGGCCATAATTATAATAAGGATTTTGTGAATGGGCAATGGCGTTGTTGGTATGATTTTGGGATGGGAGCGCTTGGTGATTGGGGGGCACACATATTAGACACAGCACATGAATTTTTGGATTTAGGACTACCAACAGAGGTCAGCGCTATCAAGCTTGATGGACATAATTCTTATTTTTTTCCCATGTCTTCAACATTGAAATTCCATTTTCCAAAGCGTAAAAAAATGCCTGCAGTTGACATTAATTGGTATGATGGGCTAAATAATTTGCCGCCTATCCCAGAGGGGTACGGAGTTTCGGGATTAGATCCGAATATCCCAGCTCCTAGTACAGGCAAATTGGAACCAGCAAAATTAAACCCCGGCAAGATTATTTATGGAAAGGAACTGACTTTTAAAGGAGGTTCCCATGCAAGTGTTTTGCAGATCATTCCCGAAGCTAAAGCAAAGGAAATGGAACCACGCCTTCCAGAGACACCAAAATCGCCATCTAATCATTTTGCTAACTTTTTGAGAGCATGTAAAGGGGAGGAAAAAACAAGATCAGCTTTTGAGATCGCAGGACCTTTAAGTCAAGTATTTTGTCTGGGGGTCATTGCGCAGCGATTGAACACAAAAGTAATCTTTAATCCTGAAAAAAAGGAAATCACCAACGATAAATTTGCCAATGCGCTTTTGGCAGGACCTCCTCCTGCAAGGGGATGGGAACAATATTATAAAATGTAAAGAGACGTTATTGGTCTTTATAAAATGAAAAGCGGGGGTAATTAGACTTATTCCTCGCTTTTTATTTATCAGACTTTTTTCGAAGCCAATTGTTACGTTCTCGGCTGTACTAACCCTATAATTGAGTAATATGCATTGCAATCAGGGAAACGATTAGGGAGACAGTATATTGGCATAACCAGTCCAAGTTCTGTCACTTTCAAGCCAGTCGATGAGTATACTAATGGAACCGAAGTTAAAAATTATCGAAAAGGCATATGTATACTTTCGGAGCCTGTAGTCGAACGGTAGAAATCGAGGGTAGATACCATGTTAATTAAAGTAGCTTACGGAATACAGCTTTAAAACGATCACAGTATTTTAACTGAAGCGATTAAAAGTATTTAGTCTGAGAAATAGGAGGTGAAGGGGGTAAAATATCTATTTAGATAAAACAAAAAAGGTTTTCAAACGGGGAGAATGAAAACCTTTAATAACCAATTATAAACCTAAATTATGATAGTACAAAGATAGTGTGTTTTATACACACTAACAAGTTTTTTTTAAAATATTTTGAATTAATCAGATACTTCTTGCGATTAGCATGGAATAAGCTTTGTTATTATGGTTTGATATGCCGATATTAATTAACATTTGTTTTCTAAGCATTTTTACTAAAGGCATGCTATAAAAGGTGAATATTAGGTCAGTGTTGATTAATTCATAAGAAGATTGGACTTTGTATTCCAGATAGATTTGTGATAAAGAAATATTAAAATATTAAGCTATGGCACAATTTAAGTGGGAGGGAATTTATCCTGCAATGTTATCTCCATTTGACGAAAATGGGAATTTGGATTTTGATATGTTTGGTAAAAACATCAGCGCGCAATTGGCTGGCGGTGTTCACGGCCTGATTATCGCTGGTTCTCTAGGTGAGGCAAGTGTTTTGACTACGGAAGAAAAGTATGAGCTATTGAAATACGCTTTGAAAATAGTTGAGGGACGTGTTCCTATATTACTCAATATTGCAGAAAATACAACTGCTGATGCGATTAAAGTCGCTCAGATCAGTGAGGAATTAGGAGCTGATGGTTTGATGTTGTTACCTCCAATGCGTTATAGAGCTGATGATAGAGAGGCTGTTACTTATTTTCGTTCTGTTGCACAAAGCACCAAGCTACCCATTCTGATCTACAATAATCCTGTTGATTATAGTACTTACGTCTCACTTGATATGTTTGAGGAATTATTGTTGGAACCAAATATCCAAGCGGTGAAAGAATCGACCCGAGATTTAACCAATATTACGCGATTGAAAAATCGTTTTGGAGATCGGCTAAAGATTTTAGCTGGAGTAGATACATTGTGTCTAGAATCACTGATGTTGGGTGCAGACGGCTTAGTGGCTGGATTAGTAGATGCATTTCCCAGAGAGACGGTCGCGATGTACGATCTTGTGAAAGTAGGGGAGTACAAGAAAGCGGTAGAAATATACCGGTGGTTTATGCCATTATTGGAGTTAGACATTCATCCTAAACTGGTTCAATATATTAAATTGGCTGCAACAGCAGAAGGGATTTCAACACCGTATACACGTGCTCCGAGATTACCGTTGATCGGCGAGGAAGAACAACGCGTTAAAAAAATTATTGCAGACTCAATTGCAACTAGACCGCAATTATAAGGAGTTTCCTGGGTTTATTTAGATGAAGACTCGGGAATCCTTTTTTTATAAACTTTTAATATACGAAAGGACCTTTTTTAGTAATCAATCCCGGATGGTGTTAAGATCTATTGAAGGTTCTTTGGTTTTTGAAGAGATATACTAACTTTAAATACAAAAGGAATGGATAGCAACAAAAATGAGATTGATCACGTGTTGAAACAGGCAGAAGTTGGGTTTCAATTTCTTCAACAAAGTGATGTAATTGAACGGGCAGAATTAATGTATGCCATTGCCACGGAAATCGAAACATTAGATGAAATATTGATTGAAACAGCTCATTTAGAGACAGCACTTCCTTTGGCACGGCTCCAAGGAGAAAAAGCGAGAACGGTCAATCAATGGCGACGTTATGCGGATGCGGTAAAGAGCGGTCTATATAGTGAAGCGCGGATAGACCGTGACCCAAACGGGCAATTTGATTTACGTAAATATAATAAAGGGCTTGGTCCTGTTGTGGTCTTTGGAGCAAGTAATTTTCCCTTTGCTTTCTCAACGGCAGGTGGTGATACAGCAAGTGCTATTGGTGCAGGATGTTCGGTTATTGTAAAAGCTCATCCCGCTCACGTTAAAACCTCACAATTAATGGCTGATGCTATCCAAAGAGCTGTTTCTAAATACGGTGCTCCAAACGGTGTTTTTAATCATGTTATATCGGATTCCTTCACTGTTGGACAGCAATTAGTTAATCATAAATTGGTAAAGGCGGTGGCGTTTACTGGGTCTTTTCGTGGTGGAAAAGCATTGTTTGATCTCGGGCAGTCAAGACCTGACCCTATTCCGGTATTTGCTGAAATGGGAAGTGTAAATCCGATATTTCTATTGTCCGATTATTTGGCGAATAACCTCGAAGCCTTCGCTAAGCAATACATTGGCTCCTTACTCTTGGGGGTTGGCCAATTTTGTACTAACCCGGGTGTATTGGTAGGTTTCTCGGGCGAGCAGCTGAATAGGCTCAAAGTTGCGTTAAAAAACGAATTAAAATCTGCTTCTACAGGTAAAATGTTGCATGCTGGCATACTGGAAAGCTACAATCGCTTAAAAAACGAAATGGTTCAATATGAAGGCGTAGGTATTTTAGAAGAGGGGCAGGACAATGTGTCGGACGAATTTGCTCAGGCGCTGCTTATGGAAACTGAGGCAACTCAGGTTTTGGCAAATCCTAAGCTACTGGAAGAGGTTTTTGGGCCTTTCGGACTGGTTGTATCTTGTACGGATCACGCTGAAATGAAGGCTATACTGGAACAGCTTGATGGACAGATTACGATAACTTTCGCGGCATCGGAGAAAGATATTCGTGAATGCACTGAGCTCTTTGTGATTGCACAAGACAAATGTGGAAGACTTCTTTTCCAAGGTATGCCGACAGGAGTAGAAGTGCAGTATGCGATGCAACATGGCGGACCATTTCCGGCGACGACAGATGCTCGTTTTACATCCGTCGGCCCAGATGCAGTTAAAAGGTTCATCCGGCCGATTAGCTTCCAAAATTGGCCAAACGAATTTTTGCCGAAAGAACTTCAAGATGGGAATCCGCTACAGATCGATCGTTTGATCAATCAACAATGGACGAAGGCATAAAATAGATAAGTAACCAAAAATGAAAAAGACTTTTTTTTGTATAGATTCACATACCTGCGGCTGTCCTGTGAGATTGGTGGCTGGTGGAGCTCCATTGTTGCGAGGAAACTCAATGATGGAACGCAGGTTGCATTTTATGGATGAATTTGACTGGATTCGTAAGGGATTGATGTTCGAACCTAGAGGCCATGATATGATGAGCGGAAGTATGCTTTATCCACCTTTTGATTCTGAAAACGATATTGGAGTTCTTTATATTGAAACCAGTGGTTGTTTGCCAATGTGTGGACATGGAACAATCGGTACGGTGACGATTGCAATAGAAGAAGGGTTGGTTAGACCGAAAACTCCGGGAAAACTGAGATTGGAGACTCCAGCTGGGCTTGTACATATCGATTATATTCAAGAAGGACCAAAAGTTAAAAGTGTAAAGCTTACGAATGTAAAATCTTTTTTATATGCAGAGGGGCTGAAAGTAGACTGTCCGGACTTAGGACGCATTACAGTTGATGTTGCTTATGGTGGAAATTTTTACGGAATTATTGATCCGCAAGATAATTTTGAAGACATCAGCTCTTACTCCGCAAGTCAACTGATTCATTATGGCAAAATAATTCGTCAGTTACTTAACGATAACTATTCTTTTGTTCATCCTGAAGACATAAATATTCATGGATTGACCCATATACAATGGACCGGAAAGCCTATGCATTCGAACTCTTCTGGACGAAATGCAGTGCTAGTTGGCGATAATGCTTTGGACCGTTCTCCATGTGGAACCGGTACTTCGGCGCGCATGGCACAATGGTATGCAAAAGGAAAACTAAAAAAAGGGATGGAATTTGTTCACGAAAGTTATATTGGCTCGCAATTCACAGGTAAAATCGAAGCCGAAACAACGATAGATGGTAAACCAGCTATTATCCCATCGGTAGAAGGTTGGGCAAGAATAACCGGATATAACACTATTTTTTTGGATGACGAAGACCCTTACTTTGGTGGTTTTCAGGTGATATAATAGATTATTAAGACAATAAATAGAATCGTGAAAGAAAACAATAGAGGTACTGTTGTCGTGATAGGCGCAGGAATTGCGGGGCTCGCTTCGGCCTATTACCTTGTCAAAGACGGTTGGGAAGTGAAAATTCTGGAGAAAAATACATTAGACAATAATTGTTCTTATGGTAATGCAGGGATGATTGTACCAAGCCATTTTACCCCTTTGGCGGCGCCTGGTATTGTTGCTCAAGGAATAAAATGGATGTTCAATAGTAAAAGCCCATTTTATGTACGACCTTCATTAAATCCGCGATTGATCAATTGGGGATTGAAATTTCTAAGTCATGCCAATCGAGCACATGTCGATCGATATGCGACAGCCATACGCGACCTAAATCTCTATAGTAGCAGGCTCTACGATGAGCTTACATCGCAAGATGGCTTTGACTTTGAACTGAGACAAAATGGCATTCTGATGATGTACAGATCGAAGGAAATGCAGCATGAAGAAATTGAGCTTGCCCATCGTGCGCAGGACCTAGGATTGGATGTAGATATCTTAGCGGGAAATGCTGTTCAAGAATTAGAACCAAATCTTAAGCTGGATGTTTTGGGGGCGATACTATATCGATGTGATGGAAAGTTATATCCGCCAAAGTTAATGCAACAATTGATTCAATACTTGAAGACAGCGGGTGTAATTTTTTTCGAGGAAACCGAAGTCAATAAATTTGTTACTTCCGGAAATAGGATTAATGAAGCGATAAGCAATAAAGGGAGTTTTCAGGCGGATGCTTTTGTGTTGACAGGTGGAGCATATTTGCCCCAATTGACATCAAAGTTGAACTGTAATACGCCGCTGATGCCGGGAAAAGGTTATTCGTTTATGTATGAACCGAAGGAGGGAAATACATTGAACCATGCCGCGTTATTGCTTGAGGCGCGGGTTGCTGTGACGCCCATGAATGGTCAGATCCGATTTAGTGGCACAATGGAATTGGGGCCAGCAAATGATAAGATTTATGAAAATCGCGTACGGGGCATTGTGGAATCCATCCCCAAATATTACCCCGAACTAAAGGTCGATTATCCCCAAGATAAAATATGGTATGGCTATAGACCATGTTCACCAGATGGACTGCCTTATTTGGGAAGATTAAAAAAATATGATAATGCTATTGTGGCTGGCGGGGGAGGAATGATGGGGTTAAGTTTAGGTCCTGCCTATGGTAAAATTGTTTGCGACCTATTGGCCGCGCGGGAAATAGCGTCAAATATTGAAGGATTTAAACCCGATCGTTTTGATCATTAACAACCTATTTATAAAGGGCTGTATCCAAAAAAATAACTTTTCTTGGATACAGCCTTAAATTTTCATTCTTGGGTTATTTTATTAGCTTGTCTAATTCTAATAAAAAAAGTTATTCTGATAAAACACCTACATAATAATTGAATGTGTCTACATCAATATTTTCTTTATTTAAACCATTTATTTTAATCGGCCGGAAATGCTGATCTAGTTCAATAAGATCTCTTTTTTGACCTTTTATACCAATATGTATTGGCATATGGAACCCCTTGACTTCGCTGATCCAACGTCCCATTATTCTGCCTGAAGGATCTTGTCTAATCTCCAGCACAGGAATGGAAGTGTGTTGAACATATTGTTCAAATACCTTTAAAAGATCGAAGCCGGATTGCTGACTTACATAATTGACAATATCATTATAATCTACCTGCTGATGATAAAATTTGCTGTTCAAGCCTCGAAGAATGCGACGCCATCTATCATCATTGTTGATCATGGTACGTATCATATTGAGCATAACGCCGCCTTTTGGATACATGTCTCCAGATCCTTCTTTGTTTACATGATAGGGGCCTTGGATAGGACCATCATTTTGGATCCCGCTTCGAATGCCATGGGCATAGGCCTGGCTGGCCTCTTTGCCATAGAAATAATCAATAAATAAACCTTCGGAATAATTGGTAAAGCTTTCATGAATCCACATATCCGCCAAATCAGCTGAAGTTATATTGTTGCCAAACCATTCATGGCCAGATTCATGGACGATAATGAAATCCCATTTCTGTCCCCAACCTGTTTCTGATGCATCCCTGCCACGATACCCGTTTTGATAATGATTACCATAAGCAATGGCGCTTTGGTGTTCCATTCCAGTATGATAGGTTTCAACGAGCTTATAACCATCTTCATAGAAAGGATATGGTCCAAACCAATGTTCGAAAGCTTCCAATGTCTGTTTGGCATTTTTTTGTAGATGGGCCTTTTTTTCGGCTTTATCATTCTCTCGTAAAATATAATAGTCCACATCTAAAGTTCCTTTTTCACCTTTGTATTTTTCTTTAAAATGAATGTAATCTCCAATATTGATGGCGACATTATAATTGTTGATCGGATTGACAACTTTCCAATGGAATTTGGTATAACCATCTTTCATTTTTTCTGTTTTGACTAAGCGTCCATTGGAGACATTCATGACATCGTTTGGAACAGCAACGGAAATCAACATGCTATCTACTTCATCATATTGGTGATCTTTGTTTGGCCACCATACGCTAGCGCCCATGCCCTGGCATGCTGTGGCTACCCATGGCTTTCCATTACTGTCCTTTTTCCAGTCAAATCCACCGTCCCAAGGAGCTTTTAAAGCTTCAGTAGGATGACCTTCGTAATATACTGTAAATTCATCCAGCGTTCCTCGAGAGATGCTAACAGGAAACTCGATAAAGACAGCGTTATATTCCCTTGTAAATGGCACTTCCTTTCCTTTGTAAATTATTTTATTGACCTTAAGATTTGCAAAAAGATCGAATTGCAAACGCTTAAAATCAGTGGTCGCTTTAAAGCGGAAGAGGTTAGAGCCGGATATAAACTTATTGTTTATATCGACCTTAACGTCCAAATGATAATATTGGATGTCGTAGCAAGTTCGTAGTGGTGTAAGAAATCCGCGAAGCGAATCCGCTCTCGTGAATTCATTTTTTGCTTTCATCAGCTGGGCTGTGGATTGCTGGATACCTGCTGCCAAAATACTGCAGGTGCCTAATGCATATAATAGTGTCCTTTTCATCTGTAAAATAATTATCAATTCAATCTATTTCCCACCTGGAGGGCAATGAAGTTTTAAATAGTTTGTAAATAAAGTTCTTAAATGTTCGTGTGTACCTTGGCCTTCACTGATAGAATGGCTGCGGTTAGGGTAGGACATCAGTTGGAACTGTACATTATTTTTGATAAGCTCATTTATCAGAACTTCGGCATTTTGATAATGAACATTGTCATCTCCAGTTCCGTGGATATACAGTAGATTTCCTTGAATATTTTTGGCATATCTTAATGGAGATCCATTCTCAAAATCTGCAAGATTTTCTTGTGGAAGGCCCATGTAGCGTTCTTGATATACATTGTCGTAGAGCAACTGATTTGCTACGGCTGCTATTGCGATACCAGTTTTGTAGATTTGTGGATATTGGCCTAGTAGATTAAGTGTGCTCGATCCGCCACCACTCCATCCCCAAACGGCAATACGGGAGTTGTCCACAAAAGGCCATTTCAATATTTCTTGTGTCGCTAGGGCCTGATCACGGATATTGAGCTGTCCGATGTGGCGGTAGATACTTTTGCGCCATTGGCTACCTTTTGGCGCTGGTGTGCCGCGGTTGTCCAATGAAATATAAATATATCCATCTTGAGCCATGTTTCCTTTATATAAACTATTGTAACCCGCCCCAAAATTGTCTAGGACAGTTTGAAAGGCTGGCTCCCCATATACCATAAAAACTACAGGGTATTTTTTGTTAGGATCAAAATCGAGCGGTTTGACCATCCAGCCATCTAGTTCCACACCATCGGTCGTTTTTACTTTAAAAAACTCAGCAATACCATCACTAGCTTTCTTTTCGCGTTTGAATTCAAAATCTACGAGTTCCTTGTGGGTGGGCAGCTCAATCACAGCATTTTGTTTTAGTTCAGCGCGATTGCTGAAGTTGAAGATTGCTATTTTACCATCTTTTGAAATGTCGTAATCACAAGTCCCTTCGTATAAAGAAGGTGTTAATCTTTTTGGCATTCCACCTTTAGTGGAGACACTATACAAGTATTTTTGAGTGGCGTTGGTCGGAGAAGCTGTAAAATAAATAGTTTCATTTTTTGCATCGAAAAAATCGAGATTAATGATGTCGTAATCTGCTTTCGTAATTAACCTCTCATTGCCCGATATATCGATCTGATAGATTTTGCGCCAGCCATCTTTTTCGGAAACCCAGATAAATGCTTTTCCTCCCTGAATCCAATCCCATCCCGAAGGATCGTTATTGTTCCATCTTGCTTTAATATCTATCCACGAGTCACTTTGTTCTTGATGAATGTTTTGTGCTGTATTATTAGCAATTGCAACAGTATAAATTTTACTCTCGTTTTGTTTTCTATTGAGTTGCTGCAGAATAAGCTGTTTGCTGTCCAAACACCACTCCATACGAGGAATATAATGCTGGTAAGGATCTCCGGGGATATTTAGCATAGTAGTCTTGGCATTTGCAATTTCATAGGTCCATATCGAACAGGCACTCGGTGATTGACCAACTTTAGGATATTCTACTGGAATGGTGTAGGAATAGAGGCTATCGGTATTATTGATCATCAGGAAATTCCGGATATTGCGGGCATCAAGTTTCCAGTAGGCGATAGCTGAGCCGTCAGGAGACCATCGGAAGCCATCCTTACAACCAAATTCTTCTTCATAAACCCAGTCGAAAGTGCCATTGATCATGCGGTCTGTACCATCTTTGGTAACAGCATCGATGCTGCCGTTGATCAGATTTTCTATGTAAATATTGTGGTCGCTCTTGTTGACGTAAGCTACTTTATCAGCCTGTGGGTTAAGTTTGGCAAACATCAGCTGTGATGCAGGGAATCTTTTTCCTAATTGCTGCAGTTGATTGGATCTCTTGTTATAAATCCAATAATCGCCTCTTGTATTCTCGCGCCAAACTCTTTTGCTATTAGTATAGAGCAAAATAAGTTCTTTGTTTTTCGAGATGGAAAAGTTCTCAACTTTTAGCGCTGTCATCTGACCTTGAGGGATAAGTGATTGTTGGGAAAGGAAGATAGATCGATTCCCATTTTCCGGATTGACCATTTCTATTCCCTTATCGGAAAACTCATAATATTGATCACCATTATCCGTCCACAGCCGTTGAGCGAAAAGAGAAACTGGTGCATAGCATATCAATATAAGAATGACGATGATCGTTTGTCTAATTTTTTTCATTTTTCATTTTTTATATTTATTGTTTAGTCGCATGTAATGATTCCGGGATGTTGGACTTTATATTTTGAGCTTATCCTTCTAATTATTAATCAATAGAATTGTCTTTAAGCCGATAGATTTCTTGGATTTCACGTTCAAGGTATTTGCCTAGACGGCGATGTCCATTGTTTTCAATGAGATAATTGTCCTCAATACGGATTCCTCCAAAATCAAGATGTTTTTTTAGAAAGTCATAATTGATAAAATCACTATGCAGATTTTGTTGTTCCCAAAGTTGAGTTAATTCTGGAATAATATAAATTCCAGGTTCAACAGTTAATACATTGCCCGGCTCTAATTTTTTGCCGAGTCGAAGGGATTTGATACCAAAGGTCTTGCTGTCCTTTGGTTCTGTTTCTGTATATCCAACATATTGTTCACCCAAATCCTCCATATCATGTACATCGAGACCCAACATATGGCCTAATCCACATTGGAAGAAAAGTGCATGCGCATGATTCATAACAGCGTCTTGGGCGTTACCTCTCATAAATCCTGTCTGTTTGAGTCCATCGACAAGCGCTTCGCATGCTTTTAAATGAATTTCTTTAAAGCAGATTCCGGAAGTTAACAACCTTTCAGCTGATTTGAATGCGTGTAATACAATTTGGTAAATCTCCTCTTGCAAAGAAGTAAAACGTTTTCCCACAGGAAAAGTACGGGTAAGGTCTGATGCGTATCCCATCGAGGTTTCGACTCCCGAATCATTGAGAAGAAGGTCACCGTCATGAAGTTGATGAAACTGCATATGATTGTGTAGAATTTCTCCGCGCTTGGTCACAATAGGAGGATAGGAAAAGGACACCGCTTGATCTTGAGCAAAATGTTGCATGGCATTGCTAATTTGATATTCATAGCGACCAGGTTTTGTCATTTGAATGGCAAGACGGTGCATATCAACAGCAACATCAACAGCTTTTTCCAACTCAATAATTTCATCTTCTGATTTGATGCTTCGTTGCGCAACAACCGCCTGAATTAAAGTTACAGAAGATTGAAGCAGGTCAACTGGACGGCCGGTCAATTTTGCAAGCAGCAGTTTGTTATGCGATTGATAAGGAGGGAGGTGGTGGATTGTATCTTGTGGTTTCTTATTGAGATAGTTGAAGAGCTCGTTAAAAGGAAGCAGCTTGCTGATGCCGGAAAGAGCCGCTTTCTCTGATAGAGTTTGTTGTTGCCCCATCCAAACAATATCATCGATAGTAAGCTCGTCGCCAAACAATATAGTTTCGCCGCTATCAATATCTAATATAGCGGCCAACCGGGGGCTTTTGATGCCTACATAGTATAAAAAACTACTGTCTTGGCGAAAAGGATATGTGTTGTGCTCAAAATTGATCGGATTTTCAATGTTTCCTAATAATAGGATTTTACCTGAACTGAAGTTCGATAACAGATAGTTTCGACGATTAATATAGATTTCTTTTTTGAACATAAGTTTGAAAATAAAAAAGTAATGTGTTTATCCACTGATAAAATATAAAAATCATCTTTGATTCTTCCTGTGCCAAAGATAAATTTTGATATGAATATCCATTATTTGCCAGCTAATATCGCAAAATTTAATCTTTTGATTCATAAAGAGACGACTTCACGGAATCATTTATCTGATCTATATTTTTCATGTTGTTACAATAGCTTGCTTCTGATGATTTGTACATAAAAACAAATAATAATTGTAAAAAATAAAGTTCTGTGTTTCCGTTGGATATTAATTATCGCAATTTATCAAAGTCTAATTGTATTTTAACTGAGATTTTGTCATATATAGGATTTTGCTGTGTGAATTGATCAAACTTTGACTGAATTTTCATGAATTACTAAATATTATCACATTATATACATATTTTGTTTTTATTTTTCTATCTGTGGTAAACGATATACTTACTTGTTGCGTAGTTGTTATATTTATGTTAACTAAACAGCAGTAATTACGAACATAAACTTATGAAAACCTATGAAAACGCTCCAATTTAATGTGCCAACAATGCAAGGCCAAAGCCTAACTGTACAAGAAGATATTTTAGAAACTTTTTATCCGCACCTTCACAGACATCAAGAAGCCCAACTTATGTGGATAGTAAAGGGTAGGGGAATATTAATTGTCGAAGATACTTTACATCCTTTTAAGGAAAATGATATTTTCTTTTTGGGGGCGAATCAGCCGCATGTATTTAAGTCAGCCTCTGAAGATGGCTTTTCAAATGAGTCTCGGTCTATCTCAATTTTTTTTGATCCGAATGGTAAACTCAAGTTACTGTTTTCCTTAGAGGAGTTTGAATCATTAAATCAGTTCATTTACAATAATTCATATGGTTTTAAAATTCCCGACGACTATCTTAAACAAATTTCAGAAAGAATTTTGCAATTAAAGTCCTCAGATCAGATGGATAAATTGATGCATTTTTTCTACCTATTAAGGTCTTTGGCAAATATATCAAGGGAGACCGAACCACTTTGTGCAGAGCGAGGTGAGATGTCATGTGATACAATACACAGCTCAAACCGTATCAATTTAATTTGTAATTATATCAAAGAAAATTATAAACATGACATTAGTCTTGAGGATGTTGCTAGCTATGCAAACCTCACGCCGCAGGCATTTTGCCGGTATTTTAAAAAGCATTGCGGTGTTACCTTTGTCGCATATTTAAATCGAATACGCGTTAAGGAGGTTTGTAATCAGCTTAACGAGGATCATTTGGATAGCGTTTCCTTTATTGCATACAATTGTGGTTTTAACAGTATCACTAATTTTAATCGAGTTTTTAAGCAGATTGTTGGCTGTAACCCGAAAGAGTATGTACAACAGTACAAGCAAACCTTATATTCAGTGATATAAAATAATAACATGTAATTTTGCCGAAAGTCAAGTAGTCAATTATTTTTGATGTTAACAGATATAGTGAAGGTTAAGAAAAATAAAATTCTGCTTCATGCAGGTGGACGACTTCTGCTTCCTTCTTTCTTCACCTTAAAAGGATACACTTTTCATAAGCTTAATTTAAAATATTGGCTTGCTAATGGAACTCAGTAGTTATAAAAAAAGGTTTTCAAACGGGGAGAATGAAAACCTTAAATAACCAATTATAAACCTAAATTATGATTCTACAAAGATAGTGTCTTTGTTACACTTTGTCAAGTCTTTTTTAAAAAAAAATGTTAAATCTTTTTAAAGAGAATACTTGAATTGTGCCCGCCAAAACCGAAGGCATTGCTCATTGCTGTTTGCACCGTTTTTTCCAAAGGTTGGTTGACAACAATATTTATTCCTTCAGGAATTGCAGGATCGATATTTTCAATGTTTATTGTCGCTGGAATTACACTATTGTTTATGGACTTTATCGCAATAATTGCTTCAATTGCTCCGGCAGCACCGAGCAGATGGCCGGTCATTGACTTGGTCGAACTGACCCAAAGGTTGCTGGATTTGCCAAATGCCAGTTGCATTGCTTTCAGTTCGGCAATATCACCAACAGGAGTAGAAGTGGCATGAAGATTTAAGTAATCCAATTGATCACTGTTTATTTGGGCTTCTTCCAGAGCAAGCGACATTGCCTTGGCCGCACCTATGCCTTCTGGGTGAGGCGAAGTCATGTGATAGGCATCAGCAGTCATGGATGCGCCGACAAGCTCGGCATAGATTTTTGCGCCTCTCTTCTTGGCATGCTCGTATTCTTCCAATATCAGAGCTCCGGCACCTTCCCCCATAACAAATCCATCCCGATCCCGATCGAATGGTCTGCTCGCAGTTTTGGGATCATCATGCCTACTCGACATTGCTTTCATCGCAGAGAAACCTCCTACTGAAGCAGGGGTAATAGGCGCTTCTGAGCCGCCGCTGATAAAAACTTTTGCCTTTCCTAATCGAATGTAATTGAATGCATCCATGAACGCTGTATTGGATGTCGCACAGGCAGAAACAGTTGTATAATTGATTCCCTGCATGCCGAATTTCATTGATATCATTCCCGAAGCCATATTAACAATAAGCCTTGGGACGAAAAAGGGGCTGAATCGAGGAATATAATTGCCCGTTACATAGTTTTCAACTTCATTTTCGAATGTTTCCATTCCGCCCTGTCCAACACCCCAGATAACGCCAATGTCAAATGGATCCATAGTATTTGGATCCAAACCAGAATCTTCTAGCGCTTGCGATGCACTGTACAGGGCGTATTGAGTAAATAAATCACTTCTTTTGATCTCATTTCTATCGAGGTATTTTTCCGGTTGAAAGTTTTTGATTTCGCTCGCGATCTGTGTCCGAAACAAAGATGCGTCAAAGCGACTGATGATAGCTGTGCGATTTTCGCCCCGTAAAATATTATCCCAGAATATATCAATGTTCTCTCCTAGCGGGTTGATTGTCCCCATGCCAGTAATTACAACTCTTTTCATCTTTATTATGTTAAAATTAATGTAATAATATACTGATTGGTATTTGTGTTTTTTAAAAAAAAATTATATTTTGATCTCTCGATTCACCATTTCTTTCATATTATCCAAGAGAATGGCGAAATCTTTAGCACGTCCCGAAATTTTTGAAAGTAAAATGCCGCCTTCAATCATCGCCATGAAGGTCACCGCAAAATGTTCAGCAGAAATATCCTGTTTAAACTCTCCATTGTTAATCCCTTCTTCTAATATCGAAATCAATCGTTGCTTCCAAAGTGCAAATGATCGTTTGACTTTCGGTGTTAAAAAAGGTAAGGAGTCATCAGCTTCGATAGCGGCATTCATTAGCGGGCAGCCACCTGAAGCAGCAATATTTTTAAAATTTTCTTTGTAGAAATCAAAAAAAGCGAAAAGTTTCTTTAGGGCTGTCTTTTGTAGTGTAATCTGCTGATTAACGGCTTCTGCAATCTTTTCACTTTGATAGATATAGACATGTATAGCTAGATCATCTTTGTCCTTAAAATTTCCGTAGATACTGCCTTTTGTTAAACCTGTAGCTGTAGTGATGTCTGATAAGGAGGTAGCAAAGTATCCTTTTTTGTTAAAAATAGGGGCCGTTCTTTCGATGATAAATTGTCGGGTCTGTTCTGCTTTTGACATGATATCGCTGTTTCTGAATGCAAATATAAAAAATACTTATTGGTATATTATTAATTATATAAGAGGTAACTGAAAAAGTTACACTATCTTCTTTCAGTGATACGATATGTGCAACGAGCACCGTGTTCGATAATATATTCTATTCTCTTGATTGTGTAGGATGGCCCGATAAGTTGTTGAAAATTGTGAAGCTCAGAACGGCAAAAACCTTGGCATTCTGTCGCCGCAGCACATATAGGGCAATGATTCTCAATGAAGAGATAAGATTCTGCCTCTTTTTTCCATTCGGCCATATATCCTTCTTCTGTTCGCTTCGTCGCCATAATATCAAGTTTATTCTCGAGTGTTTCAATACCAGCTAACGCATTTGTATATTTCCGATATACTTTTGACTCTCGATCAGTAATCAATAAATCCAGTGCATTCTCGCCAAGCAATTGTTTAATGGATTGAAGCAGCTGGACGGTAATGTCGGCGTGACTATCAGGAAACTTCGAGAGTCCCACTGCCGAAAGGCAATAGTAGGTTGACGGCCTGCCGATACCCTCACTTCTTGCATAGGACTCGATAAGCTCTTGGTCGGCAAGATTGAGCAGGTGTTTGCGGGCCCCCTCTTTCGTGATGCCCAACTCCGTTGCAATATGTGCGGCAGTAACTTCACCCCGCATTTTTAATAACATCAATATTCTATCTGCAGCTGATTTTTGCATTTGACAATAAAAAAGTTGTTTTAATGTTTCTAGGCAAAGATACTACTTTTTCTACATGTTGTTGTAATGACCATATTTTAAACTCTCTCTAATAAAAAATGATGCTTATGACTTTAATAAAACAACTATTTAGTTGTTTTATTAAAGTCTATTATTTAGCTTTGACTAATTATAAAAAACAATAAAACTAAAATAACATGAGCAAATTTCAATTACCAGATTTATCATATGTCTATGGGGCACTTGAACCTTATTTTGATCAGGAGACAATGACGATCCATCACCAAAAACATCATCAGGCTTATGTTGATAATTTAAATAAAGCCGTAGTCGGTACAAGTGCTGAAGGTGTTGAATTGCTGGATATCCTAGCGCAGATGAGTCAATATAGTCCTGCGATTCGCAACAATGCGGGCGGGCACTACAATCATTCCTTATTTTGGCAAATTTTATCTGCAACGCCGAAAACAGTGCCTACCGGAAAGTTGGCAAAGGAAATAGATACAACTTTTGGTTCTTTAGATGAGTTGAAAACGAGGATAAAAAACGCTGGACTTGGACAATTTGGTTCTGGTTGGTCTTGGCTTTATATCAAGTACAGTGGTACTTTGGATGTCGTAGCGACGCCCAATCAGGATAATCCATTGATGAATACCCAATTGACGAGTAGAGGTGTGCCAATCTTGGGTGTTGATGTATGGGAGCATGCATACTATTTGAAATATCAGAATAAAAGAGCAGACTATTTAGATGCGTTTTGGTCTGTCTTAGATTGGTCTGCCGTCGAAAAGCAGTACGAAGAAGCGATAGATAAATTGATTTAAAACCTTGAACATGCGATCAAGCGGAGATAATAATTATATAATAACATGTTTGTAAATAAGGTTGAAAATTCGGGTATTTTGGCGCTCGACCTCATTGATTTCAAAACCACACTTGAAATTATAGAATTTGACATCAAAACACTGTTTTATCAAGAGATGATCGTCAAAGAAAAGGAGTTTAAAGCGGCTCTTGCTGCATTGGAAGTGACACCCTTTATAGGCAAAGCCGTTGCTTTTACTTGTTCTGTTGATGCCATCATTCCTCCCTGGATCTATATGGCTTTAGCCGATAAATTCCATACTGATGTGGCTTATTACGATTTTAAAAGTGTGGACGCAATGGAACTGGAATTATGGACCCAGAATTTGAAGCGGTCAGATTTGTCTCATTATCAGGATCAAAAAGTGGTTGTGAGGGCAAGGCCAAATATGCCAGAATCACTTTATATGTTAGCTGCTGCACGCTTAATTCCGATTGTTACAACGTTGATGTACGGAGAGGTCGGGATGCCAAAAGTTATTTTTAAAAGAGCATAAGAAACAATGAAAGCATTAATATTTAATGGCGCCCTGGAGCGGAGACAAGAATCTACTTCCGGAGTATTGTCTAATTATTTCGCTGAACAATTGAATCAGCTTGGTGTTGAGCATAGTGTTTTTAACCTTGCGGAAAGTGGGATACCACTATTTGATACAAGCCTCAACAGGATACCCAATAGTGTAAAGATCATGAACAATCTCTTTCTGGAGGCAGACGTGCATTTTTGGTTATCTCCTTTATATCACGGAAGTGTACCGGGGGTAATGAAAAACTGCTTGGATTGGCTGGAGATAAGCGCAATGAACAGTCCAGCATATCTCACCGATAAAAATATAGGACTGGTTTGTTGGGCGGATGGTGTACAGGCCTTACAAGGGATCAACGCTATGGATGCAATAGCAAAATCATTACGGGCATGGACTTTACCTTTTAGTGTACCTATTGTTAAAAGGGAACTATTTGAAAACACTGGTTCAAGAGAGATATCGTCGGATTATAAACGTAAATTGGATCTGTTGGTCAATATCGCAACAAAAAGAGCCGCAGTGTTTGAAACACAGTTGGGAAGTTCATGAAAATTTGATTTTCAAAAAAGCAGTTTAGATTTATTGCTGCATCAGACAATATAAAGCACCTTAATCGTTATTGAGGTGCTTTATATGTTTTTAAAATTGCTTAGTTTTGAAGAACCATGTGCCGAAGAGTTCGTGTCCGCCGAATTTTCGGGAATCACACATTTAACGAGGCGCATCTCAAAAAAATGCAATAAACTGTTTTTATTATTTCATATTCTATAAGGTATCTGATTAAATGGGATTACAATGTCGGGTTTTGTTAAAGTTAATTGTATGTTGTGCAATGCATTTTGCTGTACAGACGACGAATGCACAAGGTTTTCTGCCTTTAAATGAAGAGAAATATCGAACTGATGCGGAAATGTTATTGAAGTCAACTTCAGATGACAGCGTAAAAACGCTACAGTACTTCTATTTGGCGGATTACTACAGGTTTCGTGATACATTGAAATTCTGGGAAAATATGCGGCAGGGGGAGCGATTCGCTAAGCCTTTTCGAAGCCTTCATGCAATGGGAGCGCTTTACAAAAGCTTCTACTATGGACAATTTTTAGACAGTAAACGTGCTGGGATTGAAGCTCAAAAGTGCGTAGATATTCTTGGAGATGCCAAACAGCCTTTTCAACAGGGACTTTTGGCTAAAGCTTGGTATAATCTGGGGCTAATTCGATTTCCGAAAAAAGGGTTTGCTGATTTACTGGATATACTCAATGGTAAATGTATGCCCTATGCCAAGGCACACGATCCTCTCATGGAAGGTGCAATAAATACCATGATCGGTATGGCCTTTATGTCCTCCAATCAATTGGCAAAAGCAAACGAGTATCATCAGATCGCGATCGAACAGCTCGAACAACAACCAGAGAGCACAGCGCTACTGGTAGCCTATTTAAATGCTGTTAGCACCTATTGCTACCAGGTTAAATCAAAAGAGGCTCGACTACTATTGGATAAAGCTAAACTCCTTTTAGGTAAGAACCCAAACTCTTCTCAGCTACCCAATTACTATTACAATGAAGCGCTCTATTTTACGACAAAACAACAGACAGATGAAGCCTTACGTATGCTGGATATTGGTTTGGGCTGGTCGAAGAAAATGAACAATTGGAAATCCTACCAGATGATGCTGTTTAGAAAGTTTAATGTCTATTTGATGCAGAAAAAATATGCTGAAGCCAAATTGCCATTGGAGGAGATTATAAAAAATGGATTGTTGACACGCGATCTTTACAACAGTAAAATTGTTTATAGCCAATTGGCTGCTGTGAATGAATTGATGGGGGATTACAAAGAGGCACTTAAGATGTCCAATGTGGCGGGTAAGCTCTCGGATAGTATTCAGAGAGTCCAGCTTTTGGAGAAGATGAACGAAATGGAGGCTAAATACAAAAGCATAGAAAAAGAAAAATTGATTTTAAATCTACGTGCAGAAAAAGATCGCAATCAATTTAAGATCTTTCTTGTTCTAGGCATTGCTATTTTACTTTTAATCATTGTTTTATTTGTCACCTTTTCCTATAGAAAACAACGGAAGCTGAATGGACAGATCCAAATGAATCATGAGATTGCTTTGGAGAAATTGGCGAAGGAAAAGCAGTTGCAAATCTCCGAGTCCATGCTCAAAGCTGAAGAGCAAGAGCGGCAGCGTATCGCACAGGATCTGCACGATAGTATCGGCGGAATGCTGACAGGATTGAAATTTAAGATCGCTGGAGAGCAGGCAGGCGAATTCGATTTGACGAAGGAATTACCGCACAAACTGAACGATATTTTGGGCGAAGTTCGACGGATATCGCATAATCTGATGCCCGAGTCATTACGGCAATTTGGTCTGATAGCAGCATTGGAGCAATTATGTCTTTCGATGAGAAATAATAAGGTGCAGATCCAATTTGAAAATTATGAGGACGAAGTACGGCTGGACTTCCAAAAAGGGTTGGCAATATATCGGATCGTCCAGGAAGCGATCTCAAACGCATTGAAATATGCAGATGCAGACCTCATTATTGTCCAGGTAAGTAAATCACAGGGAATATTGCAGATTTTGATAGAAGACAATGGAAAAGGGTTTGATTCTTCCGCCGCAAATTATGGAATGGGATTAAATAATATGGTCAACAGAATCAAATGGATCAATGGATCTATTGATATGCAGAGTAAACCAGGATCTGGTACCCAAATTGAAGTAGGAGTAAGTGTTTAGTTAAAAACTAATGTATGAAAATTATTGCCATATTGGATGACCATCCTTTATTATTGGAAGGCGTAACGTCTTTTCTCAATAACCAAAACGGGTATAAAGTATATTCATTTCTGGAGGAAGTATCATTGATCGAATTTTTGGATTGTACAAGAGTAGATTTGGTGCTTATGGATATGCAGCTTGTGAATACCAGCGGATTGGACGTCTGTTTGCAGGTGAAGAAGCTGTTTCCCATGATTCCGGTTATTGCACTGAGTAATCTGGCAGATCGTAATCTTATTTTTCAGTTTATGCAAAATGGGGGAAATGGTTACATACTAAAGGATGTTTCTAATGACGAATTCCTTCGTTGTGTACAGCTTGGACTTGATGGAAAGAAAGCGCTTTGCGATAGAGCCAAGGATCTTTATGCCGGAGCTGTCACTTCCATGGAAGATCTTCCACGTTTAACACGCAGGGAAAAGGAGATTTTGACGATGGTTGCCGATGGTTATACCAGTAACCAGATTGCGGAGAAACTATTTTTAAGTCCTGTTACGATTGAAACCCACCGACGCAATCTTCTGACCAAATTTAAAGTAAAAAATATGATCGAATTGGTACAATTTGCACTAACACATAAATTGTTGGGGCTCTAGTTTGTCTGCGCGACTATGCTAATGCTCACCATAACCGACATCATCCAGTTTTCCTTTAAAGACCCTAAATTGAATAATAAAATAAGCCACGACCAAAATTGCTGCAAAAACAAACCATCCCAAACCTACAGAGAGGCCATATTCATGTGCCGCGGCATTCTGGATGGTAAATGAGGGGTTTACCTCATTGGTTGATGGTAATAAGGTTGGAAACATAGAGGCCACTGTGGTTGCAAAGCTTCCCAGTATAAATAGGGAAGAGAACATAAAACCCGTACCATCTTTTTTGAACGTCCTGATCCAAAATTGTCCCAGCAGGCCAATCGCTGCAATCAACGGGAATATCCAGAGCCAATAATGATTTTGCAGATTATTTAAGGAGATTGGTTTGACATAATGCCAGACATAAGCAGATAGCATGACCAATACAAGTAATACGAAATTCAATTTAAATATGATGTCTTTAAGTCGCTGATTTAGGGTACTGGATGTTTTTAATATGACCCATCCCGCACCATGGATAGTCAGTGTGACGACCGCTACTAAGCCTAGTATCACTGTGAACCAGTCAATGATACCTTGATGTTCAGCCAAAGGATCGAAAGTAGGGTTCCAGAGTGCGAGGAAGAAATAATGTGGTTCTTGTGTGGATATCCCGTTTTCAACCATCCCCAGATTGACTCCGCGAACGACGTTGCCTAAGGCAGCGCCAAAAAATAGTGCTAGAAGTAAGCTAGCTAAACCAAAAGCTTTATCCCATAACGCTTCCCAAAGTCGGTGATGTATTTGTCCTCTTAGCTCAAGACTTATCGCCCTAAAGATCAGTAACCATAATACGAGCATCAGAGGGAGGTAGAATCCACTAAAAGATGAAGCATAAAGTGTTGGAAAAGCAAAAAATAAAACACCACCAGATGCGATCAGCCAAACTTCATTAGCGTCCCAAAAAGGGCCAATTGCATTTGTTACGGCCTTTTTCTCCTCTTCGGTCTTTGCGAAGAATAAATGTACAATTCCCGCTCCAAAATCATAACCATCGAGGACAACATAAATGCCCAACATAAAAGTCAATACTATAAACCAGAATATTTCCATAACAAATTAGTTTAAAGCAATATGAGGCTCGGGGCCTTTTCGAATAATTTTCAATACCAACATAAGGAACAACAATCCCAAAAGAATATAGAGTCCGACAAATCCCAGTAAAGTAAATAACGTATTACCAGAAGATACCGTGGGCGAAACCCCATCTACCATACGCATCAGGTTGTAGACCAACCAAGGTTGTCGTCCTAGTTCGGATGTATACCAGCCTGCCGTATTGGCGATATAAGGAAAAGGGATCATAAACATAATGATCCACAATAACCATTTGGTCTGATATAACTTATTTCGCCAAAGTAAGAAACTGCCCAATACCATGATTCCAATGAATATTGTACCTAAACCAACCATGATGTGATAGCTATAATAGAGCCCTGGGACATTCGTTGGATGTAATGAGTCGTCAAACTCATTCAGGCCTTTTATTTCTGCATCCCAACGTTGATAGGTAAGGAAGCTTAAAACATTAGGGACCGCAATTTTATTGTCCAGTTTTTTGTTTTCCATATCAGGTTGACCGATCAGGATAATTTCAGATCCTCCTTTTTCTGTTTTGAAGATACCCTCCATCGCTGCGAATGATGCCGGTTGATATTTTACCACATTTTTGGCTGCTAGATCTCCTGTAGGAAATGCGAGCATGACGGATGAAATAGTACCAAAGATTACGCCGCTTTTAACAAATATTTTTCCAAATTTACTATGTCTATCGCTGAGGAGGTAGAAGGCTCCTATAGAGGCAACAAAAAAAGAACTTGTAACCAGAGATCCAGCTTGATTGTGGAGATAAGAAGGCCATAACCATGGATTGGTAAATAAAGAACTGAAATTGTTCAGCACAAACTTGCCATTTTCGAGAATTTCATAACCGACAGGGTGCTGCATCCAGGAATGCGTGGCAATAATTAAAAATCCACTTGCCCAAGATCCAATGAATACCATCAAACCAGATAGAAAGTGTAGCTTGTGACCAAGTAATTTTTCTCCGAAGAGAAACATGCCCAAAAAAGAAGACTCTAGGAAAAATGAAAACATTCCTTCCATGGCCAAGGTCTGCCCAATGATTCCCCCTGTGAGCTCAGAGAATTTTGCCCAATTTGTGCCAAATTGAAATTCCATAGGTATACCTGTCACTACACCCATTGTAAAATTGAGCGCAAAGATCTTCATCCAGAATTTTGATGCATTGTTGTAATCTTCATTGTGTGTTTGTAAAAATTTCCATTTGAAATAGACAATCATTAATGATAATCCCATAGTCAATTGGGGAAATAAATAGTGGAATGTGATTGTAAAGGCAAATTGAAGCCGATTGTAAAGAATCATGTCTTCCATGGATCCGATTTTTGGTTAATGACATTTAAATATAACGTTTTTTTCACCGTAACTACTTTTCTATGGATTTTATTTTTTGATGAAACACTAGACGATTATTTATCATTGTAATCCATCGCGAGTTGAATAGTGAGGCAGATGATCACCCAACCTTGATAAAGTACCGCTGTTAAGAGTTTTTTTTCTCATTGCTAGAACATAATGGAGTAATTTTTTATTTTAATAAAATCTATAGAATTAGTAGATTATATTAAAATATCTTTTATATTTGTGAAGATGTCAAAAGATGCTAAGAATTAAATGGGATCTTTTTACCATAAAATTTAATACAATTATGAAATATATCAACTTTGCAAAAATCGCATTCCTTACTAATAGTACTATTAAATCTTTAATGACTATACCCCCAGGTAAGAAAATGCGAATGTGTAATATAGGATAATTTCCCTTATCTTTTCTCAAACTGACAGCAGGGGAGGCGCTCGCCTCCCTAAATGTCTTCAATATTGAAACAAGTTTTCGATTGGCGTTGGCACTTGTTCGTATTCACCATTAACTTTTTAGCTATGAAAAATTATAGAGTACTAAGGTATTCTAGACGGTCTTTATCTTTAGGATTTTCCTGTTATGGATAACATATCTATGTGCAGAATCGAATCGAAGTCCATTATTAATGCCTCTGTATCTGTACATCATGATGATAGCCAAAAAAGTCGTACTCAAAGATGTGACAGTTCCACTTGGCTTATTCAGAAAGCTGTTTTTGACCCGAAAAAAGCATTATCTCTGGTCAATTCCACAAAGAGAAATTAACCTCAATACGAATTTGAAACAGAATCCAAATTGTTAAAAATTGTTATATTGTAGCACGATCCAATTAACTCATACGAATATGAAGCGATACGTTAGACTCTTTATCTTAACGACATTATTTTTAATGATGGCTTTTGCCTACGGCCAACAAAAAAAGCCGAATATTATCTTGATTCTGACCGATGATCTCGGATATAGCGACATTGGCTGTTATGGCAGTCCGAATATTTCAACCCCTTTTTTGGATTCGATTGCCAGTAAAGGTGTGCGGGCAACAAACTTTATGGTGTCAACCCCCTCTTGTACTCCTTCGCGGGCATCGTTGCTAACCGGACGATATGCTTCCCGTTATAATCTACCGGCGCCAATTGGCCCGGGATCAAATCTCGGACTACCTGATGAAGAAGAAACCATTGCCGAGCTGCTAAAAAAGGTAGGTTATAGGACAGGTCTGATCGGTAAGTGGCATCTTGGCGATAAACAGGCTTATCATCATCCCAATAAGCAAGGATTCGATTTTTTTTATGGTATGTTATATAGCCATGATTATCGTGACCCTTATGTAAAAACAGATTCAGTCATAAAAATTTTTAGAAATAGGAAGCCAGAGGTCATATCACCCGATGATTCGGATTTAAGTGCCTTATACCATAAGGAAACAGTCGATTTTATAGAAAATCAGGATAAAGATCATCCATTCTTTTTATATTACGCGCACAATTACCCACATCTTCCATTGGCTTTTGCCAACAAAAACAATAAGTTTGCCGATCAGCAGAATGCAGGCCCGTTAGGAGCAGTCATGCGTGAGTTAGACCATAATTTTGCCGAGCTTTGGAACACCGTAGAGAAAAAAGGATTGGCGGAGAATACGATTTTGATTTTCTCAAGTGATAACGGTCCCTGGATTGCCTATCCTTCACGGATGTCGGACGACCATGCCACCAAAAACTGGCATGTAGGCACAGCCGGTGTATTTAAAGGGTCGAAAGCTGAAACTACTGAAGGTGGGGTTCGTGTTCCATTCATCGTATACGGAAAAGGATATGCACAGGAAGGTAAGGTGCTTAGACAAGCAATAAGTAATCTGGATCTGTTGCCAACGATAGCAAAATGGACAGGGGCCCCTCTTCCAAAAAAAAATATCGACGGTCAGTCGATAGATGCCTTACTAAATGGTAAAGCGGAAGATCTAAAAACAGCACATCGCCCGATATTTTTGGTAAACTACGGCCATGTTGAAGCTGTCCGGTCGGGAGATTGGAAATATAGGCGTATACCAGCTGGCGTCAATCAGATATCTGGAAAACCTTATGGTGCGGTAGAAGAATTACATAATATTGCATGGGATCCAAGCGAGCGAACCAATATCCTAGCGGACTATCCCGAGAAAGCGGCGGAATTACGTTTACTGTTTGAAAACTTCGATGGGAATATGAAATAACAACGAGATTAGGGGATATACGTTAACAGTACTCATTTCTCTATAAGGAATATTGGATCTATTTTTGAAATCGTCCTATTTGTTTTATTGGGTTGTTTACAGATGCTGGTACTTAACTTCTGACCGAGTTAACACCATCTTTGCCTGTAAACCCCTATTAACAGGTACTTTATATGGTTTTAACAGGGGGTTAATAGGGGTTTATCCCTGTTATACCCCTGTTAACCCCCTGTAATACCCCTGCTAATCCCCTATTAATGCCGAAGTTGGTATTAATCAATAGTTAATTTGTGCCTCAGCCGCTAAGTAAAACTGTCTAAAAGGGGAAGCCCGCCCCCGATAATGGGAGTGGATCGACTTTAAAGCAATTTAAAATCCTTTTCCTTTACATCACGGCTATTGGGGCCGATGTAAACTTTGAAATCTCCCGGTTCGGCAACATAGTTCAGATTGTTATCAAAGAATTTGAGGTCTTTTACTCGAATCTCAAACTTAACAGACTTCGTTTCACCTTTCTTTAAAAATATTTTTTGAAATCCTTTCAGTTCTTTTACGGGACGGGTGACTGAGCCGACCAAATCCTGGATATATAATTGAACAGTTTCTTCGGCGTCATAATGACCTGTATTGCTAATAGTAATATGCGCTTGAATATTACTGCTGCTGTCCAATGTGTTTTTATCTAGATGAATCTCACCATAGGTAAAGCTCGTGTAGCTCAATCCATAACCGAAAGGGTAGAGTGGGGAGTTGCTTACATCTAAATAATTCGATTTAAATTTTTCAAAATCCCCAGAATTACCATAAGGTCTTCCGGTGTTTTTGTGTGCATAATAGATAGGGATCTGTCCAACATTACGCGGAAAAGTTGCTGTAATCTTTCCCGAAGGGACAACATCTCCAAACAATACGTCTGCAACAGCCTTTCCAGTTTCTGAGCCTCCAAACCAAACATTTAATATAGCAGGAACATGTGCATCTTCCCAGGTAAGGGTGAGTGGTCTACCAGTAAATAGTACGAGTACAACTGGTTTTCCTGTTGACAACAATGCTTTTAAAAGGTTTTTCTGATTGGCGGGAATATCCAATTCAGAGCGGCTTGAACTTTCACCAGACATTTCCGAGGATTCTCCAAGTGCAGCAACAACGACATCGGATTGTTGCGCGATTTTCACCGCTTCTGCAATAATTTCATCTTCTTTTCGGGGATCCCTAGTTATCGTACGACCAAACATTGTCGCATGCTTTTGGTAGGTAGGATCTTCCAGTAGATTACTTCCCAGGTGTGTGAGAATATTTACTTTGTCACCCAATACTGCTTTCATGCCCTCTACCAAAGATGCCGTTTTCTCCAATTCTGCACTCACACTCCAGGTCCCCGGCATATTGGCACCCGAGTTGGCCAGCGGGCCAATCACAGCGATCGTACCTGATTTTTTTAATGGGAGCGTCTGATTTTCATTTTTTAATAGAACAAATGATTTCGCTGCAATTTCTCTTGCTTTGGCATGATTGGCTGCAGAACCGATTATTGTTTTCGCACGCTGCTCATTGCAATAACGATAAGGATCTTCGAATAATCCCAGTTTATACTTCGCTTCCAGTACAAATCGGCAGGCTCTATCAATATCAGTGAGTTTAACTTTACCTTCATCAAGTGATTTTTTCAACGTGGTGAGAAAACCTTCGCCCACCATATCCATATCAACTCCGGCATTTAAGCTTAAAGCCGAAACTTGTTGCAGATCTCCAAGTCCATGCGCTGTTAGTTCGTTAACAGCGGTATAGTCGGTTACAACCAGACCTTTAAAGCCCCATTGTTTGCGTAATACATCGGTCATCAACCATTTATTGGCCGAAGCAGGGACCCCATTAATGTCGTTGAAAGAAGTCATAATACTCCCGGCGCCTGCATCTATGGCCGCTTTGTAGGGCGGTAGATATTCATTGTACATGCGATGGAGACTCATATCTGTGCTATTGTAGTCCCGGCCACCTTCTGCCGCACCGTATAACGCAAAATGTTTGACACAGGCCATCACCGTGTTGTGTGCTGCTAAATTATCCCCTTGGAAGCCATGGACAATAGCCTCAGCAACTTTTGAACTTAGGTAAGTATCTTCACCTGCGCCTTCGGAAATACGTCCCCATCTCGGGTCTCTGGAAATATCCACCATCGGCGAAAATGCCCAATTAATGCCATCTGCTGTCGCTTCTTCTGCCGCTATGCGGGCAGATTGTTGAATTAATCCCATATCCCATGTAGCTGCAAGTCCCAATGGAATAGGAAAAACAGTGCGGTAGCCGTGTATGACATCCATCCCAAAGATAATCGGGATATTGAGTCTGGACTGCTTGATTGCAATTTCTTGGGTCTTACGAATTTTGGATGGTGTACTCATACTAAAGATACCTCCAATCTGGCCATTTCGGATTTTGGCTTCCACATCCGTGGAAACCGTAGTTCCAGTTGTCGCCTCCCCGCCGGTGACTAGATTCAGCTGTCCGATCTTTTCTTCGATGGTCATTTTGGCCATAAGCCGGTCAATAAACTGATCCATTTTTTGATTCGACTGTGCTGGACTGGCATGCCAAGCTAAAAATGCAAGGAGGAATATTCCTACTACTTTTTTCATGGTATTAATTTCTTTTATATGTGTACGGACTCTTGCTATGGGTGTGCTCAGCAGATCCGATTTTGAGGATGATTGAGGTTTCAATAGATAACAATTACGGTGAATATCTATATCATTTACAGCTCATTTTCATCTATTTTTGTTATTTATAAAACAGGCTTGATAATCAGTTCAAGCTTGTTATTGACGATTTTATATTTTCGTGGATGGAACCATTTTCAACGTGTGACGGATTAAAAATGATTCCGAAATTTACCACTACTTTAAATAAGGACTTGTAAAACCAAGTTTCTTCAATCCTTGTTGAATTTCTGGTGCTTGCATGAACAGATCCCAGATTTTTCCTGTTCTGTAGTTCTCGATCATAACAATGATCGGTCCCTGATCGATTGCCAGATAACGTTGTGGAAACCAGTTGGCAGTTTCACTGTAGGCATCATAATAGCCATATTTACCCCAAACCTTAGTTCCCAGTTGCCTATTTAGATATTGTGCAAATTGAATACTTTCCTGTGGCGAGTAGGGCATAGAAGATAATGCTGCTGTGGGTGAGATCACTCCTCGATCATTACCAGGATGGTGTGCATCGTATCCCTTGATGGAATAGCTGGCTGTCCAGCCCCAGCCTTTGTCCACTCCATAACCCTGATAGCCTTTTGGATTTTGCTGTGCATAAGCCAAGTTTATTTTAACATGATTGCTTGTCGCTTCCCAATAATCAGCATACTGATCTTTAAGTCCTTTCGGACTTAAACCCAAATAAGAATAATGTTCCCAAAACAAAGGACCTACTTCACCTTCTTTGGCATTGTGTTTAAGTACTAATGGGATATCATATATTTTAGCAGTGCTTTTAATCCCTCCAGATCTGGCCCATCCTTCATGGTATACACTTGGTGCGATAGGGTGAGAGGGAGAAGAGGCTGCTAAAACATAGGTAATTAAACATTCATCATAGCCCTTGATCGGATGGTTCTGTTGAAAATTAAATTTTGGACTCCAATGCCAATAGAGCACATTTTGTCCATTTGTGTAATGGTTCCAGTCGATTTCTTTCCAAAGCTTATCTGCTTTTTGTGCGACTACTTTGGCGGCATCACTTTTATCTTTCAAATACTCACGTACAGTGATAAGGCCTTGTGCTAAAAAGGCGGTTTCAACAATATCTCCGCCATTATCTTTTTCGCTGAAAGGTTTGGCTGTCCCTAATTCTCCGTCATACCAATGCGCCCATGCACCACGAAATCGCTCTATTTTGGCCAAATAGTCCATAATATGATTGAGCTTTTGCGTGCCTTGGTCTGCTGTGATAAATCCACGTTCCATGGCGACGATCATCCCCATTAGACCAAAACCACTTCCACCGATAGTTACGACGTTCCGATCATTCTCGGGATAAACACCATCCATATGAATGCGTTCTCGGGCTAGTCCCGATGTTGGCTCGGCACCTTCCCAAAAATATTGAAAGGTCTGTTGCTGAATATTTGTCAATAAGGAGTCTTCATTTACTTTACTGCGACCTATAGAATCGTTTGTGGACGGATCGCCAGATCCGTTGGTAGAGGCGTTTTGGCATGAACTGCTGAGAAGAAGGGCCAAAGCAATACCAGTAAGGCTCGGATATGCTATTCGTTTTCTCATGGATAAAATATTTTTTTAAAGTCTTGAAAAAATGTCCAAACGACATACAGGTCGTTTGGACGGAGCTATGTTTTTATGTATTACCAACCTGGATTTTGGGGCATTTCTGGCGTTTGTATACGCTGATTTTCTGGAATTGGAAAGAGCAACATTTGATCGTGGAATGTTTTTCCATTTCCGGTCATCGCAGCCTTGGCTTGTTTTGTCCGTACTAAATCAAACCAACGATCGTGCTCAAAAGCCAGTTCAAGGCGCCTTTCTTTCCAGATCAATTGACGGAGCTGAGCCTGATCCGTTGTCGTTATTTTTGGTAGCTTGACACGGGTACGGATAATATTTAGTGCATCTAGCGCCTCGTTGCTATTACCTAATTCATTGGCTGCTTCAGCGAGGATGAGGTAAATCTCGCCTAAGCGAAGATAACGGACGTTTTTGTCCGTGTGTTCAGCACCACCATTTGCCGAAGAATAGGCTTTTTCATTATACATCGGATTTTCGACGCCACTATCAATCAACCGGCCATCGTAAAGCGTTTCACCTCTAAAAATAATGGTTGCATCACGACGGATATCATCTTTTTCAGCATTAAAAGCATCCAACAGATTCTGGCTAGGGATATTGAAACCCCAACCTAGAGCGACTGCACCACCACGAGGAGCCTGTACCTGGCTATATTGTTTAATGCCATGGGCAATGGAACTTCCCCGCGCCTGCCACTCAAAAAGCGATTCGGGACCATTCTCACCTTCCAGTCTCCAGATTTTAGCATAATCAGACTCAAGACCATATCCACCGGAGTTGATGACAGTTTTTGCCAGGTCGGCAGCTTGCTGCCACTTGCTTTGATACAAATAGACTTTTGAGAGTAAGCCTTGTGCTGCTCCCTTGGTGGCACGCCCTAGATCCTTGGCTGCATACGCAGATTTAATAGGTAGGTTGTCAATCGCAAACTGTAGATCGGCTTCAATATGAGCATATACTTCGGCTGCCGGCTCCCTTTTGATATAATCGCGCTCTTGGATAGGGACATCCCCCCAGCCACGGACCAAATAGAAATAATTGAGTGCCCGAAGAAATCTGGCCTCTCCGATAAGCCTGGTTTTATAGGTCTCGTCGGTTAAACCATAACTTTCTGTATACTCAATTGCGCGGGTAGCACGACCGATAGATTTATACCAGCGTGCCCACATCGATTGAAACGAACCCGCTGTAGAAGTGTACGTAAGATTATCCAATAATAATTTGTCGCCACCTGAATCCGTTGCAGAGCTCCCTTTGTCTGCATTATCCGAAATCATTTCGGTTATGCCTAAAAAAGAGAAAGCATAATCCCAATCCGTAAACATGCCATAGACACCGTTCACAAATTGTTCGGGGGTATAGACCGTTCCGCTATCTTCTGCCTCAACATTTTCTTTTGAAGGAACATCTAAAAATTTGCTGTCTTTGCAGGAATGTAAAGTCAAACCTGCACTGAGTGCGATCGCTATATAGAGTTTATTAATTTTCATGGTGTTGTAATTTTAAAGATTAAAATTGCATGTTAAGTCCAAAAAGGAAATTGCGCGTGGTTGGATAAGCCGAAAGCTCGATACCTGAAGTTAGGTTTGGACTACCGTCACCCGCCAATTCTGGAGAGAAACCGCTATAGTTGGTAAACATAAATGGATTCTGAGCCGTTACATATAGTCGCAATTTTGATTTTGAGCTATACAGTTTATCAAAAGTATAGCCAACGGTGATGTTGTTGATACGGAAGTAGCTGCCTGATTCTAAGAAATAACTTGACGCCCAAATCGCCCGTTCAGCACCGGGATGCACATTGGTTGAGCCTGGCCCCGTCCAACGGTTTTCAAAGGTCGACAGGGCAATATTTTCTCCACCATCGGTACGTGTACTTTTCATCCCGTTATAAATTTTATTTCCTCCGACACCATATCCTGAGATATTGAAATCAATTGCTTTGTAATTGATACCCAGATTAATGCCGTATGTTGAACTTGGTATAAAGGAACCGAAGAATTTCTTATCTCTGGTATCAATTACACCATCATCATTTTGGTCCTTATATTTTAAGTAACCGGGTTTAGCTGGTCCAAAAGAGGGGTTATTGGCGATATCATTTGCATCCTGAAAAACACCGATAGATTCAAACATCCACCAACCGTAAATTGGCTGTCCGACGCGCAGCTGTTTTGTAATTTCACCATTGTTCAAACTTCCACCGGTAGCACCATCATAAGTATGGACAACATCTGTTACTTTGTTGCTGTTATAGGAATAGTTGACACCCACGGAATAGCTAAAATCTGGCGATATACTTTTGTTCCAATTTAATGCAACTTCAACTCCTTGATTTAATACCTTGGCGCCATGTGCATAATAGTTTTTTTCATCTGGTGAAGAATAGATTGGGGTGACGTCCAGAATGGTATTGGTATTCTTTTTATGATAATAATCGACTGATCCAGATAGATTATTAAATACAGTGAAGTCGATTCCGGCACCTGTTTCCTTGGTAACCTCCCAGCTTAAGTCAACTGGAGGTGTTCCTTTTGCGCTACCATATACCATATTCTGTTCGGGACCAAAAACATAATTGTAATTGGAACTTTCTGGACTTGAGAAAATATTATACGCATTTAAAGGAATATTCTGGTTACCTAAATGTCCATAGTTTGCTCTGACTTTTAAGAAGTTGATCCAACTGATGTCTTTCATGAATTGTTCGTTGGATGCAGTCCAGCCAAAACCAAAGGATGGAAATGTTCCCCAATATTTCCCTGTATTACGAAACACGCTTGAGGCATCTCTTCGAACTGTAGCTGTTAAATAATAACGACTATCATAGTTGTATTGTACCCGTCCAAAATAAGACGCTAAGGCTCTAGGTGTATAGTATGTCTGCAATGAAACGATGTCATAACCATCTGATTTTCCTTTTGCTAAATTGATATTCCAATACTGTTCTTGTTCTGGAACATTATAGCCCATTTGGCTGTTCATACTGTTGATATCGTATTTTTCACGAGACATCCCCACCACAGCTTCGATATTGTGCTTATCAAATGTCTTGTTAAATGTTAGGAAGTTTTCCCATGACCATCTGAACTGTTCAAGATTTTCATATTTCAAACTGTTATCAGCATAACTGGTATTCCCAGGCCTACTACCTTTTTCTTTATAGAATTCACTTTCAGCTCGTAAGGGATTTGCATTGAGCCAACGATCTTTAATGTCAGTGAAGATTCGTTGCTTTGAGTAGAATTTGTTTGCCCCAATGCGTGAATTTATTTTTAAATAGTCTGTAATTTTAAATTCACCTTCGAAGCTCCCCTGAAGTCGTAACGTATTTGTTCGTTCATTTTGTCTGAGAACCTCATAAACGGGGTTGCCAATTGTATTTAAATTTCCTATGGTTTGACCAGTTGTTCCATCTATACCAACTATTCCGGTATTTTGGTTCACGCGTCCAATCCCATAACGACCATTGGAATACATTAAAGGAACTAATGGCGACTGTTTATATGCTGTTGTAAAAGCGCTATTTGGCTTTGGTGTAGCATTTGTCAAGGTTAAATTAAGATTTTGCGAAAACTTCAGCCTATTGTTTAAAAATTTATAAACATTGTTGTTACGGATCGTATTCCGGACATATTTGGAGCCATCAAGGATACCGTTTTCGGTAAAGTTATTTGCCGAAACAAAATAATCGACTTTTTCTGTACCACCAGCGATGTTTACAGCATTGTTAAACACCGTTCCGGTTTTGATCAATTCGTCATACCAATCGGTGTTATTAGGCTGATTTTCTTTTATTTCCCAATTGGTTATTCCAAGAGATTGCAAATTTTCATTAAAGTACGTTCTGAATTGATCCCCATTGGCCATTTTTACACGATTGAGAATTTTCTTCATTCCAGCATAACTTTCGTAATTAATGCTAACAGTACCCGCTTTACCCTTTTTTGTGGTTACGATAATGACACCATTTGCTGCTCTCAGACCATAGATAGATGCTGAGGATGCATCTTTCAACACATCCATCGATTCAATATCCGAAGGGTTGATGTTATTAATGTCGTCCTGTGCGATACCATCCACAACATATAAGGGATTTCGACCAGACAGAGCTGTACCCAGCCCCCTAATAATAACATTTGGTGAAGATCCCGGAGCCTCGTTCGCAATAATATTCAAACCGGCTGCTTTACCCTGAATGGATTGCATTGCTGACATCGCAGGCTGTTTGGCAATATCCGAAGATTTCAATGAGCTAATTGATCCGGTGAGATCGGCTTTCTTTTGTGTACCATAACCAATAACCACAACCTCTTCCAAGGCCTTATTTTCGTTCTCTAGAAAAACATTAAGTTGCGTTTGGTTTCCGATGGATACCGTTTGCGTGCGGTAGCCTAGAAAATTAAAAACTAAGGAGTCGGTAGGAGCGGCGTTGATTTGAAATTTACCCGTTGCGTCGGTTTTGGTAGATGCTGCTTTTCCCTTGATACTAATGGTGACCCCTGGCATGGATATCATGCTGGAACCATCTTTGACCACTCCTTGGATAGAAGTTTGTCCATAGGCAACCGAGACGACCATGGATGTCAAAAATAATGCGGATAGATTCCTCATATCGTAAAATTTTGGTGTTTGTTTAAAAAATCAATTGGTTATTCCCTCAGCAAATATGTTGATGTAGTACAAGTTTGCCAAAATTTAACGTTTGCACATCACTACTACACTATATTTGTACTTTCTCAATGTAATTTTTTTTTAGTTTTAATATTCTGTTATTGAGTTGTTTAATGTTTGTTTTTGTGTAAAAAAAAGAGCGCTTTAGTGTAAAAATAACACTAAAGCGCTTGTGTGGTAATGATGTAGTCTCTGTAGCGAAATTTTAACGTTCCAACAGAAATTCGGACAGGTTTTTGTCTGTTGGTATGCCCAGTTTTTTGCGCAAACGGTAGCGTCTGATCTCTACACCTCGCGTACTGATGTTGAGTAGTGAAGCAATCTCTTTACTGGACATATTGAGCCGTAAATAAGCACATAGTTTTAAATCATTGGGAACAAGATCCGGAAACTCCTGCTTTAATTTTTTAAAGAAATTCTCATGTGATTCATTAAAACTTTTCTCAAAAATATGCCAGTCACGATCGTCGTTATGCGCGTCTTCAATTAGCTTATTTATTTTTTTCAATTCGTCGGAACTGAGCTTGTTTCCTTCTGCATCTTTGAGCTGTTTGAGTTCATCATGTAGATTATTCAACATTTCATTTTTATAGACAATATTGAGCGCAGCATTGGCCAGCTCTTTATTCTTTAGGCTGAGCTGAGCTTCCAACTGTTGGTTCTTTAATTTAATCCATTCCTTCTCCTGTTGTTCGGCATCTCTTTCTAATGCAATTTTCTTTTCTTCCAACCATTTTCGCTTTGCTTGAAACTGTCTCTTTCTTTCTCGTTGAAGATTGAAATTATAAATAAGATAGATCAATCCCGAAACCATCAAGATATAGCAGATTTTTGCCCACCATGACAGGTACCAAGGATATTTAATTGTAAAAGATATCGCCCGTATTTCAGAAGTCAGGCCGGTATTGGTTCTAGCTCTTATCTTAATTTCGAAATGCCCATAAGGTAGGTTTGTGAAGTCTTGATAAGCTGTTTCACTCCAGTCCGACCATTTATCCGAATAACCCTCTAAGTAATACTGATATTGTAATGGTGAGGAGGAGTAATAGGGGCTTGAGAAACTCACCCTGAGGTTATTTTCGGATGATGCCAACCTAAGATCTCCATTTGGTATGATTGTTTCTCCGGTTGTGAGATTGGTCAATTGCGCAATCTGAGGCGGAGGCAATATGTATTTATGATCTTGACCTGAATTCCGATAGATGGCAAAACCATCATCTAATCCGATGAGATAGTAATGATTTTCGATCGGTAGAATGTTTTCATAATTACTCATCATGCGATCCTGCAAGGGGCTGAGCAGATTGGAATCTATTTTAAGCTTTCCTTTACTATCAAAGTCTACTTTAGCGATTTTTGTTTTCTGAATAAACCAATAACTGTTGGTAGTGATTGGGATGACCTTATTTGCATTTTTATAACTTCCTAATGCATTATTTAATTCGCTTGCATAACTAAAGCGTTTGACGATATTATCAAACTGCATGAATCCACTATCAGTAGCAAAAACAAGATTGTTTTCTAATGTGTAAATGCCCGTAAATCTTCTTTTGGCAGCAAGACTATCTAGCTTTGAGGTAAATTGAATTTGTGCTTGTTGAAAGCTTGGGTCAAGACCAATCAGCTGCACTTGTCCCCAATCTCCAATCCAGAATGAATGATTGTCTTTTTGGGCGAGGAATCGAACCGGTTCCTTAATCGAGGAAAATTGCTGTGCAAATCGAAGCTGCATATCATCAAATACGAACTTTGATAATCCCGTATAATTCCCCTGAAGAATATTCTTTGTGCCGAATATAGGTTTAAATATCCAACCGCCCGTAATTTTGGAAATCTTTTCCAGTTTCCCGCTGACCAATTTAAAGGTTCCTTCATTGTGACCGCAGATCAGTTCCGCACCAAATATGGCCAATGTCCAGACCTGACCATTTGAATTGGGAACCTGAACAAAATCTAAGGAATTATAATTGTTTAATCCCTTCCATTCGCTAACGAATAAGCCCTTATTTGTCCCTAAGTAAATTTTTCCCTGATAGATAATTGACGTATATACCGTGCCGATTTTACCTACAAAATCGGTATAAAAAGATAAAGAAGAGTTGATTTCAATGCGATCAATCCCATTGTCCAGCCCTACCCAGATATTCTGTTGTTTATCTTTTGTTATACTGAGTACAGTATTGTTCTGTAGTCCATTATTTTTATTGATATGTTGGACTACTTCTCCATTTTTATTAATAATAATTACGCCATTTTGAATGGTTCCAAACGCATACTGCCCTCCAAATAAATAGATACCGTTATTGATTTGGGATTGACTTAGTATTGGATTAGCGGGAATTGACCATGTTCGGATGTTTCCGCTGGAATCCATAAGATAGAGCCCGTGATGGGCCGTTGCGATAAGTGAATTATTTTTATCAAATGGTAATATTGCTAGAACATTTTTGTCTTTAAGGATATCTTTGCCTGGTACAGGTACTAATTTATTCGCTTTGAATTCGTGTAGGCCACTTGGGAGCTGCTCAAAAAACAGTTGATCGTTAAGTTGATGTGGAAATAAAAAAGGCTCACCTTTAGCCGTGAGTGGCCTGATTGTGTTGTTCTCCCAGATATAGGACTTGGAGAAAGTGTGAAAAAATACACGATGATCTTCAACGATAATTTTCCATATTTCTTCGTTTGGAAAATAAGTCTTGTCTTTGACCAGCCTGGAAAGACTATGATAGCTCATCTCACCAAAAGCCTTTGAAGTCCAATAGCCAAATTCTCCTCGTCCACCTGTATATACCTTTCCGGTTTTATCAACAGCAACACTACGGACTGTTGAGTGGTTAGGAAGAGGGTATATGCGCCAGTATTGTCCATCAAATCGTAGCAATCCTTCCGTATTGGCGCTATAGATTCGCCCTTCCTGATCAATAGCCAATGACCAATTCTGGTTTCCCGCCTTATATTGGCTTTTTTTATATTGCTTTACAAAAGGTGTACCCGTGGGTATGATTGTCTGGCAATAACCAGTAATCATATTAAGAATAAAAAAAGCGCAAAACCAAAAGATATAGGCAACGCTATATTTTTTTGATACCATCGAATCCCTCACTTTAAATTGATTTGAAAAGCAATATATAGATTTTATTGCAAATGTGAGAATACGAGCGGCAAATGAATGTTATTATAGACATTCCAAGCTGTTTTTTAGAAAGAATAGTCGAAATCGTTTTCGCATTTTTAATAGCCTAAACGAGTGAAGCCTACTTGTTTTTTAATTACCTTGGAGACAAATAACCAAACAAAACATAACTATGACTTAATCAAATCTTTAAAAATTAGATTTGGATTCAAACGAATTGCTCAAGGAGTGAATCCATCAATTTAAAACTAAACCAAAAAATCTAAACAGTAAAATTATGAAATCAAAGCTTTTCAGAAGAGGGCCCTGTGCGCTTATTCCCTATGCATCCATGGCAATATTTTTGTCACCTGGATTATTATTGGGGATAACTAAAGGCGAAAACAGAGGTATCTATCATCAAATTAATCAGGAAGAATCAGAAATCAGAGGTAAGGTTGTCAACAAAGACAATTCTCCCTTGCAGGGAGTTTCTATAAGCGTGAAGGGAGTCCCCGGCCGGAGTACACAGACTAACGATAAAGGTGAGTTTATGTTAAAGGTACCTGCGAATGCAACATTAACTTTTTCTTCCATTGGTTACGCTGGGCAAGAAATTAAACTTGGGGCGAATCAAAAGACGGTACAGCTCACCTTACAATCGAATGAGTCAGTTATGGATGAGGTCGTTGTCGTGGGCTATGGAACACAACGAAAAAGTGATTTAACAGGTTCCGTGTCTTCCATTAATGCGAATCAAATTAATGCATTTCCATTGGCAGGTACTGCACAAGCATTACAGGGGAGAGCCCCTGGGGTCTCAGTGACCAGCACAAATGGAGAACCCGGTAAAGCTCCTCGTGTTCGGATTAGGGGCGGTAGTTCCATCAATGCGAGTAGTGATCCATTGTATGTGGTTGATGGCTTTCCCGGTAGTTCGGCCCCTGCTCCCGAAGATGTCGAATCTATCGAAGTGTTAAAAGACGCTTCTGCAACAGCTATTTATGGCTCCAGAGGTGCCAATGGAGTGATCATGATAACAACGAAAAAAGGACGTTCGGGCAAACCTGTTATTGAATTAAATAATTCCTTTGCTTCACAGAAAGTAGGGAAGCGCCTTTCGCTATTAAATGCGTCGGAATTTGCCTCTTATATTAACGATACCTATAAGAATGCTGGGAACAATAATCTACCATTTAAAGATCCTGGATCCCTGGGTAAAGGAACTGATTGGCAGGACCTGATTTTTAGAAATGGAAATCAGTTGAATAATCAAGTCTCCGTGTCGGGAGGCAGTGACAATATTAGGTATTATACTTCCGTCAGTCATTTTGGACAAAAGGGAACTGTGATCAACTCGGATTTTAGAAGACTTTCCGGGACTTCAAATTTAGAGATGAAGGTCTCTGATCGCATCAAAATCGGAACAAGACTGCTGTTTAATCGCAATAAATTAAACGGTGTAAGAACACAGGAAGGAAGTAGCGGAACGACAGGTGCGGGAGTGATCTCCGCAGCCTTGCGCTTTGAACCTACACAGGGAGTTTACGATGATGAAGGAAAATACACCTTGAAGCAGTTCGGTGACCCGCATGATAATCCGGTAGCTGCTGCTATGGAAAGGAAAAACGAGGTGATTACAGATCTGTTTCAGGGGAATGGATTTGTGGAGTTGGGAATTCTCAAAAATCTGATCTTTCGTAGCACCTTTGGTGTACAGGTCAGTAATCAACGCACAGGTAATTATGTCTCAAAAGAACTTGTCGAAGGAAGAAATTTCGGTGGAGTTGGATCGATCGCGGCACATAAAAATACCAATTTGATTAATGAAAACTTCCTGACATATACGCAAACCATTCGCGAAGACCATAATCTGAATGCGATGGCTGGTTATTCCTATCAGAGTTCTAGAAATGAAACCTGGCAGGCCAATAATCGAAATTTCATTTCAGACAGCTTTAGCTATTGGAATCTAGGTGCTGGTTCCAATTATCAAAATGCATCTTCGAATCTTGAAGATTGGGTAATGTCTTCATTTTATGGGCGTTTAAACTACAATTACAAAAATCGTTACTTTATTACTGCTACAGGTAGGTATGATGGTTCTTCGAAGTTTGGTGACAATAATAAATGGGCTTTCTTTCCTTCTGGGGCGCTTGCCTGGAACCTGAGTCAGGAGCCGTTTATGAAATCGATCGATTGGCTGAGCAATTTAAAATTGCGAACAAGTTATGGCGAAACCGGAAACTCGGAAATTGGTTCCTACCAATCCTTGGCTAGATTTTCACCTACTTTGACAACAATGGGCGGAAGTCCAGTTAACGCAGTGCGTCCCACGAATGTCGCCAATCCGAATCTGACTTGGGAAACGACCAAACAAACAGACGCTGGATTGGATCTCGGTATTCTCAAGAGCCGAATAAACCTATCAGTAGACTATTATTACAAAAAAACGATCAATCTCTTGTATCAGGTGCCACTGCCGCTCTATTCAGGTTTTACTACGGCACTCCAAAATGTGGGAAGTGTACAAAACAAAGGTTGGGAATTTGGTTTGCAGACAACCAATCTCAACGGTGCCTTCGGATGGAAAACAGATTTTAACATCAGTTTCAATCGCAACAAGATTTTGCAGCTTCCTGGAGGCGAGATTCGATATAATACGATCCCTGGTCACATGCTTTCAACGGATTCGCAGCTGCTACGGGAAGGAGAGGTACTCGGCGCATTTTTTGGATGGGTGACAGATGGAATTTATCAGCAGGGCGATGATTTTAGCGCACAACCAAATAAGAAACCTGGAGATATTCGCTATAAGGATTTATTTGGGCGCGATAAAAATAATCAATTGATCGCCGGTGCAAACGGTGTTGTCAATGCTGACGACCGTACGATTATAGGTAATCCAAATCCTGATTTCACCTTCGGTTTTAACAATGATTTTAAGTATAAGAATTTTGATCTGAATATTTTTATGCAAGGAAGTTACGGCAATGATATGTTGAATATCACACGAATGGAACTGGACTGGATGGCCGGAAAAGGAAATGCTACAAAGGATGCACTGCGACGCTGGACACCCGAAAATACCAATACTGACGTACCAAGGGCAAGCTCAACCAACAATCCCGAAGTTTCCTCGCGCTGGGTAGAAGATGGCTCTTACCTCCGCTTAAAGAATCTTGCTCTTGGCTATAATTTTTCAGAAAAGTCACTCGAAAAAATTCATTTAAAATATTTAAGAATATATGTCAGTGCACAAAATATATGGACATGGACTAACTACACGGGTTTTGATCCTGAAGTAAGCTATCAGGATTCTAACCGAAATGTCGGATTAGATTACATGGGCTACCCCAATATTAAATCCTATACCCTTGGCTTAAATATAAGGTTTTGACACTACTAAGAACCATCTGAGTACCATTCATGGTAGTTAAATGAAAAATAAATAATCTGGGTGCAGCAATTTTCAGCTAGATGCTCGAAATAGGCACCTGTTAATAATTCATGCTAATGAAAAAGATAACTATATATCGTATTATACTTACGACGCTGTGTTTTACCAGCCTGTTTTCCTGTACCAAACTGAACGAGGAACCGGTAAGTATTTTGGATCCTAAGCAATATTTTAAGACGGAAGCGGATGCAGAAGCTTCAGTGATGGGGATTTACGGGCTTCTAGCCAATGCAGATTTTTATGGACGGCGATTGACCATGGTACTGCAATTGCTGGGTGATGACATTGATATTGCGGATATTGGTACGCAATCTAGTCGGATTCAGTTGAACAGTTTTACACATGATGCGAGCAATCAGGATTTACTCGCGGTATGGAAAACCGCTTATCTGGGTATTGGCGCTGCAAATGCCGCAATAGATGGTATTCCAGCCGTCACAATGAATGAGGCTAAAAAATCCGCCCTCATTGCCGAAGCGAGGTTACTTCGGGCGCTATATTACTATCACTTGGTTCAACTATTTGGGGATATCCCCTATATTGGTGAATTCGTCAGTGATCCAAGCAAGGTAATTGCTATCAGCAAAACTCCAGCAGCAAAGGTTTATGAGAATATCATCGCAGATTGTGAATATGCAATAGTGAATTTGCCAGATACCTATGCCAATAACAACAAAGCAAGACCATCCAAAGGCGCCGCCCAGACTTTGTTGGCTTCGGTCTATATGGTCTTGAAAAAATGGGATGATGCCGCTAAGATGGCTGAGGCTGTAATCAATGATGCAAACAAATACCAGTATGTGTGCGGGATGCCGATATGTTGGGATGGAGCGTTATTGTACCATCAAATGGCGTATATGGTAGCTTTTCTGATCAAGATTACAGAAAGAAAATTAGCTTTCTGACCGAAACACCAATAAAAGGAGTGATGACACCCTATCAGAAATGGAAATGGCCTCGTATACATACCGCAAAATGGTGTTTGCATCCGGGCACTAATGCTGGAGCGGATGGCTCTGACTCCGATATCAAACATGTTATCTTTCGCTATGCTGAAGTTCTTTTAATGGCAGCTGAAGCATTAAATGAAAGTAAAGGCGGACCAACGGAAAAGGCATATAGCTATATAAATGCTGTTCGGGCTAGAGCAAGGTATACGCCACAGGGAGTACAGAATTATCCTGCAGACTTAGCAACGGGTATGTCGCAGACAGACTTTAGAAAGGCAGTGCAGGAAGAACGTCGTATTGAATTAGCTTTTGAATGGAAAAGGTGGTACGATATCAAACGTTGGGGACAAGTAGTAGATGCATTTACTAGGCAGGGAGCCTATGAAAGCCAGCCAAAAGTAAAAGATTTTCATGCACTGATGCCTATTCCTCAGGATGAAATCGCACGTAATACAAATTTACTGCCCCAAAATCCAGGGTATTAGTACAGCAATATCGGATTTCTTGGTGTTAAATGAAAGAAAATATCAACTTGTAAATAGGTTGATATTTTCTTTTTAAGGATAGATAATACCTTTTTTATATCATCGTCAAGAATGAAACAGCGATTGAAAATTTAATTTTCTTCAAAATCCTTTTAATTCTACTGGAAATCAAGAAAAAAGACATTTTTTCCACCTATTCGAACGAAAAATCTCCCTCTAGAGACCGACTATTTTTGATATTTGGTTTCATTTATTGAGTTCAAAATAACCACATAAACCAAGAGAACTATGATAACACCGACAACCAAAACGGTAGGGAAGGGTTTGCTTTTATTTTTGCTGATGAGTATGGCTGCACCTAACGTGTTTGCACAGTCTCAGCTAAAAATATCAGGAAAAGTAACCTCACCTGCAGGCGAACCACTTGCAGGGGTGACAGTACAGATTAAAGGCGCAAAGAATGGAACCGTTACAGATGTATCCGGCAATTATCAGATTCTTGCCAAGGATATTGATGTATTGATTTTTTCACTGGTAGGTAGAGAAAAAACAGAAATCGCTATTGTTAAAAAAGATCATATCAATCTAGTACTACAAGAGTCAAGTAGCCTAATGGACGAGGTCGTCGTTGTAGGTTACGGAACACAGAAAAAGAGCAATTTGACTGGAGCCGTTGCTGCAGTAGACGGAAAAGTACTGAATAAACGAATTGCGACTAATCCTACACAATTACTTCAAGGGCGTATGCCGGGACTTCGTGTGACACAAGGATCCGGAGAGGCAGGTAACGAAAATGTGAATTTACAAGTTAGGGGATTAGGTTCTTATGGTGCTTCTTCCGCACCATTGGTCATTGTGGATGGGATTCCCGGTAGTTTGGAGAACCTGAATCCACAGGCGATTGAAAATATTACAGTATTAAAAGACGCCGCCTCAGCAGCAATCTATGGAGCAAGAGCTGCAAACGGTGTGATCCTCGTGACAACCAAACAGGGGAAATCCGGAAAAGCACAACTGAGCTACGATTACAATGTTGGAATAACAAAGGCTTCAGCATTACCTGATTTGGTCTATAATTCGGTAGATTATATGACCCTATATAATCAAGCTGCTAAAAATTCTGGTATCACCAATGCGAATTCGCTGTTCAGCCAGGAAATGATTGATGCATATAAAAATGCGACAGACAAAACGCTTTATCCTGACTTTAATTGGTTGGATGCCGTGTTTAAAACTGTACCCGTGCAAACGCATAATTTAAGTTTAAGTGGTGGTGCTAATGGAACCAATTATAACGTCATCCTTGGTTATGTCGATCAGCCCGATATTATGATTGGTACTTCCTTTAAAAAGTATAATCTCCAATTGAACCTGAACTCGAAAATCAACGATAGAATAAGTTTTGGTTCGAGTATTACATTGAATTATCGTGATCGAAAATATCCGAGAAACGGAGCTGAAGATCAGTTCCTGTCCACAATAAGCCAGTCCCCGTTATATGGTCCTGTGCTTCCAGATGGAAGTGGCCGATATACTTCCCGAGCTTACCCATTTCAGTCACCCAATAAAAACCCAGTTGCGGTTGCAGACAACGCATTGACTAGACTGAACAATTACTTTATGCAGGGCAATATCTTTGTGAATATAAAGCTATTGGAGGGTTTAGAATGGAAAACCAGCGGTGGTTTAACCTATAGTTTTAACAAAAACTATACAAACAAACCAGTGATCAATCAGTATATGTGGCAGGCAAAACCAGATGCACTGCCTGCACGCCAATTGGATGTCGGAGGACAAGGATTGGAGGTGACTGATGATAACAATGTATATCCTGTGGGGTATACCCAACTGACTTACGACAAGTCATTTGGAGACCATAATTTGAAAGTATTAGCCGGCACACAAGCAGAATATAACAAGACGCAAAAATTATTTGGCAGCAGATTGCAATTCCCTAATAAAGATCTGCTTGAATTGGATGGTGGTGGTGCCGGACAACAGTCAAATAGTGGCGTGACTGATGAATGGTCTTTAAGATCTTATTACGGTCGCTTAAATTATGATTATAAAGGCAAATACCTGTTGGAGGGAAATGCCCGTTATGATGCTTCTTCACGTTTTCCCGAAAATAGAAAATGGGCCTTTTTCCCATCCGTATCAGCAGGATGGAAGATCTCAGATGAAGCTTTTTTTGGTGAACGGCTTAAAGAGACAGTCAATGAAGTCAAACTTAGGGCTTCCATAGGAACCCTCGGTAATCAGAATATCGGAAACTATCCCTATCAAACTGTTTACAGCTCTGCTTTTGCCTATCCATTTGAAGAAACCCTACAACAGGGAGCACGTCAGGTTGCTATGGCAAATGAACGTATAAAGTGGGAAAGTACCAAAGTATTGGATTTTGGTATTGATCTCGGATTCTGGAATAATAAGTTGACAGCCTCTTTTGATTGGTACAATAAAGTGACCTCCGATATTCTGTCATCATCGACAGCATTCCCTTCCTATATCGGTCTTACTGCCCCGACTGTAAATTATGGAACGTTGCGTAATAGGGGGATCGAACTCGGACTTCAATACCGTGAAAAAATTGGGGAAGTGTCCTTAACATTAAATGGTAATATCCAAGCCAATAGCAATAAGGTTATAAAATATGGAGCTGAACGTATTTCAGGCAATACCATTATTCGGGAGGGGTTACCATATGGCAGTTTCTACTTACTGGAAAGTGTAGGAATATTTCGCTCGAAGGAAGAGATCGCAAGTTCGCCAAAACAACAAGTCCCAGCGCAACCTGGCTATTTGAAATTTGCGGATGTCGATGGTGATAACAAGGTGGACAATAATGACCGCGTTGTAGTACCTGGGGCATTCCCAGATTTTGATTATTCATTTAATGCCAGCGCAGTATGGAAAAACTTTGATTTTACGGCATTTTTCTTTGGATCTCAAGGCCAAAAAATATTTGTTAGCGAATGGGGAATCGTTCCTTTTAGACAAGGCGGGACTTTCACGCGAGAATGGATGGACGCTTGGACACCGGAAAATCCAAATGCATCGTTACCGATTGTAGGATTAGACAATTCACCAGCAGCAAATAATGTACGGACGGCCTCTACATTTTTCTTGAAAGATGGATCTTTCTTACGATTGAAAAATATTCAAATAGGTTACAGTATTCCACAGAATACATTATCAAAGGCAGGTATTTCGGGATTACGTGTTTATTTTGCCGCAGATAATCTGGTTACTTTTTCGAAGTTCCCAGGTTTAGATCCAGAACGCGGTGTATCGTCCAGCGGTGGAGCAACCTCAGGACGTTATGTAACCCATCCTCAAAATAAAGTTTTTGCATTTGGTGCAAATATCACCTTCTAACTGATGAGATCATGAAAATTAAACTAAAAAAGACATATCTATATTTTTGTTTGGCGGCTACCACAGCGCTGGGCAGTTGTGCTAAAGATTTCTTAGATAAAAATCCAACGGATAAAATACCTGAATCTACTTTTTGGAAAACTCAAGCGGATGCAGACCTTGCACTATCGGGTGTGTATGAATTTTTATGTAGGGGATATAATTCTACATCTTCTTCCAATGCCCGGGGGGGCTGGGGTGGGGCAAGCATGTTCTGGGACGGCTTATCCGATGATGCATTCATATCAAGCACATCCAATAATTTTAATACAATTTCTAGAGGTGGATTGACCTCAACGACAGGCGGTATGCAGGCGGAAGGTTATGAGATCTCCTATCAAGCAATCGCAGCCTGTAATAAATTGATTGCCAATATAGACCGTATCACCAGCATGAGCCAGCAGGATCGAGATCGCTATAAAGCCGAAACCCGTTTCATTCGTGCACATTATTATTTTTTACTGACTAATCTTTATGGTGATGTGCCACTGACACTTGAGCCACTAGGTTTGGATGATGCCAGCGCTAGACTGGGAAGGACTGAAAAAAGCAAAGTTTTGGAAGCTGTTTTAGCAGATCTTGATTATGCCATTGAAAAGTTGCCAAACACCGCATATAAAGGACATGCTGTCAGGGGTGCCGCACTCGGATATAAAGCAAAAGTATTATTGACAAATAAAAAATGGGCTGAAGCTGCCGCAGTGGCAAAGATGGTGATGGATGAAAACAAATTTTCGATCTATCAAGGTGGCTATCGGGATTTATTTAGAAAACCTGGTCAAAATAGTAACCCTGAAATTATGTTTTCAGCGCGTTTTCTACCGCCTAATATGTATAGCCCCGCAGATATGATGTATTCCTATTTAATGACGGTACAACCTCTGGGGTATCTGGTTGATTCCTATTATTGTATTGATGGCAAGGACATCAGTACCTCTGCCAAATATGATGCGAAAAATCCCTATGAAAACCGTGATCCCCGATTGAAGGCATCTATTATCTATCAAGGGGTATGGCGTGGAACGACAGCTTCTTCCGCCTTTGATCCTGTAGCAGCGGATGTCAAGGGGGGCTTCTTGCCCAGGAAATATATCAATGAAGCCAAATGGCCAACCAGCTACGCTACACAAAGTGATCAAGATTGGGTATTTCTTCGTTACGCGGATATTTTGCTGATGTATGCAGAAGCAAAAAACGAAAGTGCTGGACCTGAGCAAACAGCCGTCGATGCATTGAATCAGGTACGATCCCGTGCAGATGTGAAAATGCCTTTGCTGCAATTTAGTTCCGGATTGACAAAAGAAGAATTTCGCGATATTATCCGTCACGAGCGACGTGTTGAATTGGCTCTGGAAGGACAGCGTTACTTTGATCTAAAACGTTGGGGACTTATAAAACAAGTCATGGACAAAACCAAAGATCCCGATGGTGCAATGCGCTTATTTGCTGAGCGGGATACTTTATGGCCTGTGCCACAGTCCGAAGTAGATATTGCTAAAAGTTTGGGAAATGATAAATTTACGCAGACAAAAGGTTTCTAAAATATAACCATTATAGGCATGAAAACTAAACTCAAGATGTATAAAATACTATTCCTGATACTCTTGGTCTCAGGAATATCAAGTGGCGCATCAATGGCGCAAGAAAATAAGCTACCTGATAGTCTACGGATGAAATGGTGGGAGGAAGCCAGATTTGGTATGTTTATCCATTGGGGCGTATATGCACAATTTGGCGGTGTCTATCGTGGTCATGAACAAGCTCGGGGTGGAGCGGAATGGATTATGAACCGTTCAAAAATTCCTGTTGACGAATATCAGGCGATGGCAGGCCAGTTTAATCCTATACAATATAATCCCGACGAATGGGTGCGAATGGCGAAAGATGCCGGCATGAAATACCTCATTATTACAGCCAAACATCACGACGGTTTTGCGTTGTTCGAAACCAAAACCAGCAAATGGAATATGGTCGATGCGACTCCTTATGGTAAAGATCTGTTAAAGCCTTTGGCCGCCGCCTGTAAAAAGTATGGTGTCAAATTAGGTTTCTACTATTCACAATCGCAAGATTGGAATAATCCTGGTGGTTCGGCAGCGCGGAAACTCATGGGCGAAGGCTGGCCCAATCCGGATTCAGCCAAAATTGATGCCTATACCTTAGCGCATAAAGGCCATTGGGATCCAAAGCAAGAAACTGCGAGTTTTGATGACTATATCAAAAATGTATCTGTACCACAGGTGAAAGAACTTTTGAGTAATTATGGTGATATTTCCGTCTTGTGGTGGGATACACCAACAAATATGACTGATGAAGCTGCGAGCATGCTACAGGAACAACTGCGCCTGCAACCCAATATTATTACCAATGATCGTTTGAAAAGACCAAATTTTCCGGGGGACACAAAGACGCCAGAACAGAAAATTCCAGATTGGAGCGAGTTGGAAGGAAAGCATTGGGAAACTTGTATGACTATGAATGGAACCTGGGGATTTCGTACGTCTGACCATAAATGGAAGTCGGCAGAAACATTGATCCGTAATTTGGTTGATATCGCATCAAAAGGCGGGAATTATTTGCTCAATGTCGGCCCGAAACCCGATGGAAGCTTTCCACAGGAAAGCATAGACAGATTGGCGACGATAGGCAAGTGGATGAAAATCAACAGTGAAGCAATTTATGCAACCAAAAGCAGTCCTTTGCAACCCTTTAAGTGGGGAAGATGCACCATGAAGGAACAGGGCGACAAGACCCTGCTTTACCTGACCATATTTGACTGGCCTCAAGATGGAACGGTCGTTCTTCCAGTAAAAAATAAAGTTTTTAAAGCTAGTTTTTTAGCGAATGGTAAAACGCTTAAAGTGAAATCTCAGTCTGATACGATCAAAATTGACGTTTCCAAACAGGCAATTGATCCTGTCGCAACTGTAATCAAAATTGAGTTGGCTGGAAAACTAGAAAGAGATAAGACGGCCACAGCAAAGGAAATGAAAACCGGAGCCTTGGATGAATAAGCTGAATTTAAAGATTAAGAAAAGAGAACCCTATTTAATGATAAAGGAAAATAAGTTTTATAAAATACTTGCATTGCTATTGGGATTTGGAGCTTTACAGCTCCAGGCTCAGGAATCAAAGCGAATCGACCGGGAATGGGACTTTCTGAAGAGCGATCTTGGGGGGATTTGGGAAGCTGTACGGCCGGTTGGGGCGGGCAATCCTGAATCCGTTCCACTATGGCAAACCGTTAGTTTACCTCATTGTTACAATGCCTTAGATGCAGTTGATCCGGCTGTCAATTATTATCAGGGCCCAGTTTGGTATAGAAAGACATTAACCATAGAAAATCCGTATCCAAATGGTCGTACATTGCTTCATTTTGAAGGTGCGGGACAAAAGTCTACGGTTTATATCCATACGCAAAAGGTTGGGGAACATGTCGGCGGCTATGACGAATGGACAGTAGATATTACTGAGGCTGTCGAACAGTTTAAAAAAACCGAAGCCTATAAAACACAGTTTAAAGGGAAGATACCGGTTTCAATTCGGATAGATAACTCGCGTGACCTCGAAATGATTCCCTCAGACCTATCCGATTTTAACCTATATGGAGGTATCTATCGCCATCTGAATTTGAAATATGTACCACAGACGGCCTTAGAGAAAGTCTTTGTTAGCCCTACTGTCGATGCAGATGGAAAACAGGGGGTATTGCAAATCCGTGGTCGCCTATTAACACAATCCAACAGCTCAAATTTTGATGTCGAAACACAGCTTTATGACCCTTCGGGTAAATTGCTACTGCGTCAGACGCCGGTTGTTCGTTCGGTGGAAGGATCTCTTGACTTTGGAAAATTAACAGTTAAAAAACCTGAATTGTGGAGCCCAGATCATCCCGTTTTGTATCGCTTGGTAACCATCGTCAAAAGCAATGGACAGACATTTAAAGAAGAGAGCCTTTTTGGTTTCCGGCATGTAGAATTTAAAGATAATGGTCCCTTTTTATTAAACGGAAAAAGACTTTTGCTTCGCGGCACGCATCGTCATGAAGATCATGCTGCTGTAGGAGCGGCCATGACAGATGCACAGATTTTACAGGAAATGACGATGATGAAAGAGATGGGCGTCAATTTCATTCGGCTAGGTCATTATCAACAAAGCCGCAGGGTGCTCGAAGCCTGTGATAGTCTTGGTATTTTGGTTTGGGAGGAAATCCCTTGGTGCCGTGGTGGCTTGGGCGGTGAAATCTATCAGCAACAAGGGAAACGGATGTTGACAAATATGATTGAGCAGCACTATAATCACCCTTCGATCATTATTTGGGGGCTAGGTAATGAAAATGATTGGCCCGGCGATTTCCCCGAATTCGACAAGGAGAAAATCAGGACATTTATGCGTGAATTGCATTTACTTTCCCACCAATTGGATCCCAGTCGAAAAACGGCCATACGACGTTGTGACTTTTGTAAAGATATTGTTGATGTGTATTCACCCTCTATCTGGGCTGGTTGGTATCGTGGAGTGTATACAGACTATAAAACGGCCTCGGCAGAGGAAATGAAAAAGGTTAAACATTTTCTTCATGTGGAATGGGGCGGAGATAGTCATGCTCGTCGCCATGCCGAGGATCCGGATCGCGCGCTAGCCAAAATAGAAGGCGATGGTACCACCGATGAACGGGCTGGCGATGCATCCCTCGTGGGTGGTGCTGCAAGAGTTTCCAAGGATGGGGACTGGAGTGAAAGCTATATCTGTAATTTGATCGATTGGCACCTCAAGGAGCAGGAAACCATGCCTTGGCTTACGGGTACCGCATATTGGCCCTTTAAAGATTTCTCAACACCTGTTCGTCCAGATAATCCGGTTCCCTATGTCAACCAGAAAGGTGTTGTCGAACGCGATTTTACGAAGAAGGAATCCTATTACGTATTTCAATCGTATTGGACTTCAAAACCCATGCTGCATATTTACGGACACTCTTGGCCTGTTCGTTGGGGCGGGGCGGATGAGGCAAAGATGATCAAAGTATATTCCAATGCAAAGGAGGTCGAACTATTTGTCAATGGCGAAAGTCAGGGGGTAAAGAAAAGAAATAGCCAAGATTTTCCCGCTGCCGGATTGCGTTGGATGGTGAAGTTACGTGAGGGAAAAAATCAGATCAAAGCTATTACCAAAAATGGTAAGGAGCTTATGATAGATCAGATTGAACAAGTATATCAGACACAGCGTTGGGGCAAACCTGCGAAATTACAGGTTGAAGAAATTGCACGGGAAGATGATATCATAACGGTGCAGGCCAAGGTACTGGATAAAGATGGTATTCCTTGTCTGGATGCTAAAAACTGGATCTATTTTGATGCTACAGGAGATGGTGAGCTGATCATTGATCAGGGAACATCCATAGGCGCGAGAAAAGTACAGGCATACAATGGAAGAGCCCTGATACGGCTTCGCTTATCCGCAGGAAAAGCAGTTGTGTCCGGACGGATGGACGAATCAAAAAGTACTTTGTTGACAATTGAAAAATAGTGAGATGATAAAATTAAACACTAATTTGAGCTTTTTTCTTTTGCTCGGGATAATGGCCACTGTTACCTGTGGTCATGCACAACATAAACAAAAGAAGCGCCAACTGTGGTACGATAAACCTGCTGCATATTGGGAGGAGGCACTACCTTTGGGTAACGGTACGACAGGAGCAATGGTCTTTGGCGGGGTGAGCAGGGATCGTTTTCAGATTAATGATAATACCCTGTGGTCGGGCGAACCTGAGGCTGGAAACAACCCCAATGGTCCGCAAATTTTACCGTCAGTACGTGAAGCTATTTTAGCTGGGAAATATGAAGAGGCTGCTGTTCTCTGGAAGAAAATGCAAGGCCCCTATTCAGCACGTTATTTACCCATGGGTGACCTGTGGCTGGATTTTCATCAAGAGGAGAAAGAGGTAAAAGCTTACCGGAGAGATTTGGATTTGGAAGGGGCGGTAAGTACGGTAAGTTATACCTATCAAGGTGTTCAATATCAAAGAGAGAGCTTTGTCAGCTACCCCGACAAAGCTTTGGTCATTCGCTTAAAAGCAAATAAAGCTAAATCAATCACTTTGGATCTGTCCATGACCAGTAAACTGAAAAGTACCGTTTCAGCACTCGGCAACGATGTACTGAGCCTTGTGGGTAAAGCCCCCAGTTTTGTGGCTAATCGGGATTACGAACCTAAACAGGTGGTTTACGATAGCATTGAGGGAAAGGGGATGACTTTCGAAATGCGTGTTAAAGTACAGGCAAAAGGAGGGAAGGTACAGCAAGAAAAGGATAAGCTTCGTATCATTGGTGCTGATGAGGTACTATTATTACTGACAGAAGCGACCAGCTTTAATGGTTTCGACAAATCGCCGAGCCGAGCTGGAAAGGATGTAAAGGCGACAGTTAACCGTTTAATGAAACAGGTCGCAGTAAAAAACTTTACAACACTGCTTGTTGATCATCAGAAGGATTACAGATCACTGTTTAACAGGGTAGATTTTGAACTGGCTGGAATTTCAACACATGCAAATTTACCGACCGATCAGCGGATTATGCAATTTTCCAAAGGTCCTACAGATCTGGATTTACTGACTTTGTATTATCATTTTGGACGTTACCTGCTGATCGCAAGTTCGAGACAAGGTGGAAGACCCGCCAATTTACAGGGGATTTGGAATGATCATGTACAGCCGCCTTGGGGAAGTAATTACACCACGAATATCAATACCGAAATGAATTATTGGCTGGCAGAAAATACCAACTTGTCCGAATGCCATCAGCCCCTATTTGATTTTATGGAGGAACTGGCGGTCAATGGAGCGCAAACTGCCGCTGTAAATTACAACATAAAGGAAGGTTGGGTAGTTCACCATAATTCGGACCTGTGGGCCAAGACCTCCCCTCCGGGAGGGTATGACTGGGATCCTAAAGGTATGCCACGATGGTCTGCATGGCCAATGGCCGCGGCTTGGTTCAGCACACATTTGTGGGAGCATTATCGCTTTACAGGAGATAAATCTTTTCTCCAAAATAAAGCTTATCCACTGATGAAGGGGGCGGCTCAGTTTATGTTACATTGGCTGATCGCTGATCCTGAAAATAAATACTTGATAACAAATCCTTCTACATCGCCTGAAAATACAATTAAAATAGCAGGAAAGGAATATCAATTGACCATGGCATCCACGATGGATATGGCAATTATCCGCGAGTTATTTACTGCGGTTATTCGCTCTTGCGATGTATTGCAGATCGACCCTGAGTTTAAATCGACATTGGAACAGGCGAGTGCAAAATTATATCCTTATCAGGTTGGACAATATGGTCAACTGCAAGAATGGTTTAAAGACTGGGATGATCCCAAAGATCAGCATAGACATATTTCGCATCTTTTTGGACTCTATCCTGGTAACCAGATTAGCGTTACAGAAAATAGTGAATTGGCCGCTGCGGCAAAAAAATCGCTGCTTTTGCGCGGTGATGTGAGTACAGGTTGGTCGATGGCATGGAAAACAAATTGGTGGGCAAGATTACAGGATGGAAACCACGCCTATAAAATACTTAAGGATGCGCTGAACTTTATTGATCCCAAACTGGATCGCGCTCAGATGAGCGGTGGTGGTGCCTATCCAAACTTATTTGATGCACATCCTCCTTTTCAGATCGACGGCAATTTTGGCGCAACGGCTGGAATGACTGAAATGCTTTTGCAAAGCCACGATGGTGCTATTCATCTATTGCCAGCGCTGCCCGATGAATGGTCGACAGGGCATATTAAGGGAATTAAAGCAAGGGGAAACTTTACGGTAGACATCGATTGGAAGGATAATAAATTGCAACAGACACGTATCGTTTCCAATATAGGTGGAATATGCAAGTTACGTACCTCTATGCCAGTGAAAGTAATTGGAACGAATGGGAATAAAGTCAATGGGGCTGAAAATGAATTGCTATACAAACCAAGTTCATTGAAATACCATATCCTCGACCGCGAAAAATTATCGCCTTTATCAACCAAAGAAACTTTTGAAATTGAATTTCAAACAATGAAAGGAAAAGAGTACCGCATTATCCCGATATAGCCTCATAAAAATCTAAGGAAATGAATTTACAATCAATCTTCAGACTAGCGTGCACATTTATTGGGATTGTGCTGCTCCCCCTGTTCGCTGGGGCGAATGAACCCAATGGATCTTTCAAGAGTAAAATCGTGACGGTTTTGCGTCCTATTATAAAAAAGCAATCAAAATGGGCCATGAAGCAAAAACCCTTGACCGTGACGGCTTACCCTGCAGTTCGAAGTAGCGGTGGTATTCATGACTTTTACTCGGAAGGCGACTATTGGTGGCCAGATCCAATGGATGCGGGTGCCCCCTATGTCCAACGGGATGGTATGAGTAATCCAGCCAACTTTGTTGCCCATCGAAAAGCCATGATCCGTTTTAGCCAAATTATCGGCGCCCTAGCTTCGGCCTACCGTTTGAATCCGGATAAAAAATATGTGCAGCAGGCCTTGGTTCATTTGCATGCTTGGTTTGTCGACTCGGAGACGATGATGAATCCAAATCTGCTGTATGCCCAAGCTGTACAAGGACGATTTACAGGTCGCGGTATAGGCATAATTGACACCATTCATTTAATGGAAGTGGCACAGGGCGTAAAAGTGCTCGAAAATGATCCAAACTTTCCACAGTCAACCAAAGAGGCCATCCATCGTTGGTTTGCAACATATCTGCGCTGGTTGACTGAGCACCAATATGGTAAAGACGAAATGAATGCAGCAAACAATCATGGTACCTGTTGGGTTATGCAGGTGGCATCCTTTGCCAGTCTAGTGCAGGATACGGCTTTGCTCAAGATGTGTGCTGAACGCTACCAGCAAATTTTATTACCCAGCCAGATGGAAAAAGATGGTAGCTTTCCCCGGGAACTCCAACGGACCAAGCCCTTTGGATATTCCCTATTTAATCTAGATGCCATGACCATGATCTGCCATATCCTGTCTACAACAAATGAACCGCTATGGCAATATACGTTACCCGATGGACGTACAATCAAAAAAGGGCTGGATTTTATGATACCTTATATCAGTGATAAGAACAAATGGCCTTATCAAAAAGACGTGATGTACTGGGAGCAATGGCCTATTGCTCAACCTGCTCTTATCTTTGCTGCAACCGCTTACCAAGACAGCAGCTATCTGAAACTTTGGGCTGAGCTCGATCATAATCCCAAGGAGGAAGAGGTCATTCGCAACTTGCCCATCCGTAATCCTTTAATATGGTTGTAATGCTGGAAGACCCTTTTTATCCAGCTATAAATCTTACCAATTAAACTTTTACTTAAACAAACCTAAATGTAATATGATTTTCAATATGAATATGCTGCTGTCAAAACATGGAGATGTTTCGAATCGTTTTATCCCAAAAAGGCGATTTATTATTTCGATACTGAGCTTGACAACTATACTTTGTGGCATTCAGGAAACAAAAGCGCAGAACGCAAACCAATTGAAAAAAGCCTGGGATCTTGCGGATCGACAGTCGCAATTGCTCTATAAAGAGCTACAGGTGCTAAAAAAAGCTGATTCTACATTAGCATCCCCACGTACACTCTCCGAAAATAACGAGTTGGTGGCCGTTAAACGAGGCGATTGGACCAGTGGTTTTTATCCTGGGGTTTTATGGTATTTATACGAGAAATCCGGAAAACATAAATGGAAAGAACTGGCGGGTGAATTGACCGGAGGTATAGAAGGCGAACAGTATAATGGGAAAACCCATGATATGGGCTTTAAGATTTTCTGTAGTGTTGGTAACGGTTATCGTCTTACGGCCAATGCACATTATCGGGATGTCATTATCCAATCCGCTAAAACTTTGGCAACACGTTTTAATCCTAAGGTCGGATGCATCCGTTCGTGGGATCATAATAGCCATCGTTGGGATTTTCCGGTCATTATTGATAACATGCTCAATTTGGAATTGCTTTTTGAAGCAACAAAATTGACCGGGGACTCTAGCTATTATCATATCGCTTTAAGTCATGCAAACACAACGATGAAGAATCATTTTAGATCGGACTATAGCACCTACCATGTAATTGACTATAATCCTGCTACAGGTGAAGTACAGCACAAAAATACACATCAAGGATTTAGTGATGAGTCTACCTGGGCTCGGGGAGAAGCATGGGCACTCTATGGTTATACCATGTGCTATCGTGAGACCGGTGATCCAAAATACTTGCAGCAAGCTGAGAAGGTTGCGCACTGGCTTTTTGGCCATCCACGTATGCCTAAGGATTTAATCCCCTATTGGGATTTCGATGCACCTCATATTCCGAATGAACCGCGGGATGTTTCAGCTGCCACCGTGATCGCGTCGGGACTATTGGAGTTGAGTACATTCAGCAATCAGGGAAAAGACTATTTGAGCAAAGCGCAGACAATAATGTCTAATCTGATTGACCACTATATGTCCCCTCCAAATAAAAATAAAGGGTTTATTTTACTGCATAGTACAGGATCAAAACCCTCCAATACCGAAGTAGATAAGCCATTAAGTTACGCAGATTACTATTTTTTAGAAGCCTTGCTTCGGGAGGAAAACTTGCGTTCGGGACGGGCACAGTCGAGTCTGGTTCGGAAAGATCCCGAGGGTAAACTCATCTATTTTCCGGATGATAGGGGAAATATCATCCCTGATTTCAGTCGGGTTGGTTATCATCAAGGAAATCGACAGCTCCCCACTGTAGCCAGCGCTATTTCGTTACATCCTACAGCAGATGGAACTGATCAACAGATGATACAACGTGCCATCGATGAAATCTCAAACAAACCCCTTGATAAAAACGGATATAGAGGGGCGATAACGCTGAAAAAAGGAATTTACAATATACCTGGAAGTCTACTGATCAAATCGAGTGGTATTGTGTTGAGAGGAGAGGGGGATGCCGAAGGTGAAACCTTATTGCGTGCCACGGGAAATCAACAACGTAGCTTATTGAAAATTTCTGGTGACGGAAACTATGTCGAAGATCAGGCTAAAGCACAAATGCTTGAAGCAATATATATACCTGTCGGAAGTAAGTATGTCGTTGTCGACGATAGTCGTGATTTTCAGAAAGGGGCATCAGTACTCCTTTCTTATGAACTCAATGCGGCGTGGATTAAAGCCGTCAAAATGGATCAAATAATAGCAAGGGAAGGAACAAAACAATGGACAACTAAGGAATATAAACTAAAATTTGAACGTGTTATCACTTCCATTAGTGGAGACACGCTGTTTTTAGATAATCCAGTTGTTATGGCCATAGATCCGCAGTTTGGTAAAGTTTCTGTCGTACCTTTTAAGTTTGCGGGACGTATTCAGGAAGTGGGGGTTGAAAATCTACGTTTTGAATCCGAATTTGTCAACGAAACAGAAGAAAACCATGCTTGGATAGCTATTGAGTTTGATAAAATTGAGAATGCATGGGTACGCAACATTACGGCACGCTATTTTGGTTATGCGGCAGTAAGCTTGGGAGCCTTCGCAAAACAAACATCCGTCATCAATTCGAAATGCCTGGATCCCAAATCTCAAATTACTGGGGGACGTAGGTATTCATTCAATAACAATGGTCAACTCAATTTATTTAGACAATTATATACCACAGAAGGGCGACATGATTATGTCACGGGAGCAAGAACTTTGGGGCCAAATGTTTTTAGCTTGTCCACTGCAACGAATACCCATGCGGATATTGGCCCACATCATCGTTGGGCAGTAGGCACCCTGTACGATCAGATTACAACCGATGGCGAGATTAATGTTCAGGATCGCGGTAACTGGGGCAGTGGACACGGTTGGGCCGGAGTGACACAGGTATTGTGGAATTGCAAAGTCAAGAGTGCGGCCGTACAACAACCTTGGGCTTCTGGGCAAAATTTTGCAATTGGGGTGAATGGCGAAAACAATCATGGTCGCTTTAAAGACAGGACTGCCGGTTTTTGGGAAAATCAAAATAAAAAAATGCTCTTAGAGTCACTTTATGAGCAACAATTGAACGATAGATTAAATAAATAACTATTGGTGTTTATAGAATGGAATGATTATTTTTATCGTATCCAAT
>JAQZAZ010000147.1 GCA_029239355.1 Sphingobacterium sp.
CACTGTTATCTAAATAATTGGTGGTGTAAGTGCCATTAGATTTGTTTGTTCCACCGAAATAATTGAAGTCCGCGGTCAATTCTTCTCCCTCTGTTTTGAATTTCTGAACAAGGCCCGCCTGTAAACCTCTAGGTTTGAAACTACGTTCGGACTCTGAAATTCTATTGCTGTTGCCTTGCGATTCCGTCGTTATCATTGTGTTTTCATTGGGGCGAAATTTACCTTCGACAAAGATTCCAGCAACAGATACGGTCGTACGTGGACTAAGGTCATAGTCTAACCCGAGTCTTCCAAAGCTGATCATTCCCTTGGTTTTGCCTTCGATATCCTGGTTAACGATAGAGTTAACACCATCAATTGTGCTTTCCCGATAGCTATCACCTTCGGTATTCGTCCGCATACGCATATTCATTCCCGTAAGGGATATATTGAATTTGTTTTGACGCAAATTGAGACTTCCCATAAAATTGGTTCCGCCAAAACGATCTGCTCCAAGGGTCACCATACCATTGTAACCTGTTTTTTTATTCTTTTTAAGGATAATGTTTAAAATTCCGGCCATACTCCCCGAAGCATCGTATTTAGCAGAGGGGTTGGTGATGATTTCGATCTTTTCGATTACGTCAGCAGGTATTTGGTCTGGTGTTAGTGTTGTAGGCTTGCCATCTACGAAAATGGTCGGTGCAGCATTTCGGAGCTTGACATTCCCATCAATATCAACTTGCACAGAAGGCATATTGCGCATGACATCAATAGCTGTACCACCCGCTGCTACGATGTTCTTTTCTACATTGTAGACTTTTTTGTCGATATCCATTTCAAGTAAAGCTTTACGACCAGTGACCGTTACCTCGTCTAGCTTTCGATTATCATTTTCCAATGTGATAGTACCAAGATCTTTATCCAAAACTTTGCTATCAGATCCATACTCGACTGCAATATCTTTAGCGGTATAACCTACTGAGCTTATTTTTAACTTCCATTTGTCTTTGGTGGATAGTGCTGCAAAACTAAATTTTCCATTTTCAAGCGAACTCGTGCTTTTGAATAAGATTTCCCGCTCTTTGCCCGTAGACTGATCATGGATCACCCGTAGGAGATTGACAGAAGCCTGTGCGATTGGTTTGCCTTGAGGATCTACGAGTTGACCTGTGAGTTTTCCTTCGGCGATGGCGAAACTACTTGGACGGCCGGCCGACGGAGTCTGCGCATGTAATGTGGCAACAGTGGTTGACATTAAGAGTACTGCTATGATTTTTTTCATTTTTTTTACGGTAATTATCGCTTAGCCCATATCAGGCCAATAGATATCAAGCAAATTTGGAAATCATTTTTGTACTATACAATCATCTGTAGACGGAAGGGTTGAATGTGTAGACGAATGTATGTTGTCAGATCATGTTATCTTTATTCGATGTTATTTTCGTATGGAATTGTTCGATATTTTTGACATATTTTTTGCCCACAGGCAGAGTAACTTCACGTAATGTAAGTTTTGTAAGTGTGCAATGTTCGATTCTGGTCTTGTTGACAATAAAGGAATTGTGTATCCGTACAAAATCGTTTGCCGGTAGTAATTTTTCCATACCACGTAAATTGCTTCGGGTTAGCAACGGAACTTGTCGGTCAACCAAATAGATTTTTACGTAATCTTTTAGACCTTCGATATAACTGATTTCGTTGAGAAAAATCTTGGTTTTTTTATATTCTACATGGACAACAATATGATCTTTCTCGTTGAAGTGTTTGGTTTGTCGCGCAACGATGTCCTCTACTTTGCGGATTGCAGTGGTAAGACGTTCTTTTGAGATAGGTTTTAAAAGATAATCTACTGCATTTAATTCGAATCCCTCAACAGCGTACTGATGGTATGCTGTCGTAAATATAACTAAAGGCGGATCTTGAAGTTCACGGATAAATTGCGTTCCTAGCTGCCCAGGCATTTGAATGTCCAGAAAAATCAAGTCTACAGGGTGTTTTTTTAGGTAGTCAACGACTTCGATGGGAGAATTGAATTTTTGTAGAATTTCAATTTGCGTGAAATTCAGCAGGTCGTCTTCCAGCAAATTAAGTGCGAATGGTTCGTCGTCAATTAGTATACATTTAATCTTCATCTGTCATTAGTCTGAGGGTCACTTCAAAATATCCATCCGTTGTTCTTTGGATGGAAAGATCATGTCGATTGGGATAGAGTAACTGTAATCGTCTTTTAACATTTGTCAGCCCGATACCTTCATTTAATCGAGACTCTGTATATAGCAATATCTTATTCACCGATTTAAAAGCGATCCCACCGGGAATGTCCACAAACTGAAACTGTATGTATGGCATGTTTTTACTATCGACTCCATATTTAAAGGCATTTTCTACAAAATGAATAAATAATAATGGTGGGATCATTCTATTCTTGACGGCACGATCAATTTTAAGGTCGACATGTCCTTCAATAGGGAGTCGTAATGTCTGTAAAGCGATGAAATTGCGCATGTGGTCGATTTCGTTAAAAAGTTCGACTTTCGGACCATCAACTTCATATAGAATATAACGCAGTATTTCGGATAGTTTGACTATCGTACCTTCGGAATCCGGAGATTGTTTACGAATCAGCCAACGAATATTGTTGAGCGTGTTGAATAAAAAATGTGGACTGATCTGAAGTTTCAAAATAGTAAGTTCGGCAGTTGTCTTTTCTAATGCAATTTGTTTATTAAGTTCTTTTTGTCTCGCCTGTTCATTATAAAGAAAGATCATGGATGAGGTGATCATACAAAGTGAGTAGATAATCCCCGGGCCTACAACGAGTCGCACAAATAGTATGTTCTCCTTTTTGAAATGAGCTAATTCGCCATCGGGATTAAAATACACGATAGCGTAATTGAGCAGAACATAAGCAAAAAAGCCGAATGCGATCAGCGCGACGAAAATCTTTCGACGGCCAAAGAAGTATCTAGGCGCGACGACGTAACAATGTAGATAAAAACTGCTCGCCAGAAATATGATATTGCCAAGATGCGATAATGCCGAATAGATTTTGAAATCAGCGATTTTATCCGGTTGATAAAGATAAGTGATGAAGGGAAGGAAAAGAAGAATGATCCATATAACAATATGTAAATAGAATTTTTTAAAGAATCTACTGATCATGGGGACGTTCTTATGTTACTGCTCTTTTTGGACTCTCCTCAAAAATATAAAAATATTTGTGATACACGCATGCTATCTGTTGTATAGAAGACATAAGTTTTGGTTCAGATCGTTGCGTATCGAAATATTTTCTGGATAATGACGGTAAAAACTGCATAGACTCTTCAAAATAGTTTTGTATTTTGCATTAATAAACTTGATTACGTGACATTCAATCCAAACCGATATAATACAATGCCTTACAGGCGATGTGGAAAAAGCGGCATCCAGCTGCCGGTTATTTCCCTTGGGCTATGGCAAAATTTTGGTGATATTGATCAGAGGGAAGTGTTTAGGCAGACCCTATATACAGCTTTTGATAATGGCATCACACATTTTGACCTAGCGAATAACTATGGTCCACCGCCCGGTAGTGCAGAGGGAAATTTGGGGGCAATATTAGCTGCAGATTTTGTTGCACATAGGGATGAACTTTTGTTGTCTACAAAAGCCGGGTACACCATGTGGGATGGGCCCTATGGCGATTGGGGAAGCCGTAAATATTTGATGGCAAGTCTGCATCAGAGCTTAAAGCGTTTAAAATTGGACTATATCGATATTTTTTATCATCATAGACCGGATCCCCATACACCATTAGACGAAACGATGGGTGCGCTAAGTGATATCGTACGACAGGGGAAGGCACTTTATGTAGGTCTATCCAATTATCCTGCAGATCTGGCAAAGAAAGCTGTTGCTATATTGAACGATCTTAGATGTCCTTGTTTGATTCATCAACCAAAGTACTCCATGTTGGTACGCACCCCAGAAGATGGCCTATTGGATGTGTTGGATGAAGCGGGAGTCGGCATTATCGCTTTTTCACCTTTAGCACAGGGCTTACTGACTAATAAATACCTACAAGGTAGTATTCCAACAGATTCCCGGGCTTCGAAAGAACATTTTTTAAAGAGTGCTGCAATTACACCCGAGCTTATTACAAAATTGTCTGATTTGAATGAACTTGCATTGCAGCGTGGACAATCGCTGGCACAAATGGCGATTGCTTGGTTATTGAAGGATGAACGCCTGACTTCGGTCTTGGTTGGGGCAAGAAATAGTGTGCAATTGACTGATTCGTTAAAGGCGCTCGAAAATTTGAGTTTTAGTAAAGAAGAACTCAATCGGATAGCGGATATTCTTTCCTTAAGTTAATGTCGATAAACAATAAATGCAATGCCTATGTCTGTCTTTAAAGCCACATTGGAGATTATCGGAATCAATCCCTTTGTTTTTGTACCTGAAGATATTTTGCATAATCTCTTTAAGGAAGCCGGAATCAACAAGGGATATATCCCGATTAGAGGCAGGGTAAATGGTAAAGATTACAAACAGACCCTGTTGCGCTATAAGGGTGAGTGGAGGTTGTACATTAATACGGAGATGCTGGCAAATTCACCCAAACGAATTGGTGAAACATTGGAATTATCCGTTGTTTTTGATCCAGCTGATCGAAGTTTGGTTCCGCACTCTCAACTCGAGCAGGCGTTGGCAGAAAATGAAGAGGCAAAAGCTGTCTTTGAACGTCTGGCGCCATCCAAAAGAAAAGAGATTATCCGTTATATTTCTTTTTTAAAGACGGATGAAAGCCGACGTAAAAATATCGAAAAGGCAGTGGGTTTTTTGCTTGGTAAAAATCGGTTTATTGGCCGCGAAAAACCTGAATAAAAAGTGAGAATGGAAGGTTAAATCAAAAAAATAAGAAATGGAAAACGCGAAGATAACATGGGGAATCATAGGTTGTGGTGATGTTACAGAGAAAAAGAGCGGTCCTGCATTTAACAAGATTGAAGGTAGTAAATTATTAGCTGTAATGCGGAGAGATGCCATTAAAGCTGCAGATTATGCTGAGAGACATCAAGTACCGAATTGGTATTCAACGGTCGAGGAGCTGTTGGATAATCCGGCATTGAATGCCATCTACATTGCAACACCGCCGTCTTCACATTTTGAATATGCTTTGAAAGCGCTTGAAGCGGGGAAAGATGTCTATGTTGAGAAGCCGGTTACATTGAATGCACATGAAGCGAGGTTGCTTTTGGACGCAGTAACAAGGAAAAATGGTAAGCTAGTTGTTGCGCATTATCGCAGGCAACTGCCTCTATTTCTAAAGGTTAGAGAACTATTGAGAGCGGGACAAATCGGAGCTATTCGGACAGTTCAGCTCCGGCTTTGGCAGAGTCGGTCGCCAGAATTGGTGACTAAGGGGGCTCCAGATTGGCGTATAGATCCAACAATATCGGGTGGTGGATATTTTTTCGATCTTGCACCACATCAATTGGATCTGATGTTGTATTTTTTTGGTACACCCATTTCTTACGAGGGATTTAGCCAGATCCAAGATCCAGTAAGTACTGTTGCTGATCATACAACTGGAACGATATTGTTTGAAAATCACGTAATCTTTAATGGAAGCTGGTGTTTTAATGTCAGGTCAGAAGATAATATAGATCGTTGTGAGATTATTGGTAGTCAGGGAAAGATTACCTTTTCGATATTTGGTAATTCTGTAACAGTTGAATATGATCGCCAGAAAAAAGAATATGTATTTGAGCATCCTGAGCATATACAATTTCCGATGATAGCCAGTACTGTGGCATTTTTTCAAGGGAATGGCCCAAATCCTGCTTCTATGGAGGAGGCTTCGACACTAATGGAAATCATTGACTGTTTTGCTACGGTAAAATAAGTAAAGTACCATTATACAAGCGATTTTTCTATTTCTGAAATTTTAAATTTTCGACCTGGAAATATTAATGAGCAATTGATTATGATAGGCCAGCAAATTTATAAGAGGTTCGTGATCAATGAAAAGCGATCGAAATTTTGTAAGTAAATGATAATTAAAGAGGTATGCAAACAACAGCGCAATTTAGGCCTGATGCCATTATTATAGGTGCTGGTTTGGCAGGATTGACTGCAGCAATGGAAATTACTAGAGTAGGAAAGAAGGTGCTTCTACTAGATCAGGAAACAGAAAAAAATATTGGGGGACAGGCATTTTGGTCTTTTGGCGGGCTATTTCTTATCAATTCACCACAACAGCGCCGTATGGGAATAAAAGATTCCCTAGAGCTCGCACGCCAAGACTGGCTGGGTACAGCGGGATTTGACCGCACTGAAGACTTCTGGCCTCGTCAATGGGCAGAAGCCTACCTGAAATTTGCTGCTGGACCGAAATATAAGTATTTAACTCAGCTAGGTATTAAATTCATGTTTATGGTTGGGTGGGCTGAGCGTGGAGATGGCAGTGCTTCGGGCCACGGAAATTCAGTTCCTAGATTTCACGTAAGTTGGGGAACGGGAACAGGAGTCGTCAAACCATTTATCGAAAAAGCTTATACTGCCCAAAAAAACGGATTATTGCAGTTTAAATTTAGGCATCGGGTTACGAATCTGATTTCTGAAAGCGGTGCTGTGAAAGGGGTATTTGGTGAAATTTTAGAAGATGATAATAAAGAAAGAGGTGCCGCTACAAATAGAAACGTAATCGATATGTTTGAATACCATGCTCCTCATGTTATCATTGCATCGGGAGGAATTGGCGCTAATCACGAATTGGTACGAAAAAATTGGCCAGAAAGATTGGGTAAAGCACCATCTACTATGATCTCGGGAGTTCCGGCATATGTCGATGGAAAAATGATCGGTATAGCCGAACAAGTGGGAGCGCATATGATCAATAAGGATCGAATGTGGCATTATACAGAAGGTATCCATAATTGGGATCCGATTTGGCCCAATCACGGTATCCGAATTCTGTCGGGGCCGTCCTCACTTTGGTTTGATGCAAGAGGTAATAGGCTTCCTGCCCCATTCTTACCTGGATTTGATACCTTAGGGACGCTAAAGCATTTACAAGACAGCGGGTATTCTTATTCCTGGCTCATTTTGACGCAAAAAATCATCAAAAAAGAATTTGCTCTTTCCGGCTCTGAACAAAATCCAGATATCACCAATAAGGATTATAAGCTATTTTTCAAACGAATTTTCGGTAAAAAAGCCCCCGGGCCAGTTGAAGCATTTAAAGAGAAAGGAATAGATTTTATCGTTTCGGATACATTATCAGACTTAGTGCACCAAATGAACCTGTTGTCTGGAGAGCCTCTGCTAACGTATGAATCTATTGAATCACAGGTCGTAGCAAGAGATCGCGAGCTGGATAATAAATTTTCAAAAGATACGCAGATCAATTATATCCGTAGTACACGGAAATATATTGGAGATAGGCTTGGGCGGGTTTCATCTCCACATAAAATTTTGGATTCAAAAAATGGACCACTCATTGCTGTACGTTTACATGTACTAACACGGAAGACATTAGGAGGTCTTAAGACGAATCTTGACGCACAAGTCTTGACAATAAACGGTGATCCTATCGAAGGATTGTACGCTGTTGGGGAGGTAGCGGGTTTTGGTGGTGGTGGCATGCACGGATATAGAGCATTGGAAGGGACATTTTTGGGTGGTTGCATTTTTTCGGGTATGAAAGCAGGAGTGCACATTGCTGGAAAACCTGCGTCTACTTGATAATAAATTGCAAATCATTCCAGTGGAAGGAGTGATTCCTCTATTTTTTCCTGATACTCAAGATAAAATGTTATATTAGTTATTTTTAGAGAAGCGATGAATTAATCGGCTTACTAAAAATATTTTAGAAATAATCAAAATAAACCAAACTAAGCAATGAAAAGAAAAGATTTTATCCGTAATACGGGAATACTGACGGCCGCAACGCTATTTGCCAATACAAAAGCTTTCGGTTTTCAAACACAAACTGTACGCGTTGGATTGATCGGAGTAAATGGAATGGGGTGGTCCAACCTAAATGCAATATTGAAGGTGCCTGGTGTCCAATGCACAGCACTTTGTGATGTAGATGAAAACGTACTTAACAAGCGGGCTGAGGAGCTAAAAAAGCGAAATATTACGGTCAAAACTTACATAGAATATAAAGAATTGCTCAAAGCAAATGACGTAGATGTTGTGATTGTGGCGACACCCGACCATTGGCATTGTTTACATATGGTAGACGCTGTTGCAGCCGGAAAGGATGTATATGTTGAAAAGCCTATTGGAAATTCCATTCGGGAATGCGAACTGATGGTTGCAGCAGCAAAAAAGTATAAGCGTGTTGTCCAGGTCGGGCAATGGCAGCGCAGCCAACAGCATTTTAGAGATGCAATGGCGTTTGTCCATGGTGGAAAACTAGGCAAAATCCGTTTGGTTAAAGCTTGGGCTTATCAAGGCTGGATGAAAAGTATTCCTGTGCTGGCTGATGCTCCGGTGCCAGCAGGTGTACACTATGATAAGTGGCTGGGGCCTGCTCCAAAGCGAGCTTTCAACGCTAATCGTTTTCATTTCAATTTTAGGTGGTACTGGGATTACGCTGGCGGCTTAATGACAGATTGGGGAGTACATATGTTGGATTACGCTTTGATCGGAATGAAAGTTGCTGATCCGGTATCAATTATGGCCGCCGGAGGGAAGTTTGCTTATCCGGATGATGCAGCTGAAACACCGGATAGCTTAACGACAGTGTACGAGTTTGATGGATTCAATGTTCAATGGGAGCAAGCAACGGGAATAGATCTTGGCCCTTATCAAAAAACACATGGTGTCGCTTTTATTGGTAATAACGGGACACTGGTTGTCAATCGTGAAGGCTGGGAGGTTATTCCTGAAAAGGGCCGTATGGAAGCTGTTGCTTTTCAGCCTTCAAAAGATAACGGGCTAGATAAACACATGGTCAACTTTATAGAAGCTGTTCGGAATAAATCCAGTGAAGTACTTCATGCACCAATAGAAGCAGGAGCACATATTGCCATTTTCGCTCAGATGGGAAATATAGCTTATCGAAGCAAGAAGAAATTATTTTGGGATAAAAATAAACGCACTTTTAATGATAAAGATGCAGACCGTTATTTGGCTAAAAGTTATCAGAATGGATATAGTATGCCTATGATATAGTGGCGTATTTCGTTCGACCAAAAGTTTCTATCGATGAGCATTAAAACGATTGTATTAAGTTTAGCAATCGATACGCTAGCACGCACCATACCCTTGCGCGGCGAATGGAAGAGATGTGGGATGGTGCCGCTGGCAAAAACTGCGTGTTTCGCGAAACAAAGGGCAATTATTCGTGAAGGAAAATATGTACTATTTATTCATTAGGTATTATTCTCAGTTGGCAAATAAATGGAAGTATGTGCTTCGCAAATATCGCCATGGGAGCATGTCTTATCTTGGAGAGATACAACAACAAAAAAGATGGTATCCGTCATCGAGATCAAGGTAGCAGGTGCGCCTCAGGTCGAAAAAGCGCTGGGTGTTAATCCAGCTCTAGAAACTGTTATCCCAGTTGATTTTGGAGAAGCGGTGAATTGTGCTAAAGAAGGGATCTTGGATGGAGAAATTTGGTGAATGGGAACATATCGTTCAGGTCAGTAAAGGGACAGAAAAAAACTGTTCTCTTATGAAATAGATATTCAAAAGCCTAATTACTATCAGGTAGCTAAGAATTATGCGCGTGATGGAAGGATGGTTTGGCGTGCCAAAATAGAGTTACTTCCGGTATTTATTCATCAAAAATCTGACAAGTCCAGTCATGGCCTTAAAGGCAAGCAATCCTAAACCGGTGCCTAGAAGAATTCCCAGCGCGATTATTTTAATAATTACTTTGGTGCAACCAAATCACTTTTTTATCATAATAAAAGAAAGGTTGTTATTTTATTCTGTTTAATTCTGCGGTAGATCTTTACAGCGTTTTTCTGTTATCAAATTTGCTCGTAAATAGGTGTGCTAGTGCCGATTGATAAGGAAATTTCCTACCGTAGGTTTGTCTTATTGCATGATCAGATTGATTTTCTCAATAGCATCTTCGTTTTCAAGGAAATCAATATAGGGGATCAAGGGTTCGATATCTTGCTTATCCATTGTTTCTAGATCGTCAAATAATGCCTCTACGAAATCATTACAGAAAGCTTTACCAAAGCTATAGGTTCTGATCCGCGTTAAATCATCATAATTGATCTCTGTTGCATTTAGGTTAAGCACCTCTTCTGGTATCTCATAGTCGCCGTCGGCCGGATAGCCAATGAATCTGAACATTCTTTCTTTCCATACCTGAAAAAGAATCTGATGAGAAACATGGTTGCCAAAATATTTAAAAATCTGAGAAAGTAGTTCAGATGCGGTTTCTTTTTCGAAAATGCCTGAAATGCTTTTGTCAATTAATTCAGCATACGCCAAGAAAATAGTACTGTTGAAACGGGCGTCAAAATGGGAAGTCAACATGGCGACCGCGTTGTCTTTACCTTGAGTTCGTAGTAATTGTCTTGCTGCTAAGGAGGTGAGATTGTGCTTCTGCTCATGGCCGTGGTTATCGGGGATAAGTACGATATGATCTTTTTCAAAGAGAGCGATAACGAATTTCCAGTCTTCTGGCCTTTTGAGGATTTTACAATTGTGGGCTAAGAAACCATTCCGCTTGGGATCGGGCTTCTTGTCTCCGACTATTACCTCAGCAGGCTGGATAATATGCTCTGGAGGAATTTTAAACCTGCGTATATGCACAAAGAGTTCTTCTCCGGAAGGTAACGCAAGGGTACCAAATCCTTTGTTATTG
>JAQZAZ010000148.1 GCA_029239355.1 Sphingobacterium sp.
GGCGCGTTTCCAATGTTACCCTTTTTCATATTTTTTGTTTGTTTTAAAATGTGCCCAAAGTTAAAGGCAAATTTCGCTAAAAACAAAACTTAATTATCTTAAAATCAAGCTTATTGTACAAAAAACACAAAAACAACAAGTTCACTAACAGCTACTTATGAAGATAAAAAAAATTAAACTTTTTAGCATATTTTTTTAGCAAAATAGTATTGTGTACTGTTTTTATCATATAGATTTTTCGTAAATTGTTCCAAGCTTTACAAATATTAATAAGATGAAATTACACGCGATAGAAACTGGTTTTTTTAAATTGGACGGGGGAGCCATGTTTGGAGTGGTCCCAAAAAGTATCTGGAATAAAACGAATCCAGCCGATGCCAACAATATGTGCACATGGGGAAACCGTTTACTCCTCGTCGAGGAAGGTAAAAGATTAATGTTGGTAGACACAGGCCTTGGCGACAAACAAACAGAAAAATTTTTCAGTTATTATTATCTACATGGCGATGCCACACTAGACAAATCCCTCAAGAGCATAGGTTTTGACAGAAATGATATCACGGATGTCATTCTGACTCATTTACATTTCGACCATTGTGGTGGTGCAATAATCCGTGAAGGTGAAAAATTATCTCCCGCATTTAAAAATGCCAGCTTTTGGAGCAATAGTGATCATTGGGCTTGGGCAACAGCTCCAAATGCTAGGGAGAAAGCGTCTTTTCTAAAAGAGAATATTCTTCCAATTCAAGAAAGCGGCCAGTTGAAATTCGTTGAAGATGTGGAAGAACCATTTGGCAAGGAGATCGATATTCGTTATGCCAATGGTCATACCGAAGCAATGATGTTGCCACAGATTCAATATAAAGGAAAAACAATCCTTTATATGGCAGATCTATTACCTTCTGTTGGCCACATCCCCATCCCCTATGTCATGGGCTACGACGTGAGACCTTTAATTACCATGGATGAACGCAATACGTATTGGAATGAGATCGTTGACAATGAATACATTCTGTTCCTGGAACATGACCCAATCAATGAATGCTGTACCTTACAACATACGGAGAAAGGAATCCGAGTGAAAGATATATTCAAATTAAGTGATATATAGAACTCTCAGATTGCATATTAAATGCTACTGTTCAAGATACAAATAAGAAGGGAGCTGTTATGTAACAGCTCCCTTCTTATTTGTATCTTGAAATCGTTAGAATCTAAAGCCCAAAGCCCAGTAGTTTTCAAAAAACCAGATCTGTTGTGTCGCTTTGTCCACCCCTCTTCTTCCCGTTGTACGGATATTGTATAAATCTGTCCAGCCTGTCTTAAAGTTCCCTTGCAAGTAAAGGCCTTTATAAAAACGATAATGTAAACCAACTTTTGCTGAAGCACCGTACCCAGCAATATTCCAAAAATGATTGGCCCCCTCACCAAAGAGATGTACATCAGATCGTGGTATCAAAAGTCCTACATCTACACCGGACTCCATGGTAAGCACCTGTTGACCTTTACGATTGTTAATGATATCATCGTAGCGTTCTAATCCTACGGAGGCAAAGTTGTAGCCATCTGTATGTTCAAATGTTAGCATCGCAGAATCCACCGTAATCATTTCGCCGTTGTATTGTCCAGCCCGGTTTCCCGTCGGTATACCAGGATTTGAAATTTCCTCGCCGATATAACCCGTGATCTTAACCTGCTGTGGGATGTCCATTACATATTTCATGTGATCCCAACCTAAGGAGATGGAATAGTTATCTTTGATATAATATCCAAAATGCAAATTGAATTGCGGAATTGTTAACCGACTAGGATCAAAATAGGTTGCGCCAAATTTCGTCGGGCGATCTCCTGCTTTTACATCATGAAGGATGAAATCATAGTTTGGACCTGTGAAATGAATATCAGATTTCGCATAAGAAGAAAAGTTATATCCCCAAAAGAAGAAAAACTTCCCTTTATTACTTTCTGTCCTTAAATTCTTTGGCTTAAAAATGCTTTTTCCTATCTCGGGATTTTCCTGTGCAAATAAACTAGAAACACCTAGTGCAAGTGCTCCAATTGTCAAAAATATTTTTCTCATATCAGCGCTAAAAACGTTGGGCAAAAGTACCCCCATTCTATATTATAACCAAATAAATTAGATGGAAAATAGGAAAATATGACGAAGATCACAGAAATGTTTCCGGTCTTGAGCTCACAAAAAAAAGCTGCTTTCATCGAAAGCAGCTTTTCTATTAAACTATTTTATAAAATCAATTTATTTCGCTTGATTCTTACGAATGATATTCAAAGCACCACCGGCTTTAAACCATTCGATCTGTTGCGCATTGTAGGTGTGGTTTGCCAAGATCTCCTCTTGCGTTCCATCTGCATGGCGCAAGACAAGAGTTAATGGTTTACCAGGAGCAAACTCAGTCAAACCAAGGATATCAATCGTATCATTTTCTTGAATTTTGTTATAGTCGTCCTTGTTCGCAAAAGTTAAGCCCAACATGCCTTGTTTTTTCAGGTTCGTCTCGTGGATACGGGCAAAAGATTTAACCAATACTGCGCGAACACCCAAATGACGAGGTTCCATCGCAGCATGTTCGCGGGAAGACCCTTCACCATAGTTCTCATCTCCTACCACAATTGATCCGATGTTATGAGCTTTATAGTCACGTTGCGTTGCCGGAACAGGACCATATTCACCTGTCAATTGATTCTTGACGTTATCGGTTTTCTCATTGAAGAAGTTAACCGCACCAATCAGCATATTATTTGAGATATTATCTAAGTGACCACGGTATTTCAACCAAGGACCAGCCATAGAAATATGATCCGTCGTACATTTACCTTTTGCTTTGATCAATAGCTTCAAACCTTTTAAGTCTGTACCTTCCCAAGCTGCAAAAGGTTCCAATAATTGGAGACGGTCTGATGTCGGTGCTACGTCAACAACAATAGCACTACCATCTGCTGCAGGAGCCTGATATCCCGGATCATCGACAGCAAATCCTTTTGTTGGTAATTCATCTCCCACAGGAGGATCCAACTTCACTTGCTCACCTTTATTGTTCGTTAGTGTATCCGTAACAGGATTAAAGCCTAAATCACCGGAAATTGCAATTGCAGCAACCAATTCTGGCGAAGCAACAAATGCATAGGTATTTGGATTCCCATCCGCACGCTTTGCAAAGTTACGGTTGAACGAGTGAACAATCGTGTTTTTCTCTTGTTTGTCCGCCCCCACACGATCCCACATACCGATACATGGACCACAAGCGTTGGTGAATATCGTCGCGTTAAGATCTTCGAATGTTTTTAATAAACCATCACGATCCGCTGTAAAACGAACCTGCTCAGAGCCTGGGTTGATACCAAATTCAGCCTTGGTGATCAATCCTTTATCAACAGCTTGTTTCGCAATAGAAGCGGCGCGCGACAAATCCTCGTACGAAGAGTTTGTACAGGATCCGATCAATCCCCATTCCACTTTCAATGGCCAGCCATTCTTATCTGCCTCCTCACGCATGCGTGAAACTGGTGTATATAAATCTGGCGTGAATGGACCATTCAATGAAGGTTCAAGTTCCGAAAGATTAATTTCGATCAATTGATCAAAATATTGCTCAGGATTAGCATAGACTTCAGCATCAGCTGTCAAATGTTGTTTAATGGTATTGGCAGCATCCGCAACGTCAGCACGACCCGTCGCACGAAGATAACGCTCCATGGACTCATCGTAACCAAATGTTGAGGTCGTAGCACCAATTTCAGCACCCATATTACAGATTGTTCCTTTACCTGTACAAGATAGGGACTCTGCTCCTTCGCCGAAATACTCCACGATAGCGCCAGTTCCCCCTTTTACAGTCAAGATACCAGCAACTTTTAGAATAACATCTTTTGCTGCTGCCCAACCACTTAATTTACCGGTTAATTTAACACCGATCAATTTGGGGAATTTTAGCTCCCAAGGTAAACCTGCCATCACATCACATGCATCAGCACCACCTACACCAATAGCTACCATACCCAGACCGCCTGCATTCACGGTATGTGAATCGGTACCAATCATCATACCACCCGGAAATGCATAATTTTCCAATACAACCTGGTGGATAATACCAGCACCGGGTTTCCAGAAACCGATACCATATTTATTTGAAACAGAGCTCAAGAAGTTAAATACTTCTGAACTTTCGTTTTTAGCACGAGCTAAATCTTTATCTGCACCTTCTTTAGCCTGGATCAAGTGATCACAGTGAACAGTAGAAGGAACTGCTACCTTGGGACGTCCGGCCTGCATAAATTGCAATAAAGCCATTTGTGCAGTTGCATCTTGCATCGCTACACGATCAGGAGCAAAATCAACGTAAGAAACGCCGCGTTTGTAATCTTCTGTCGCATTACCATCCCAAAGGTGGGCATATAAAATTTTCTCAGATAAAGTCAAAGGTTTGTTTACCACCTGACGAGCGGCAGCAATGCGCTCATCATAATGGCTATACACCTTTTTAATCATATCTACATCAAAAGCCATATCTCTCTTATTTATGTTAGTTAATTAAGTTACTGAAAACCTGATAGCTTTTATTTTGTCGGAATAGGCGCAAATTTAGTTAAGTTAATGCCTTCGACAGCAGCTTTGTATTCTTCAATATTAGGAATACGACCTAAAATAGCTGAAAGGACAACGACAGGCGTAGATGCCAATAAGGATTCTCCTTTTTTACCATCTCTGTCCTCTACGACACGCCCTTGAAACAAACGGGTTGAAGTAGCCATGACCGTATCACCTTTGGCCGCTTTCTCTTGGTTACCCATACAAAGGTTACAACCAGGACGCTCCAAGTACATGATATTTTCGTATTCTGTACGGGCAGTGCTTTTTGGCAATGCATCACTAAACTCAAATCCAGAGTATTTTTGCAAAAATTCCCAATCGCCTTCAGCCTTCAACTCATCAATGATATTATAAGTTGGAGCTGCAACAACCAATGGTGCCTCGAAAGTAACAACACCTTTTTGCTGTTCGATATTCCGCAACATTTTCGAAACGATTTTCAAATCGTCCTTGTGCACCATACATGAACCCACGAAACCTAAATCTACCTTTTTGTTTCCGCCATAGTAAGAAAGGTCACGAATGGTATCGTGCGTATAACGTTTAGATACATCTGCATTATTCACATCTGGATCTGCAATCATAGGTTCCTCAATAAGATCCAAATCAACCACAACCTCAGCATAGTATTTTGCATTTGTATCTGGAGTCAACGCTGGTTTCGCACCAGATTTGATCTCCTCAATACGTTTGTTTGCTTTATCAATCAAGCCTTGTAAAACCTTATTTTTATTTTCCATACCCTTATCGATCATGATCTGAATACGGTTTTTAGCGATCTCTAAGGATTCAATTAAGGTCTCGTCCTGAGAAATACAGATCGATGCTTTTGCTTTCATCTCTGCGGTCCAGTCTGTAAAAGTAAAGGCCTGGTCGGCAAGTAATGTACCGATATGAACTTCAATGATTCTACCTTGGAAAACGTTTTCTCCAGCGAATTGCTGTAACATCTGCGCTTGTGTGGCATGTACAACATCACGGAAATCCATGTGTTCTTTCATACTACCCTTGAAAGTAACTTTTACAGATTCAGGAATCGGCATCGAAGCTTCACCAGTAGCCAATGCCAATGCAACAGTACCCGAGTCAGCTCCAAAAGCCACACCTTTAGACATCCGTGTATGCGAGTCACCACCAATGATGATTGCCCATTCGTCAATCGTAATATCATTTAATACTTTATGGATCACATCGGTCATAGAATGATATACGCCTTTCGGATCACGTGCAGTAATCAAACCAAAATCGTTCATGAATTTCATCAATTTTGGAATATTTGCTTGCGCTTTCTTATCCCATACAGACGCTGTATGACAACCTGATTGATAAGCACCGTCAACCGTAGGAGCAATTACTGTAGCAGCCATTGCCTCCAACTCCTGTGCCGTCATTAAACCTGTCGTATCTTGAGAGCCGACAATATTCACTTTCACACGAACGTCAGAACCAGCATGCAATACTTTTCCCGGTGTTACCCCAACAGCATTTTTGTTGAAGATTTTTTCTACTGCAGTTAAGCCTTGACCTTCAATGGTGATTTCTTTCGAAGGAGCGAATACTGTAGGCGCCTGGATACCTAAAGTTTGCGCCGCGAAGGTTTGGATTTTTTTACCAAATACGATGGCATAAGAACCACCTGCTTTGATAAATTCCATTTTTTGTGGCGTTAACGCTTTTGAAATATCAATTAGCTCTTGTTCACCATTATAGAGTTTTTTTGTTTTTGTATTGATGGTTAATACAGTACCCGTAGCTACAGAATAAACTTCCTCTAAAATGGGCTCGTCTTTTTCATTGCGAACCACATTTCCGTTTTCGTCTACCTTCTTCACCCAGTTTTTAAGGTCAATACCGATACCGCCCGTAACGTCTACTGTCGTTAAGAAAATTGGAGAAATACCATTTGTACCGCCGACAATTGGCGCGATGTTTACAAAAGGAACATAAGGACTTGCTTGTTTACCAGTCCATAAGGCCACATTGTTCACCCCTGACATCCGGGAGGATCCTACGCCCATTGTACCTCTTTCAGCGATCAACATAACGCTTTTACCCGGATGTTGCGCCTGCAATTCTTTGATTTGTTGCTGCGCTTCTGGTGTGATCATACATTTACCATGCAACTCACGGTCAGAACGAGAGTGCGCTTGGTTACCTGGAGATAATAAATCTGTAGAAATATCACCTTCACCTGCAATAAAAGTAACCACCTGAATTTCTTCTGCTACTTCAGGAAGTTTCGTAAAGAATTCTGCTTTTGCATAACTTTCTAAAATATCTTTTGCAACAGCATTACCCTGTTCATAGGCTTCTTTCAAACGAGCTGTATCAGCATCATATAAGAAAACTTGTGTTTTAAGTACTTCCGCAGCTTGATTTGCAATCGCAAGATCAGTACCTAGTGTAAGGTCCAATAACACATTAATCGAAGGCCCGCCCTTCATGTGAGACAACAGCTCAAAAGCAAAATCTGGTGTGATCTCAGCAACCACTGATTCCCCTAGAATAATCTCCTTTAAGAACTGTGCTTTAACACCAGCAGCTGGCGTTGTGCCCGGCAAGGTATTATAAATAAACAATCTTAAAGATTCTGCTCTATTTTCATTGTTTAAATCTTTAATCTGAGCAATTACTTCACTCAGTAATTCAGCTCCGTCAATAGGCTTAGGGTGTAATCCCTGGCCTTCTCGTTCTACAACCTCTTGTACGTAATCGTTGTAAATACTCATAGGTATCAATTTTTCTATTTTTAAGGGTAGTGCGGAAAATATACTCTTATATCCCTAAACTACCGTGTCTGTAATATAATTAAGTAAATATATAACTCCTGTAGCTTCCTACATCTAAATTATAAATTGACCCGTTCAATTCGCATTTTTTAAGTCGACTCATTTACCGTAAATCAACTATAATGACTAAATACAAAAATAGTGAAAATCCAACTTTAAACGCATGCATTCCATTTATTTAAATCAATTTGGAATTGTTCTAAACAGCATTTATGCGATCCTGCCATTTCTTTTCTGAAACTATTTTTTTGTTATCCAGTTTTAAAAAAAGAGGCGATTTATTTGACTAAATCACCTCTAAATACCGCTATATGCTTTCTATATGTATGTCAATATCTTTTAATGTTTTGATCGTTTCTAATGGGGCCTCAGCATTGAATACAAAAGACCCTGCAACCAATACATCTGCACCTGCTCTTAATAATTGAGCAGCATTGGCTGTTGTAACTCCTCCATCAATTTCGATGAACAGACCATCGTTGACACCTTTTGCCATTGCACGAAGCTCTTGTACCTTGGCATAGGTATTTGGAATAAACTTCTGTCCCCCGAACCCAGGATTGACAGACATTAAGCAAACTAGATCCAAATCAGCCAAAACATCCTTTAAAAGAGCAACGGACGTATGTGGGTTTAGTGCAACCCCTGCTTTACAACCTAATTCTTTAATAGCCGCCAATGTACGATGTAAATGCGTACACGCCTCATAATGCACCGTAATTACCTCTGCTCCAGAATCCTTACACACTTGTAAATAACGATCAGGATCAACAATCATCAAATGTACATCCAAAGGTTTCGTGGCATGTTTCGCAATAGCTTGCATGACCGGAAATCCAAACGAGATATTCGGTACAAAAACGCCATCCATAATATCGATATGAAACCAATCAGCCTCACTGTTGTTTACCATGATGATATCATCGGATAAATTTGCAAAGTCTGCAGCAAGGACGGATGGTGCAATTAGATGTGATTTTTTTGACATGTTGTATTTTTTTTGCAAAGATAACAAGTATTTTTCGTTCGGCACAGTATTACGTACATTTAACACGTCCAAACTGCATCTGACAGAATTAACAAAAAATAAATTATAACTACATTTGTATATTAACATTATATAAAAACATCGTTCACAGTGGGAAGATTAAAAATAAAATACAAAAGAGAACTCAATACAACAGAAAATCTCATACGAAAAATTGGATTAATACTAATCACCATTGTCCTGATTTGTATTTTTCTTCCCAAACAACCGCGGTTCCGATATGAATTCCAAAAGGGAAAAGTTTGGAATCATGAAAATTTAATATCGCCTTATAATTTTGCGATACTAAAAACGCAGGAAGAGCTCAATGCTGACAAAAAAGGCATTCTGAACACCATCCAGCCAATTTATAACGTTAACATAACCACAAGTAAGGAGCAGATTGACCAGTTCAACACAGATTTGTCCGAAAAATGGCAAAGCAGTAAACTCGATACAACACATGAAAATATCAATGATTATCGAGGTGCTGGAAATGCCATACTAAATCACCTTTACGGAAAAGGGATTCTCTCGCTAAATAATCGGTTTCAAAACCGCAACAATGAAAAATCACCGGCCTCCAAACATTACAATTTCACCTTAATCCAGGATAAGGTTGCTTCTCAAAAAAATACAGCTGACTGTTATACCATCGAAAGCTCTTATAAATATATGGACGATTTGATGCCCAAGCTAACCAAAATCAAACAAAAGAGCTGGCTAGAGGAGACATTAAAAAATTATATCACGATCAATTACATCTATAATGACCAGCAAACCGAAGCACTTGAACAAAATGCTATCGCAAATATATCTACTACCCGGGGCGTTGTACAAAAAGGGGAACTGATTGCTGAAAAAGAAAAGATTATATCTAACGAGACTTACCAAAAACTTGAATCGCTACGTAAGGTATATGAGGACGAAGGCAAAATAAGTGGAAATCAAAACTATGTAACATTAGGGCAATTCCTTATCATATCGCTGGCCCTTTCTATACTCATGGTATTCCTTTTCCTTTTCCGAAAAGACATTTATTTCAATAATAGACTGTTGATGATTATTATGATTGTCATTATTGGCATGCTCGCTGTACTTTCCTGGGCCATTAAAATCAAAATACCAAACCTTTACTATATACCATTTTGTGCTGTTCCTATTATTATCCGTATCTTATTTGACACGCGGGTAGCACTTAACATCCACCTGTTGATGGTACTTCTGGCAGGGCTATTTGTGCCAAACAGTTTTGAATTCGTCTTTTTACAGTTTATGGCGGGCATCGTTGCGATATACAGCATCAAGACATTGGTCAAGCGGGAGCAGCTATTTGTTTCTTCGGCTATTATTCTGGGCACCTACTGGGTGGCATACATTGGCTTGGTGGTTACCAGAAATGGGTCGATTGACACCATCTATTGGTCAGACCTCCTTCCCTTTCTCGTCAGTGTCATGATCACATTGCTGGCCTATCCGATGATCTATGCGTTCGAAAAGCTCTTTGGAATTGTATCCGATCTGACCTTGATGGAACTTACAAATAGTAACTCCAAATTACTGCGGGAGCTCTCTTTTAAAGCACCGGGTACTTTTCAGCATTCATTACAGGTAGCCAATCTCGCTGAAGCAGCAATTTATAAAATTGGCGGCAATCCACTATTGGTACGTGCAGGGGCATTGTACCATGATATCGGAAAACTGACAAATCCACAGTTTTTTATCGAAAACCAAAAAACGGAGAAAAATCCACACGATGAACTGTCTCCGGAGCAAAGTGCACAGATTATTATCTCCCACGTCATCAAAGGTGTAGATATTGCCAAGAAACATCAGCTTCCCGAAGTGATCCTTGATTTTATTCGGACCCATCATGGCTCCACCCGTGTGGACTACTTTTACAATGTTTTTGTTAAAAACAATCCGGACAAACTCGTGGACGAATCTCTATTTACCTATCCGGGTCCTATCCCCTTCTCGAAGGAAACAGCTGTACTCATGATGGCAGATTCGGTTGAAGCTGCATCTAGAGCCTTAAAAGAACCTTCGGAGGAGTCCATAAATAATCTCGTCGACAAAATCATTGAACACAAATTGATGCGTGGACAATTCAACAATAGCAATATTACATTGAAAGATATCACCGAATCGGCCGTTATTTTTAAGGCTATGCTCAAAAGTATTTACCATGTACGGGTAGATTACGATTTAAGCAAAAAAACCTTATAATTTTAATTGCTAAACAACAAATTGAAATTCAAATGCTTATTGTGACATTACGTTTTTTTTTGCATTTTTTTTGATATTTAGGCTTTGCAGATTCAAATAATTGCCTTATGTTTGCAATGTCAAAACACGGAAGGGTGCCTGAGTGGCCGAAATTCCGCAGACAAAAGCGCTATCAGAGGAATCAGAAAGCGCTTTTTTTGTTTCTGGGCGAAAAACAGCACCTAGTTTAAAATCCGGAAGAAAGCGGTTCATGAGGACAAGACAGTTCAAGAACGCGCGGATCGTCAGGGCAGCAGACGGGAACTGGAGAGTGGTCTATGAATACCAGATCCCCGACCAGGCGGGAAAATTCAGAAAATTCTATGTTAGGGACGGTATCAACTACATCCACGACCCCGAGGAAAAAGAACTGGCCGCGCAGCAGCTCAGGTACGACATAGATTACGCACTTGCCTACGGATTTAACCCGTTCCTGCCCCAGGAAATCCTCAGCCGCCAGATCAGTGAACAGCAGGCCATTTTAAGCGCCGAGAAGGAACGGAAGACACAAAAACCATGGTCGGTACCACAAGCCTGTGAAAAATTCCTGGGATACTGCCGAAAATGCGGACTGAGCGAAAACACCGTACGGACATATGTGTCGTTTCTGAACAACCTGAAAAAATATGTGGAATCCATGGACGATCCCCTTGTCCCCTGTTCGGAACTGAACGACCTCCATATACAGGATTTTCTGGATTATTATTTCTTTGAAGAAGAATGGACGCCCAGGACCTATAATAATCACGCAAAGTTCATGAGCCAGTTCTTTGTCCGAGTGGGTAAATTAGAAAAGAAACATAACCGCAGCATCAAAATATGACAAAGACCTCTCTGACCTGATCATCAAAAAAGACCGGGCAGAAAAAAACAGATATTACTCACCAATAGTTGCTGAAAAAGTAAAAACAGAACTTGAAAAAGAACCGGAACTCTATAATTATTCTAAATGGATCTTCTATTCCTGTATGAGGCCAAAAGAGATCCGTTTTCTAAAGGTCCAGCACATCGATCTGTTTTCGCGGCAGATCAAGGTTCCCGGACCTAATGGAAAACCAGGTGACCGTCTTGTGCCGATCTGCGATGAGCTCCATGAACTAATACTAGAAATGGGAATTGACAGGGCTGACCTTAATTACTTTGTATTCGGAAAAGGCCAGAAAATTTCACCGGAACAGGTGTATGAAGATTACTTAAGGAGAAGATATCAGATGATTAAGGAACAGCTCCAATTGGACCACAACTATACGTTATACTCATGGAAACATACACGAGTTGACTCATTGATCACAGCAGGATTCGATGACAACAGGTCATGACTCTTACCGGTCACAGAGACAGAGCCGCTTTTGAAGCTTATAAGCGAGAGCTGGTCATAGATAATACTGTTATGAAGAAGAAAACAGTAAATTTTTAGCGTCACATTGTTTATAGTATATAAGAATTGTAAGTCTCTCTGAGTTTTGGACCCCTCAAAACTAAATACAATTTTAAGACTCTCTTTCATAAATAAATCGTCGTATGTAATTTTCGAGATCAGTAAGATCAAAAGGTTTCGCTAAAAAACCATCGGCGCCGCATTCCACTGAAATACCTCGCCCATCGATATGACCTGAAATAATGATCACCGGCAGCTTATTATGTTTAGATGAACGCCTGAGGTCTCGCAGTACTTGGTCTCCGTTACGTGCAGACATATGAATATCCCAAAAAAGTATATCAGCATCTATACTGTCCGACACGAGTATCAGAACTAAGCTATTCGCTACCGTTATAACTATCGTATCTTGATCCTACAATAGGATAGAAAATGCATTCAGTATTTCTATATCATCACACACCACAATTTTCTTTTTCATCTTGAGTTTTTTAAATTCTATTGATCAAAGATACATTTTTCAGAGATCATCATTTATAAAAAATGGATCTTACAGACGTAAGATCCATCCATTTTTTTGTTTAGTAACTCTTATTTAGCTTTTGTATTGAGGTTGGTATCCGCCAAGGCAGTTAAATCAGAATCACATTTTTTTTCTTCTGAAAGAGTCTCACGCAAAAGCTGAATGGCCTCATTGTACTTCAAGACTTTAGCAAATGCCGCGAGGGTACCATATGTGGCAATTTCGTAATGCTCAATCTTTTGGGCAGCAGCGATAATACCTGCATCTCTAACGGTTCCTTCTTCGGTTTCCTCGATAATATGTTCACCTTCTTCGATCAACCCTGCCATTGCAGCACATCGCTCTGCCTTGGGCTTCAGCTCCAGAATATCGAAGCACTGTTCCAAGCGTTTCACATGATCTTCGGTTTCCAAAAGGTGTTTGGAAATCGCTTTTTTTAATTTCTCCGCGGTAGCGTTTTTTTCCATTTTGGGCAATGCTTTTATCAAAGCTTTTTCCGCCCAATAAATATCTTAAGCCCGTCTTCAAATAGCTCGGCCAAATCTTTTGCAGCATCGGATCCTGAACGCTTTTTAGTCTGGTCTGTGGATTGTTTCGTCATCGTTCCATTTCCAGAATTTTCACTTGCGTTACTTTTAGTTGTTGTTTCCATTTTTTAAAGTTTATTGCCCTAGAGCTTTTAAATTAGAACATCCATCGAACAGTATTAGTTCTATTAGCAGAGCTATCACCTGTATTTCACGTGTATATTCCGACGAAGACGTATAAAAACATCTTTTTGTATTGAAAATCAAGGTCTTTTTAACTGGAATAATAAGTATCTCCAATTGGTATTCACCTCTCTCTGATACGATTAGATTCTAAAAAACGATTAAATTTTGCTTATATTTAGACATAAGGTCCGCTAACATAAGATTCGAACAGAAAATCAAACATCTTATTCTCCAATTTGTAATTATATAGTCATTCCTTACAAACTGATATATTTTAGTCATTGATATTGACTTCGATATTACCAACAGCAACAGATATGAAAGAAAATAATGATACCATCTCCCATTTGCTCATGCGGATCGAAGATATTCCTGCAATAAAGAATATATTGAACACCATATGTCTATATACAGGAATGGATCTAGGGCTGGTGACCTCCCACAATGGCCATCAATGGATAGCCTGCGCTGTACGGGATTCGCTCGGAGTCGGG
>JAQZAZ010000149.1 GCA_029239355.1 Sphingobacterium sp.
CGCTTTTACTTTTAAAAGCAATCTCTGTATTATCAAAGGACAATGTTCTGGGCTCAGAATTCTCAATCATAATCTTTATTTGCAATAAGGCAAATGTAGTAATTTAGTAGGCATTAAAACGAGGATTATTCTTGTATTCCTCGGTTAAACCACTATTTTTGTGAAATGCAAGAATTTAAAATCGAAGGGGAATATATACAGCTTATTCAGTTACTCAAAGCTTTAAATTGGGTAGAGCATGGTGCTATGGCTCAGTGGGTTGTATCCGAAGGCTATGTAAAGTATAACGGACAGGTTGATTATCGGAAAAGACTGAAATTGAGACCTGGAGATGTTGTTGAGTTTGATGGGATGGAAGTAAAATTGGTGTAATATTAAACAATATTTGTAAATAGAAAACTTAAACCTTAAAGAATCATATAATGGAAGTCATAGAAAGTTTGGGCTATCACGTATATTTTGATGATACGTTGGCTTCACTGGAGACGTTTTTATCGGAACGGAATTATTCAAAAATCATCGTTTTGGTTGACACCAATACCTTAGACAATTGTTTGCCAGTGTTTCAGCAGGCTTTACCTACTTTGTCTAACTATGACGTGATAGAGGTTGACCCAGGTGAGGAGAATAAAAATATAGATTTCTGTATCGGTGTCTGGCAGAATATGCTAGATTTTGGGGCTGACCGACACTCGTTACTGATTAACCTTGGCGGTGGTGTCGTCACCGACATGGGCGGTTTTGCAGCATCTACTTTTAAGCGCGGGATGGATTTTATTCAGATTCCTACTACTTTACTATCGCAAGTAGATGCTTCTGTAGGCGGTAAGACTGGAATTGATATGGGCAATGTGAAGAATATAATAGGAACATTTGCGCAACCGCAAGCTGTCTTTATTTCAAGCCAGTTTTTAAAAACTTTGGATCGTCGACAATTGGTTTCGGGATTTGCTGAGGTCATTAAACACGGTCTGATCTTCGATCGCGAATATTATGACAGCGTAAAATCGCTGGATATTACCCAGATAGATAATGCGCTGGTTAAGCATTCTGTTTCGATTAAAAATAGAGTGATCATAGAAGATCCCAAAGAAAAAGGCCTTCGTAAAATTCTAAATTTCGGACATACCATCGGTCATGCCATTGAAGGATATTCGTTGTTGAATGATCGTAATCCTTTGCTGCACGGAGAGGCTATAGCTGTAGGAATGATCTGTGAAGGTTATCTGTCTCATAAATTGAATGGACTTTCTTTGGATGAACTAAACAATCTGATCGCTACCTTTAGAAAATACTTTAATGATTATACATTTAGCTCAGCAATTGATACAGCCTTATTGGATCTCATGCGGAATGATAAGAAAAATCTTTCTAATCAGATCGGTTTTGCACTCCTGGATAAAATAGGTAGCTGTCAGTACGATATTTTCGTTTCAGAGGATGATATTATCGAAAGTCTTGATTTTTACCGCGAACTAATAACGCAATAGCATTTTGGGACCAAGCGATGTGCGGGGAGAGTATATCGCTTGTTTCTGTTATTACTTATATTTTAAATGCATAAGAAGAACAGCTTAAACTTGTGATAACTAAAACCTAAACTAAATTGTAACAATAACCATTTATATCATGAATAAATTCTTCATTTTTCTGTTTGTGTTTTTTGCAGCGACAACGACTAGCTCTGCCCAAAAAAAAATACTGATTTTTAGTAAAACTCAAGGGTTTAGACACAGCAGCATAGAAAAAGGTGCTCAGGTGCTTAAACGATTGTTGGATAATGAAAAGATTAGCTCGGATCATTCCGAAGATGCGGCTCTTTTTACAGACCAGGTGTTGAAAAAGTATGATGCGATCATTTTTTTGAGCACAACGGGTAATATTTTGGATGAAACACAGCAGGATGCTTTTGTCCGTTATATTCAATCGGGCAAAGGCTTTGTGGGAATTCATGCGGCTACGGATACCGAGTTTGAATGGCCTTGGTATAATGGCTTGGTAGGGGCTTATTTTAGTTCACATCCTGCTGTACAGAAAGCCAAGTTAGATGTGATCGATCGAAAGCACGCCGCTACCAAACATCTTGATCCGATATGGTGGCATAAGGACGAATGGTACAATTTTAAAGATGTCAAAGAAGGGCTACATGTGTTGATGAATCTGGATGAAAAGAGTTATAATGGTGGAAAAATGGGTGATCATCATCCGATTTCATGGAGCCAAAACTATGATGGAGGTAAAGTCTTTTATACTGGACTAGGGCATACAGAAGAGTCCTATGATGAACCCGAGTTCCAAAAGCATTTGATTGGCGGTATTTTATCTGTCCTTCCGAAAAAATAGAAAGATTATCATCCGGTCTTAGCGCTTTGTATGCAGCATTTTAAATGCTCCTTAGCATGACATCATCTAAGGGGCATTTTAGTAACCTGAGGTTTTATTTAGTGTGCCGTAATACTATCTGATCTTGAAGATAATACTTAGTACTTAAATTTATATTTCGCGCCAAGGCTAAACCACCTGCCCGGCATCGGTATTGCTGCAGCTTCAATATAGCTCTTATCAAAAATATTCTGCACATCGGCAAAAATATTGAGATCAATAAACTGATAGGAAGCTCTTATATCTGCAATAAAATAACTTTTATAGCTAATACGCTCATTGAAACGGTGGGCCGTGGTCAGCGTCCAATTTTTATGATTTACTGTCAAATTGAGAATAACCTGCTGTCTAAGACTTTCAATGGCATATTTGGAGCGTATTCCATCCTCAATTTTGATTTTGGGATTCAAGTAATTATAACTGATTGTCGTGTAATATCGGGTGGTTGCGGATGGATCACTGAGTTGATAACGGAGAGATGCATTGAAACCGTCGACTGTGTTTCTGCCAATATTGGAGGGTTTCCACGGAACGACGGTTCCCTCAGCAACAGCGTCCTCGTTTTTTTGCCAGTCTATGAAATCGTTTATATCCCGGTGGAAATAACTGGCCTGAGCGACCATACGATTCGATAAGTATTTGATGCCGCCTTCGATCTGGTAGGCATTCTCCGATGTCAAATCGGGGTTGCCGATATTGGCCGTCTGATTGGTGTATAAATCTGTAAAAGAGGGGATACGCTGGGCAGATCCTGCACTAAGGACAAATTTCCAGTGTTCAGTTATTGTATAACCCAAATCCAGGCCCGGGAATACCTGCCAGCCAAATCTTGAGTTATAATTTATATACGCACCCGCATTGAGCATTAGGTTGGTAATTGCTTCTGTTTTAAATTCAAGGTAACCACCGTAATTTTCCCGGTTATGTGAGCCAATGGCTGTGCTATTGATTTTTTCAAATCGGCTTTCTAATCCGATTCCGAAGGTTCCATATTGCTGTTCTAATGCTGCATTTACCTCAGCACCGAACACGTTGCTATAATGTTTTGATCGTCCCTTGGTTGTTGTCCGACCGAGATACCAGTATTCGTCTTCGTTGTACCGGTTGCTGATCCGTGGACTGATTGAGAGTGCCGGAGTCAGTTGATGTTGTGATTGAATAGATGAAAATGCTGTTTTGACTTGTTCATAAGCTTCTTTGTCTGTTGGTGCAGCATAATACCCATTGGCGCCAAACTGATTATCTATATAACCAAAGTTTGCTTTTAATAGATTGGATCCATTGGGCCGGTAGGTTGCGTCATAATATAGTTTATTATTGTTGGAGGCCGTATTATACCGCTGACCATTGGAATCTTCATGTCCAACATATAAACCATGACTGGTGTGTCGCGTGTTGAGCTGTGCAGCTAGTTGGGCACCTTTGGCATAGTATTTTCCCGAACTTGTCTGTTCATTGTCTTTAAAAGACGATCCACCATATACTTGGGCAATGACCTGATTGGATTCGACTGTTTTTGTGACGATATTGATCGCACCAGTCAGGGCATTGATACCGAAAATACGGGAAGCAGGCCCCCTGATGATTTCGATGCGTTCAATAGCTTCCACCGGTACGGGGAGGTTCATATTATGGTGTGCACTCTGTGGATCCGTTATTTTTACGCCATTTAATAAGATGGCAGTTTGTTCAAATGAACCCCCATCTATGCTGATGTCAGCCTGCGAACCAAATGGGCCCCTTTGCCGCACGTCGACACCGGGTATATTTGTTAGTAGTTCGTTAATCGAACGGTTGGGCAGCCTCAGGATGTCCTCCTGTGTGAGTATCTGTATATTCTTACTTTGCTTTGAAAAAGGTATCTGAAGTCTATTTTGATTAATAATCACTTCATTCAATGCGGTCGTATCCTTTACCTGTGCGGAAGAAACACCTATTGTTAGGACAATAGCCAGTTTCGTTAATGATATTTTCTTATTTAACATGATTTTACTTAACTCCCCATTGTACTTTACCACCATCGACCCGTCAGAAAAGCTGTTCGCATGTCGTTCGTTGATGTGCTGGATAGACATAGGTTTTATGCCGCAAAAGTAGTTCAGATGATCGAGAATGTAAATAGCCCGGTGGTAATATTGTGTGTAGTCCGGTTGATTATCATTGGTTTTCATTTACATCCACTCTTCTCGGCCAATCGGTTTTTTGTCCTTGATATTGATGCTATCTTGCTTATTTTCAGTTTTTATTTTAGTGGCGGTGGAAAGGTCGGGCTGACCGGATTCCAACCAGGCAGAGTGCCAGTAGGATGCAACCCGAAGAATTGTTTTGCGCATTCTTCGTTCCACCATTCCATTCAATGCGAGGTGATAAGCTTTAGCATAGCTGTCAGAATATGTCCATAGCAACTGATTGTTCCTTTCGATAAATGAATTCTTTTGAGAAGCTTTAAATTGTTTATTGAGCAGGGATTCGATGCGAAGGACAGAATCGACAAGCTGATTACTTTCACGGACAATAGTCCAAGCTTCGCTTAAGGGATCTTCGATATAAATCGCCTTTCCGACGAGGAGATTATACTCCCCTGCAAACATTTCGGGTAGGCGGCTTTCCCAAAAAGCGTGGATTCCGATCTGACCAGTTAATTGGCCATTATAATTTTTGGTCGTGTGTAAAGGAACATGAGCGTCGGCAATATAATGCCCTAAGTCTGCTGAATGTTTAATGATTTTGTTGTAATCTTTAGATTTGAAAGCTTTTACAAGTTTTAAATAAGTAAAGTTGATTTGCCAAGGGATGATTCCATTTTTCAGCAGTTGTCGTTCTTGGAATTTCTCTTTAGCCTGTGACCAATGAATGGGTATGGAGTCAATCAGTCGATCTTCGCGGTAATCTTCGATGTCTATAAAATGGCGAGGTCCTTCGGCACTGTCTATAAAACAACGTTTATCAGGATCTACGGCCTTCTCGGTAATCAGATCTATATTGGATTTGTAAAACTTGGCGAGCTTAGCGGGAAGTGCAAATACGGCATAATGATTGATTTTTTTATGGGCAAAAAATCCCCATGAATTAAGTGTAAGCAGTATAACAATGGAAAGTATCCAAAGGAGAGGAGACTTTGTCATAGTGAATTGGTTATTAAATAATTGTTAAAATTAAATATACACAAAAAAAGGCGAAAATAGTGTTAATAAATAAATCTATGCATTAATTTATATATTCTTAACATGGCGAAACAATAAAATAATATTGATATTCGTTAAAATTCATTAATTTGCCGACACAAAATACAGTCGTTATGAAGATATTGTATGCCGTACAGGGAACCGGAAACGGACATCTAAGCCGCGCTATGGATATTGTTCCCTGTTTGAAAGCCTTAGGAGAAGTAGATGTTTTAGTCAGTGGAATTCAGGCAGATCTTTCGTTGCCTTTTGAGGTGAAGTATCGTTTTCATGGTTTAAGTTTTATTTTTGGAAAATCAGGTGGTGTGGACCTCTGGAAGACTTTTATGAGTTCAACGATACGTAAGTTTACCAGTGAGATCAAAAGTTTACCAATTGAAGGATATGATCTGGTGATTAATGATTTTGAGCCTATTTCCGCCTGGGCCTGTCACTCAAAAGATCTCGAGTGTATTGGGCTGAGCCATCAGATCGGTGCATTGGACCCTGCAAGCCCAAAGCCGGAGGAAAGCGATATGTTAGGAAAGTTTATCATGAAAAATTATGCTCCAGCCACGCATTCCTATGGCTTCCATTTTAAACGGTACGCCAAAAATATTTTTCCGCCAGTTATTCGTAATGCCGTTCGTGATCTGACTGTCACCGAAGAAGGACATTACACGGTTTATTTGCCGGCTTATGACGACGCGCATTTATTAAAACATTTAATGAAATTTCCCGATGTGAAGTGGGACGTATTCAGCAAGCACAATTCAAGACCGTTTGAGATGAAGAATGTGACCATTCGACCGATCAATAATCAAGCTTTTATTGAAAGTATGGCTTCATCATCGGGAGTTTTGTGCGGTGCAGGTTTTGAAACCCCGGCAGAAGCGTTATATTTGAAAAAGAAACTATTGGTGGTCCCGATGAAAAATCAATATGAGCAACATCTGAATGCTGCATCATTGGAAGAAATGGGAGTGCCAGTGATTTCGAGTTTAAAACAGAAAAATATGCTTGCCATAGAGGCATGGCTAAACAGTAAATCAAGGGTTGAAGTTGATTACCCTAACATAACACAGGAAATTATTGAAGAAATTGTGCAAAAGCACCGTTAAGTAAAACATGAAGTACATCGCATTAGCCCTATTGTCTCTGACAGCCACAACTGGATTTGCCCAGCAGAAGAAAAAGACCAGTTCGGTCAAAAAAAGAACAGTGACAACAAAAACGAGTTCAACAAACATGTTGACAACAAAAGCGGATTCCGTATCGTATGCATTTGGTATGGATATTGGAAAATCGTTGAAATCTACGGAAGTAGAGTATCTAAAAGCTGATATTATTGCAAAGGCGATAACTGCAACTTTGAAAAATGAGAAAACCTTATTGGAAGATGGACAAACGAGAGAAGTTATCCAAAAAGCCATTATGGATATACGTGCCGAGAAAGAGGCCGCAAGTCGGGCGGAAGAAGATAAGTTCTTTGCTGAGAATGCAAAAATAGCTGGAATGAAAACGACCGCTGAGGGAATTCAATACCTGATATTGAATCAAACAGAAGGAGCAAAGCCTTCCGCAAATGACGAAGTTACTGTTCATTACAAAGGAATGTTATTAAACGGTAAGCAATTTGACAGCTCGTATGACCGCAAGGAACCATTGAAGCTGACATTGGGACAAGTGATTAAAGGCTGGCAAATTGGCATTCCGTTGATGTCCAAGGGAGCAAAATATAAGTTTTTTATACCGAGTCGGCTAGCCTATGGTGAACGTGCTACAGGTGAAATTCCTGCCAATAGCACCTTGGTCTTTGAGGTCGAATTGCTTGATTTCAATACGAATGGAACAACGTAGATTAGGCAAGAGTGGACTGATGGTTTCGGAAATTGGTTTGGGCTGTATGTCGTTAAAAAGCAATCAGCCCAAGCAATCTAAAGCTATTATCCAAAAGGCTTTTGATCGGGGGATTACATTTTTTGATACGGCCGATCTCTATGACAAAGGTCAAAATGAGACAGTCGTCGGCGAGAGCGTAAAGGCTTTCCGCAAACAGATCGTATTAGCCAGCAAAGTAGGTAACCTCTGGCGGGCTGATGGTTCGGGCTGGGATTGGAAGGCTTCGAAAGATTACATTATCAAAGCTATTGATGGCTCTTTGTCGCGTTTGAAAACAGATTATATCGACTTGTATCAGCTTCATGGTGGTACCATTGATGATCCGATAGACGAGATTATCGAAGCTTTTGAACTACTTAGGAAACAAGGGAAGATCCGTGCTTATGGGCTGTCTTCTATTCGTCCAAATGTTATTAAAGAATTTCTGTCAAAATCAGCTATCTCATCGGTCATGATGCAATATAGTCTTTTGGATAGGCGACTTGAGGAGGAGATGGATGCTTTGCTGACGGCGAAGGATGTTCATATCCTGGCGCGGGGGACATTGGCTAAAGGGCTCTTGGTGGATAAGCCTGTGGAGCCTTATCTTCAATATAGCTCGGGCGAGGTGTCACATATACTCCGTAACCTCGACAGGGTAGTGAAACAGTCGGGAAAAGACCGCGCTGCTGAGGCGATATCCTATGTCCTTTCCAACCCTGCCGTGGCAACAGCTGTGGTAGGAGTAAGCACTAAATTGCAGCTCGATGAGTTGGTGCATACAAAACAACAGCTTGCCCAATTGAATGACGTGGATAAAAAGAAATTACTGGACGGTGTCCGGTTTTTATATTACACCGAACACCGATAGGTGGTTATTTATTGAAAAATAACCTTAAAATCTTATCGAGGTCTTCTTTGGTATCAACAGCGACAGTTTCATGTGTGGTAACTGCGGTTTGAATTGCGTATCCATTCTCTATCCAGCGTAACTGTTCGAGCGCTTCTGCTTCTTCAAGCCCGGAGACAGGCAGTTGCGTCAATGCTCTCAATGTATCCACTTGATAGGCATAAATTCCAATGTGTTTATAAAAGGTCTGTTCTTTCAGCCATTGTCCCTGTTCAATCCCTCTTAGAAAGGGAATGGTTTGTCTGCTGAAATAGATTGCTTCCCCGTGTATGTTTCGCACAACTTTTGGGATATTCAAATTGAATAATTCATCCATGGAGTCGATCTTTTTTACCAAGGTGGCTATTTTAGTCTGTGGATTTTCAAAACAGGCTGCCAATAGATCAATTTGTTCGGGATTGATAAAAGGCTCGTCTCCCTGAATGTTGATGATGACATCATATTCATTATCATTGGTTATGACTTCGGCGCAACGGTCTGTACCCGACTGATGGGTTTCGGAGGTCATAACCACATTTCCGCCAAAAGAAAGGACCTCCTCCACAATACGCTGGTCATCGGTGGCGACAATTACTTTACTTAATTTTTTTGATTGTTTTACTTGCTCATAGACCCTTTGGATCATCGTCTGGCCTTCAATATCAACCAACGGTTTGCCCGGAAATCTGCTCGAAGCAAAGCGTGCGGGAATGATACCTAAAAATTTCATGATATTTTGCGAATATTTATTTATTAAAAAGCCTGTAAATCGATGATTTTACAGGCTTTCGTCTATTTGTTTTCGATCATTATTCAAACAACCCAAATAATTCAGCTTCTATCTTTTGTATGATTCCGCCAAGATCCTCTGGATTAGTCGTAAAATCAAGATTGTCTTTGTCTAAGATCATCACTTTACCTTCTTTATAATTGTTGATCCATTTGTCATATTTATCATTCAATTTAGATAAATAATCCAATCGGATCGCCGATTCGTAATCACGCCCTCTTTTTTGGATATTGTTAACCAAAGTAGGAACAGAAGCCTTCAAGTAGATCAATAGGTCCGGCGGCTTAATGTAATGAATTATACTTTGGAATATGTTGCTATAGTTTTCAAAGTCACGAGCACTCATCAAGCCCATATCATATAAGTTCTCTGCAAAGATATAGGCATCTTCATAGATCGTACGATCCTGAATCATATCAATATTTGTCTCCTGAAGTTTTACGATGTGTCTAAAACGACTATTTAAGAAGAAAATCTGAAGGTTGAAAGCCCAACGTTTCATGTCTGAATAAAAGTCTTCCAGATAAGGATTATTGTCCACGGCCTCAAATTGCGGTTCAAATTTAAAATGACTCGCCAATAATTCCGTCAGCGTCGTTTTCCCAGCACCTATATTTCCTACGATAGCTATATGCATATTCTGTTTCCTTAATTTAAAAAAATCTCTTGATACCAATGATTTCGCGAACTTCTCTTAGTGTTTTTCGAGCAGATTCGCTAGCTTTCTCAGCGCCTAATTTTGCAACCTGAGCAATATAGGCATCATCATTTGCAATATCTTCAATACGTAGACGTACATCATTTGTAGCCAATACCATGTCTTCTGCCAACTGCTTTTTGAAATCTCCGTAACGAATCTCACATTTATTATAGAGCTCGTCAAAGTGTTGTAATGTGTCAGGTGTAGAAACGACTTTCATTAAATCAAATAGATTTTGGATCGCTTCGGGTTTTGCCTGATTCATTTCGGTTGGACCTGAATCCGAAACGGCGCGCATCACTTTTTTCCGAATGACGTCAGCGCTATCTGAAAGGTAGATACAGTCGGCCTCGCCATTGGATTTTCCCATTTTGCCTTGTCCAGCTAATCCGGGCACTTTAACTAATTTGTCCGAGTAGGAAAAAGCAAAAGCTTCTTTAAAATAATCTACATTATATAAACGGTTAAAGCGATTACCAAATGTACGTGTCATTTCTAAGTGTTGTTCTTGGTCTTTCCCTACAGGAACTTTTGTTCCGTGGTGAATCAAGATATCACAAGCCATCAAGACTGGGTAGGTCAGTAAGCCTGCATTGACATTGTCCGGGTTGCTGCGCACTTTGTCTTTAAATGCTGTCGCTCGTTCAAGTTCTCCTAAATAAGCGTTCATATTCATGTATAAATAAAGCTCAGCAACTTCTGGAACATCCGATTGGACGTAAATAGTTGACTTTTCGGGATCTATACCAGCAGCCAAATATTCAACGATTACTTGACGCACAGTGCCCTGAAGACCATGTGGTGTAGGGTGTGTCGTCAAGGAATGTAGATCCGCAATAAAAAAAAAGCAATTATATTCATTTTGCATTTTCACAAAATTGCTCAATGCGCCATAGTAATTTCCTAAATGTAATTTTCCGGTACTTCTGATACCACTAACAACTGTTTCCATATTCCTGCGAATTTACGGATAAATTTGACAAAGTAGA
>JAQZAZ010000150.1 GCA_029239355.1 Sphingobacterium sp.
ACATCTTGACATCCTGATCCCAAATCCAAACCATCATTGTTCTGCCCAAAGCTCAACAAGTTGAGATGGGACACATTGACATTCGACGAATTGACCATATCCACCTGCCAGCCTAAGGCCGCATGCCTAACGCCAAATCCGCGAAGTTCGACATTTTGGCTCCGGTAGACCTTAACAAAATTTCCCGCCACAGGAGCGGTGCGATCATCAATATAGCCCCGACCGATCAATTTGACATTAGATACGTTTTCTATCAATACCTTTCCCCTGAGAATCGCCCCTTCTTCCAAATAATAGGTTTTATTGGATTCAAGTTTAAAAACTCCGTTTACACCATGATGGATTCCTTTGGCAAAAACAACTGCCCCCTGTTTATAGGCGCTGTAATCCGGAGATCCAAACAAAAGTAAGGGCGCACGACCAGGGATAGCCAATGCATAATTGTAGTAATCTGGGATGGTAAACGTCAATTCATTTCCGTTCTTGGTAACCGGTATATTCAACCTTTTAGGCGACAACGTAAAATTTGAGAAAGAACTGCTGCAAATAATCTTGACCTGATTACCAGGCACATAAGTAAATAAAGCGGTATGTACGTCGGTCTGCCCTCCATTTTCGGCCAGATCGTAACAGGTTTCTTGCCATACATCCAGGGTGTCGTTGTTGACTATAACCTGATAAGCCAAACTTTTCACCATGGGCGAATCTAATTGTCCAGCTGTGGATGCCATTCGTGCAAGTTTATGTTCCACTTGCGCTTCATTTGCCTGCAGGCTCTTTTCGATTCCAGTACAACTTAAAACCGTAAACATCATTCCAAAGAATACGGATATAATCCAGTATTTTTTTTTCTGCTTAATGTTGCTATTCATGCTATTAGTTGATTTTAAATGGTTATTGATAGTTGATTTTCATTACTTTTAGTCCCGTTGCTGGCAGGGTGATTTTCCAGTCTGGAGATGCTGCCATTCCGATTTCATTCTCCCCATTGGCATTGAGAAGACAAGCTTCCCGCTGTTCTGATCCAAATAGACGCTGGGATTGGCCTTTATCCAACTTGAGTTGAATCTCCTGCTGATCCACACTATTGTTCAGCAAAACAATATAGAGCTCCTTAGTATCACTGTTCGTTGCCAGGATATAATCTATCTGTGCATTATCGAGGCTGATAAGTCCTTTTTTCATTTTCAAATCGACTGACCTGCCAAATATTCTCCCTTTATCAAAGCCGTAACTGCGGTGTGGCCCAACTTTAGGTGTTATAAATCCACTCGGAAAGGAGATTTTACCATTGGAACGAACCGTTGCTTCGGAGAGCAGATAATCGGTAATCCAGCCCAGTTGCCACCAAGCATGATGTGGAAATGGCCCGGCCCCTTTATTCATACCATCCCAGTAATAGGAAGCGACTCCGGTATTGGCATCCACAAAAGCATCCCGTCCCCAGGCTGCTGCTCTTGCCATATCCAGCAATAGGCTGTCTTTTGTCTGCGCATAAAGTCTTACAAACAGGCCCGCATGACTCGACAGCAAAATGGGACCATGATGATTTGCAGATCCCATAATACCTCCATGTTCAAATCCCAGCCCCGCTTGACTGATTTCCCAATCTTGACGAGCGGTCCCATTCACGCGTTTGACCTCGCGAGAGGGGATCGGATGCGTATAGATCGATGTTGTATAGTATCGCGCGACTTGATAAGCGGCTGTCTGATATTGCGCATCCTTTGTCAATGTATACATATCGAGCAGAGCTTGGATAGACTGTACCGTTGCAAAATCAGGTGCAAATCGCGTATCACCACAGACACCCAGGAACCATCCTTTTTTTGCTGCATGTTCGACAAACCAGTTTGCGGCCTTAATTGCTCCAGCTCGATATTTTTCGTCCTTTAGCAACTGATGTGCAACCAAGAGTCCATAAAATGTTGGTCGGAGATCGGTTATATCCTCAAACATGGGGCGGCCTGATTTATTATCATATGCAACCTCCCAATGCCCATCGGGATGCATTGTTGACAACAGCCAATCTGCGGCTTTACGCAAGGCTTGTTTAAGATCAGATCGATCTGGTTCAAAAAGCAATATATTGCCGATATCCATCAACATGTAATAGCTGGTGCCAATGGGTTCGCTATACGGCCCCCATTCTTCGGTAAACTGTTGACTGCGATATAGGTAATACTGCCCGGCAGCTGATCCATAAAAGAAGCCAGGTTTCCGCTGTTGTTGCTGCAACTTGAAGTTTAAGGCTGCAGGGAGTCGTTGCTGTTTGAGTGTGGTATCTCCAGTCAGTCTAGCCAGCATCCACATCGCACCGTAATCGGAATTTTTCATGGCATCTTTTGCAGATCCATACACGCCACCCAGATAATCCTGAGCACCAATCACCGTATTGTTATCACTTACGGTCCGCCACTTGGAAGTGCTATCTGCTAAGACATAATCATACATCGCGTAAAGGCGATCCGTTAAGGAATGATTCGTCTCTTTCAATTTTAAAAAATCACTAAACTTATAAACATCTTTTATCACATGCCCTAGGACATTGTACCACGAAGTTTGCTGAATTGTATATCGAAAAGAAAATGTGATCTCTTGTCCTTCGTTCAAGTAAGACCCAGCCTCACCCAGTACTGGATGATAAAGCGTAGGTGTAAGCTCGTTATTTCGATTTATCAATGACAATCCAAGTTTCCAGTCCGCATGAGTCTTTGCGTCTTTCAACCAGGGATCCCTTGCAGTTCCGGGTTCAGCTACGGTCGCTAAGGTCACTCCGGATTGTGTCGTTAACAGCGCTGCTAATGTAGAGGCTGTACGTTCACGGACAATGACCGGACGGTCTGGGATACCATGTCCGTAAGCGTAGGCACGCACAAAGTCGGGATTGAGCGCTGCTCCTTGAAATAATCCGGGAATAACCGCCCACTGAAACTGCTTGCGATCACCAATCGCCAGTGATGGCGACGACAGGGAATAATAGCCGCTTTGTTTCGCTTTTAAAGTCATCTGCACACGGATATCATGCGTATGATCTGGATCAAGATTCCATTCTTCTGACAGGGCAATTTTTTCGTTTTCGTATTGAAATCTCAACCCCGAGTGCGAAGCTGACGCCGCTATAGTCGGCTGGTAGTGTAATACTTCACCAGCTGTATTCAGGCTCACAGGTGATAAACTTTGCGACCAGATTGGAATTACATAACGATATTGAGAGTCTGGAAAATGAATGAGCTTCCCATCATGATCATAAACAATAGAAGATTTATCTAGTGGCTTATGTTTAGCGTAAAGGATCGTTCGCTGCTGTGTCGCCATCGTTAGCTGTTTTTTTCCTCCCGCTCCATCTTTCAAGGCGAGGGATTGAAGCTGATAGCCATTTTTACCCTCACGCCAGATCAGTTGCAGCACACTATTTTCCAAGCGCACTTCAGCCCTGCTTTGGCCGAAAGCACTTGCCAACCATACGAATGGCAGTAGCATCACCATACCCCAAACCATGCCGAAATGACCATATTTTCTGTTTAATAGTTGTGTATTTTTCATGGCTGGATATTGATTGTTACTTCGGCATGTCCTTCCTTGCGACCGCTGTACCAGTTGGAGGAAGTTTCAAATACAGCCTTATAGACGCCCGGGGTCTTGTATACGTATTTGTATTCCCGCAGGTTTGAACTAATATTTTTGAGTGCTATTCCTTTGTCCGCAACAGACTCCTTTACTTTAAAACCCTTGGTAATCACCCAATCATCATTATCGGTATCGGATGCAACACCGCCATACATCAATAGCTGTGTTGTCGAAATTGTCCATCCCTTACTGTCATTTAGAAAACTTACGGCATTCCAGCCTGCATTGGATATCGTAGCAACATTAGTCTGCACACCTTCTGGCGATACTTTTACCGCATTAAAACTGCGAATGACCCATCTGTTCTGTTGCGGCTTTTGAAAGTCGGTATATCGGAACGCCAGATATATTGATCCTGTATCAACCGGACTGAGATACGATTTTAAACTTACAGTTCCGGAAGGCGTATTATCTTGCCCGGTGGAGAAAACGGCTTTGTCTGAAATATCTGTCCAGGCGGCTTTATCAACCTCTTCTTTAGTGTATATTCCGCTGAAATTATTGGAAACCAATAATTTTAGATTGTTATAGATAACACCCCATTGTACGAGTGTTTTAAAATCTACCTGTAAATCGTTATCTGCATACAGGCGATCTTTCAAGTCATAGTTGTGTCCGTTCTCTCCAGAATAGAATACAATATTGTCAGGGCTTCCCTCAAATCGGAATACAACGGTATCACCTACCTTGTAACTTGAGGCATTCGTCCTAACCTCTATATCGGCACTGGCGATATCCTCTTTCATACAACTGGCGCACAATACGGCCAGCATGAGATACATCATCGATATTTTCATCTGTGTCTATTTATTTGTGATCCACCAGATTTACCAACCTGGATTTTGGACAATCTGTTTATTAATGGTTATCTCTGTATTTGGTATGGGAAACAGCACATTTCTCTCCGTCGTGTTCAGGCCGGCATTACCACCATATCGATGTGCCGCAGGTGCATTGACTGAAATATCGCGTCCCAAGGCATTCATAGTGGGCATATAAATTCCCCAACGAATTAGATCATGTCTCCGGATACCCTCGAAACAAAATTCGCGCAGGCGCTCGTCTTTTATATAGTCTAGAAAGGCTATTTTATCCATTCCGCCAGGCGCATCACTATCTCCATTAACCTCATTTAACACCTTACCAAAAGCTCGCCTACGCACTTGATTGATTGCTTCATAGGCGGCTGTAGTTGGGGATTCGTTGACCTCATTTTCTGCCTCAGCTTTCATCAGTAATACATCGCTATACCTTATTATTGGAAAATTGGTTGAATTGGCACTTCTTACTTTGGTGCCGGTCTCATACTCCCGTCTCCATTTTCCAGGGTTTCGATCATAAAGTTGAGCTGCACTATAATATTGTTTTTGCGTAACTCCCGCGGTGGTCACAAATCGGTAAGGGCTGATACTCCAATCGCGCCGCATCGTATCTTTCTGACCAAACAAATCGTATAATTTGGCTGTAATCCGCATTGCTCCGCCTGAATACCCAATACGTTCATCGGGACATTCGATACCATTCTCAATACCAACCATTCCAGCCTGATCGATGTTGCCGATCTTATTTCCAAACATGCCAACTTCCCACAGGCATTCTTTCGGCTCATTGATATCTTGTGAATGGTTGATAAATATTTGCTTATAATTGGAATTGAGCTGATGCTTTCCTGAAGCAATCACTTTATCCGTATATTCGATAACATTTTGATAGCGAGCATGGTCATTGAGGGGCTGTCCCGCCATTTTTAAAAACACACGGGCCAGTACGGCCTGAACAGCCGTTTTGCACACTCTTTCATTAGGCACCACTCCGCTTTCGTAAACCAGGTTTTCCGCTTCCTGCATATCTTTCACAATTTGCGTATACAAAGCCGCCAGGGTAGCCTGAGCTGGATAAGGGTCGTTAGGAGACTGCGTAGAGGATAGTTTTAAAGGAACTTTTCCAAAGAAATCGGTTAGGATATAATAGTAATATCCGCGCATAAAGAGTGCTTCGCCCTTGATGGCGTTTCTTTTGGTGATATCCATCTCTACGCGATCAACATTTTCCAATAGTAGATTTGCTCTATTTATCCCTTCGTATAAGGTTTCCCATAGTCTAGTAATGTCCAAATCAGCAGCGTCCATGACCATCACTCGAATATTGTTGATTGATATATTCTTGAAATAGGCCTCATCACTAACGACAAGATAGCTAAAAAGCCCACGGCTATACATCCGCCCATAGGTGTCGATCAGCCTGTTATAGACTCCATTGAGACTATTCATCAATTCGCTTTCGTTTCGAAAATATTTTTCAGTGGTCACAAAGTCAGGTTCTTTATCCAGCAATTTGGAACATGAACTGGTTAGACAAGCGATACATATAGAAAAAATAAAAATGCGTTTCATCTTGATCAAAGGTTAGTTTAAAAATTAAGGTCAATTCCGACAGTCATCGTACGAGGGCGAGGATAAGCGGACCAATCAAACGAAGGTGTCAATGCTCCAGGACGGGTGCTCACTTCGGGATCGAGCCCTGAATATTTTGTCCATGTAACTAGATTTTGTGCAGCGACATAAAGTCGTATGGATTTCATTCGTAATCTTCGGAGCTGATCAGCATTGAAAGTATATCCTAAAGACAGGGTCTTGAGTCGTAAATAGGATCCATCCTCAATTGTTCTGGAAGAATACACTGCTGGCCCCTGACCGCCGACACGATATAGCGAATTCGTCTGGTTGTCCGGTGTCCAGCGATCAGCGAAAGAAGCAAACATATTCAGAAAACCACGCGCAACAGGATCCCCACCTTCAAACTCAATGCGATTAGCATTTAAGATATCCCCGCCATAGCTCCATTGTAAAAAAACATTCAGATCGAAGTTTTTATAATTAAAGTTATTGTTAAATCCGCCGATATGTTTTGGATTTGGATTGCCTATTATTGTCAGGTCATAATTGTCAACCTGTCCATCGCCATTGATATCCTTAAAGCGAATATCACCTGGTTTAATGCTAGCTCTGGGGGCACCATTATTGGGTTGCCCCGCTTTCAGTAGATAGTTTCCGTTGACGAGGTCAAAATCTGCGTACTGATAGACACCATCAAAAAGATACCCATAAAATAAGGCAATTGGCTGTCCTGGTATTGCGATATAAGGATAGGCATTATTGAAATTTCCCCAGGTGACACGTGTTGCCAAACTCGGCTCTCCTTCATTGAGTTCAAGAACTTTGTTTTTATTAAATGCAATATTAAAACTTGAACTCCATGAGAAATTTGGAGTCTGTACGTTTTTGGTCTCCAATGTAAATTCGATACCGCTGTTAGATACCCGACCAATATTTTTGAAGCCTGTCAGGAATCCCATACTGGGAGCCAAGGTTGCATTCAATAATAGATCACTTGTCTCCTTGTGATAATAATCCGTTGTAAGGGACACTCTATTCTTGAGTATGGAGAGGTCGAGACCAACATTGGTTTGAACGGTAGTCTCCCATTTTAAGTTTGGATTTCCAAGATTCGTCGGTACCATTCCCTGACCGGCGCTGTTACCTACACTGTAGCCTGAAGCGGGATTCATCTGTAAGGCCGTTAATGATGCATACTCTGATACACGATTATTTCCGGTAGAACCTATGCCAACGCGCAATTTTGCATCACTGATAATCTTGATCGGTTTCAAAAAGTTTTCCTCTTTCAATCGCCACGCGAAAGATCCCGAAGGGAAATAAGCCCATCTGTTGGATTTCGGAAATTTAGAGGAGCCGTCACTTCTGAAAGACAGTGTCAGCAAATACTTTGATCGATAATTATAATCAACCCGCCCCAAATAAGATATCAGTCCATTGGATGCGTCAGTCACTGGCGCCATCGTAATCTGTCCTTCGTCCAGGCCTTTAATACCTAATGATTCATTGGGCACCAAAATGGACGTAAATCCGTTGGTATAATTTCGGACATCTTGCACTGTGAACCCGACGACCGCCTTTAGCCGATGCCCCCCATTAAATTTCTTGTCATAAGACAGGGTATTCTCATTTAATAGATTGGTGACTTCGTTATTCCAAATAGAACCATTTACTTTATTGTTTGAAAAGGGATGTCCTGCTCTGGATTTTGAGTTAAAGAATACTTCCCGTCGTTGGTTTATACGCGTATAGCCACCAGTAGCCCTAAACGTCAACTCCGATCCCAATTTATATTCCAGATAACCATTAGCAACAAGATTTGTACTGAACAGGGGATTATACTCATTCTGCACAGCGAGATAAGGATTGATCCGTAAATCGGTACCTAAGCTTGGATCCATATCCGGATCAAAAAGATCGTCTATCAAAGAAGCATCCGTCAACGCATTTCCGGTGATTGGCCGAAACCCCCAGAGCCCATACATTAGGCTCGCAGTCGGGCTAGGTTGAGATTCTGACACCACGGTACCATATCGTTTAAAGGCCGTATAGTTTAGATTCAAGCCTATTTTCAATTTGTTATTTATAGTCTGATCCAGCACTACTCTTCCTTGATATTTATTAAATCCACTGTTTAGGATTATCCCATCCTGATCCAATAATGATCCAGAGATTGCATATCGTGTACGATCGGTCCCCCCACGTATCGCTATAGAATGATTGTGGGTAACTGCTTTTCTAAAAACTTTGTCCTGCCAATTGATCCCCTCCATATTGCGATAATCTTCAAGGGTTTTACCATCCTTTAGGTATATATTTGTATACAGGGTGGGATTCTGTTCCAATTGATATTTCACAAATTCGTATGGATTTAGCAGTTCTTGCGTTTTTAGGATCTGATTGAGTCCTACCCAACCGTTGTAGTTAATGACCGGGGTTCCAACTTTACCTTTTTTGGTTGTAATAAGAATCACCCCGTTGGCTCCTCTAGCGCCGTAAATCGCTGTCGCAGAAGCATCCTTCAACACCTCCAAGGATTCAATCTCTTCGGGATTAATGGTATTCCCAACAGATGTTTCGACCGGAAATCCATCAACGACATAGAGTGGAGAGTTATCTTGTGTCACCGAGTTATTACCCCGAATAACGATATTGAGCTCCGCTCCTGGCTGTCCATCATTTGAACTAACCTTAACGCCAGCTACCCGACCAGCTAAGGCCTCCTCAAAATTAGCTACGGGGGCTTTGCGCATATCTGTTAGATTAGCCTGACCCACCGCTCCGGTCAGATCACGTTTAGTGGTTGTACCATAACCGATAACGACAACATCATCCAGTATGCGTGTATCTTGCAGTAATTTGACCTGCATATACTGGCCGAATACTGCTGTTTTCTTTATAGCAACATAACCCACCATTGAAAATAGCAGTGGTTCATTAGTTGAAATTACAGCTATTGAAAAGTTCCCGAGCGAATCTGTGGTCGTTGTCTTAGATTTATTTTGATTTGAAACCGTAACTCCAACTAAAGGATTCCCTTCTGTATTGAATACCCCACCCTTCACAGTCAAGGACTGTTGACCAAAAGCGAAATAGGAGAAAAAAAGAGTACCCAAGAGCAGGGCAACCTTTAAATTAAATAGCATCATAGTAGTATTTATAATTAGTTATTTTTTGCAATCTAGTCTGGTCTAGACTGGTTTGCTTTTATAAAAGTATAAATTATCTTTGCCCTTGCAAAAAAAAAGTGAAAAAAGATGTTATTTTTTTCCAGAGATCGTCTTAAAGGGAGCGAAAATAGTTAAACCTACCGGTGGATTAGGATGCATCAACACTTGCATATAAAAGCAAGTTTATCTAAGTTTGACTCTATTATCGTTAATCATTACTCATCACATGTCCACTACAAGCGAAACAGGCAACGGCTCTCGAATGAAGTATCTTCAATTGGTCGATCACATCCATACATTGATCGAAAAGGATGATTTACATATCGGAGACCGCATCCCCTCATTAAATCAATTGCAAGATCAGCTCGGCATGAGCAAAGAAACGGTTTTGAAAGGTCTTAACTATCTACTCGAAAAGGGGGTAATTGAGTCTGTTTATCGTAAAGGATATTATGTCAAGAAAAAACAGGTACAACATTCTTACCGTATTCTGCTTCTCCTCGACAAAATGAATACTATGCGTGAACAGATCTATCAATCGTTATTAGCCGAAACCAAAGGTGCAGCAGCGATCGATGTCTACTTTCACCATCACAACTTTAATGTATTCTGTAATATTATTACCGAAAACGTCAACAACTATACTCATTTTGTCATTGTTACATTTTTGAAAGATGATCCCGCCCCTATCATCAACCTCATACCACCAAACAAGCGGATTATCATCGACTATAATCAACTTGGGCTCTCAGGAAATTATACGGCTATTTATCAGGATTACGAACACGATATCTATAATAGTCTTACGTTACTGCAGCACAATATCAAAAAATATCAAAGAATCATACTTATAGCACATCCGGAAGCCTTACATGCCAAACATGTTATCAATGGGTTCATCCGTTACTGTAAAGAATCGGGAATCAATTATGACATTCTACCAGAAGTAGATGAGACAAAATTTGAGCAGTACACCGCCTTTATTACCTTTAGCCGCTATGATTCCGATGATGTATCCTTAATTAAATTGGCAAAGAAACATAGGTTTACATTGGGGGAGGATATAGGTCTTATTTCCTACAATGACACTGATGTCAAAGAGATCCTTGAAGGGGGCATTACGGTCATATCTACTGATTTTTGGGCGATGGGAAAGGCGGCAGCCGAAGCTATCCTTCAGAAGAAAATATTAAACGAGCGCAATCCCACCCAAGTTATTATTCGGAAATCTCTTTAGCCCTAACTTTCGTTAGCGCTTTTTAGTCGGGGTGGAAAGATTGGCTGAGCCTCCTGCGGATCGAACCCATATACCCTCAAGAGGTCGTAGGTTCTTCTCCTGCTTAGAAACAAAAAAAGCCCTAACTTTCGTTAGAGCTTTTTAGTCGGGGTGGCAGGATTCGAACCTACGACCTCCACATCCCAAATGTGGCGCGATACCGGGCTACGCTACACCCCGAAAAAGGTATC
>JAQZAZ010000019.1 GCA_029239355.1 Sphingobacterium sp.
ATCTAGCCGCAGAGCAACGAAAAACATTGGATCCTGTGGACAGTTATCGGCTAATCCTATTACATTACTATTTAAAAGATTTTGATCAGGCTTCCAAAGGGATGGAAAAACTGCTGAAATCAGATTTAACACCTCCGTACTTAGCCATAGACAAAAATGATTTGCAAGACTTAAATGAAGCCATCTCAAAAAAAGATGCCAGTTTATTTAAAGCAAAAGATATTAAGAAGATAATTCCATTTAAATTAAGTTAACTATCTATATCATGATCAGAAAAACCATTTTATTGCTCATTACCTTAGCGTGCTCAATTGTAGCATTTGCGCAACAGCCGAGCAACATTACAGGAACGACAGATCCGGCAAAAGTAAAACGTGTCGGACTATTTAAAGTATTAAATGGCCGTTTGAAAGAAATCGCCACATCCATTCCCGATGCATTGGGACGATTTGCATTTCGCTTTACTCCTGAATATGAAGGCTTGTATGCTTTGGGCAGCGGCAATGCACAAAACCAACAGGGACTTTTCCGATTTTACTTCAAAGGAAATGAAGATCTAAATCTAAAACTGAGTCAAAGTGACTATGAATTAACGGGGAAAAACAGTCCAGAGAATGAGATGCTATACGCTTGGGACAAACAGTCGAAAACTTTTCACGATAAAGGCATTACGCCTGGGGGAATGAGCACCTATGTTGATTTCTTTCCTGAAGTTGAGCAATTCAAAGGTAAACTGGATGCCATCAAAAAGAGTGCAAAAACAGGGAATCCAAATTTTGACAAATTCTTTCCCGAACTAGTTGATTATGATTTTGCTTATTATGCGATCTCTTATCTTTACATGCCGCGTACAGCCCATCCTAGCAAAGAGGAAATGAGCGATTTTTATACACAATTCAACGCTGATCGATACCTGACAACTGAATTATTAAAATTCCCGTACGGCGACCGCTTTATGAGCAATATGATTTATCGCAAGCTGGATCTGTCAACAAAACCAACATTTGATCAACAAGTTGCGGCAATCGGACCAGATGTACTGAAAGGACAATATGTATTGCAGCGACTTGAAGGGGCACGCTCCTATGGCGACTTCCAGGAAATGAATGAAAAATACAAAAAGTATTTTACGTTACCTGAGCAAATCGAACGGGCAAAAGTTGTAGAAGCACGACTGGTAGAAACCAAAACAGGCGTGCCGGCTTTTCAATTTGCTTATCCGGATATAAACGGAAACAAAACGAGTCTTGCAGATCTTAAAGGCAAAGTAGTCTTAATAGATATGTGGGCGACCTGGTGTGGACCTTGCCGGGCAGAAGAACCCCATTGGGAAAAATTAAATGAAGAGTTTAAAGGAAAACCAGTGGCATTTGTAGGTATCTCCGTCGATCAGGACCAACCCAAATGGGATAGCTATGTGAAGGAGAAAAAACTAAAAGGCATCCAGCTACATGCCGGTTCGGGAAATGAATTATCCAAGGCTTATAAAGTTGACGGTATACCGCGTTATATCCTAATCGACAAAGCAGGAAATCTTATTTCGGCAGACAGTCCAAGACCAAGCGATCCAAAATTAAAAGCTTTGCTTGAAGAATGGATTAAAAAATAAAAGCCGAATATCAACGAACCTAAACACAAAAGCCCCCAGTTCAAATAAAACTGGGGGCTTTTGTTCTACAACAAATATGTTAATCATGTTTTTCTCAGCAACATATACCGCCTATTTTTATCCCAATTGTGGATCAGTCTTCGAATGGCCCCCCGTTTCTACACGACCGGCAAATTGGCGAACAAATTTACTTCCCACAATCTGCAAAGTAACGTCATACCAACCACTCACTTTCTGAGAGTCTACAACCCACTTGATGGATTTACCAGCCCCCAGTACGGTAATTTTCTTCCAAGAACTGTAGGCGTTATCTTTCACCTGTACATGAAGTACTTTGTCTCCTTTATTGCTCGCTTCAAGGATTAGGTTTCCTGTGGGAATTCCTTTCTTCCCGATCTCATAAGTTGCGACAACAGACAAAGACTCCCCATCACCTTTAAAGCTACGCATAAACCCATTTGGCCCATATACTGTTAGATCATAATAACCATCTTTAAAGTCAGCACTGTTCCAGTCAAAACTCAACTCCTCGCCGGCGATAACCGCAAATGGCCAAAAACTTACACCATCTTTATAACTTGGTCCACTATACACATTAAAAGGGCTGCTCAGGGATTTAGCTCCGAATAGCTTATTACCCGCGGACATCGTCAGTTTTACCTTGTCCTTATCAATAGATTCACTCGAATACAACTCATATGCCAGCGCATTGGAATTTTTTTGACCTTTTTCCTGTCTTGCCAATTGTGCAGCTTTTCCAGTAGCCTGCAAAGCTTGCATCTCATCGGCAGTCCATACATGGAAATTATTCGGTAACGGTTTCGATTTGGCTTGATCAATTGTATAGATCTGTTGATTGCGATCCAAGAATGGCAGTTCTACAGCAGTCCCGCCTTCTGCCTTACGAAATACCGAAGTCAGATCTCCGGTTATAGCACGCCGCCAAGAACTGATATTCTGTTCTTTCACATCCTTACCAAGCTTCTTATCGAAGAAATGCTCCATAAATTGAATGGTCGAAGTGATATCGCAGACCTCCGAATTAACCCAGCCGCCTTTGCTCCAAGGAGACGCAATGATCAAAGGTACCCGATAGCCCAAACCAACCGGTCCCTCCGTGGCATGCTCCTTCTTCTCGCCACTGGCAAGTTCCTGCTCCAAACTCACATATTCATCACTATAATCCAACCCGGCGGAAGTTTTTCCCGATCGGACATCTGCCGGATTAGGAGCTACAAACGGCGGAATATGATCAAAGTAACCATCATTTTCGTCGTAGTTCAGTATAAAAACAGTCTTCTTCCAAATCTCAGGATTTTCGGTCAGTATATTCAAGATTTCGGACACATACCAAGCCCCATACATCGGTGCACTAGGGTGATCAGAAAAACATTGTGGTGCAACCAGCCAAGATACCGTAGGTAAACCCCCAGACTTTACATCTTTCCGAAACTGATGTAATACATCCCCTTTTGGAACAGTAATCTCTTCGCCTTCATGTAGGACAGAAGCTGTCTCACGATAGAACGCATCGTCTTCATTGGTCTGAAAAGCACGTTCATGCAATGCTTTTTGCTCTTTGGGAAGTTGTTGGAATGCCTGTTCGGTGAGTCGTTCCAGTTGTTTCTTATAACTGCTCAGCTGCTCTTTTTTTTGCTTAAGCTTATTTTGGGTTTTCTGTACACTTTCGGCTCCATTATTCGCTAATGCTTTTTCAAGCTCTTGGATCTCAGCAGGCAGTTCAACGACACGCTTACGCATAAATTCCAGGTGGCTTTTTTTGAATTCAATATGGTATTGAGAAAACCACTCTAAGTTATTGTCTGTAAAATTACCTAACCATTCTTCTCCATTAAGACCGCTCTCCATGCTGACTTCATTCTGATATACCTTCCAAGGGATACCCGCAGCTTCCAGACGTTCAGGAAAAGTTTTCCAATGCGCCCAACGGTTGAAATAAATATCCGAATTACGAATCAATGGTTTGGCGCCTTTTTCAGGCACACAAGTTCCCGTCCAAAAAAAATGCCGATTGGTTGTCGTACCTGTAATGGACGAACAAAAATGCTGGTCACAGATGGTAAACGCATCTGCTAATGCATAGTAGAAGGGTATGTCTTCACGGGTATAATAGCCCATGGTCAAGGGGATCTCACTCAACACCTTTCCACTGGGACGCTTTGCTTCGATCCAATTGTCATGTTTACCATTGTTCCGGGCTGCCATTTGATTTTCCCATGAATGTGGAAGATTTCCTGTCCAGGCTGCATTGGAATTCTTGATATCCAATCGAAAGGGTGAGTAGGTCTTTCCTGAAGCTGAAGCCTGCAACCATACCGGATTTCCACTAGGTAACTCGATAGCTCTTGGATCATTAAATCCTCGAACCCCTCTCAGTGTACCAAAACTATGGTCAAAGGAGCGATTCTCCTGCATTAACAAAACAATATGCTCAGCATCTAAAAAAGAACTCCCCGCAACTGGTTCAATCGCTAACGCACGCTGTATCGCATCCGGTACAGCACTCTGTAAACCAAAAACCCCAGCCAACAAGGAGGCCTTCTTGATAAAGTCTCTTCTACTATCCATAAAAATATGTATTATATCTCTTATAAATTCAATGGTCTATCAGCGAATATATTCATTCGCTGGCGCTTTTCGTGTAACGTTTTTAACAAAAATCCCTGCACACGATTGATCTCATGCGCAGGGATAGTTTTACGTTAATAATTCAACAGATCAAAGTATTACCTATTTTAAGATCCACATCAATTGATTGATTTCATCGTTACCATCATACTGACGTTTCATCGCCTCGTCCAGATTTGACGCATTGTAGTTATACTCCAGAGCCGGGTAACGCCAGCGTACAGGTATCTTTTGTGGCGCTACGGAATTCAAACTCGATGCCGGATTAATTTTCCATTTCGGATAACCTGTTCGTCTATAATCATAATATGGCGTCATCATTCCCTGCAAATAACTTGCTAAATATTTCTGTGTTATGATCGCCTCTAGTTGCCCTTCAGGAGAAACAGGAAATTGGTTTCCATAAGTTGTCACTGCTAGATTAATATAGCCCTCATCTAAAGGCATATTATGTGTAAATTGAGCTGTATTAGGCGTATTATCCGCAATAAATTTCATTGAAGCAGCGATGCCTTTCTTATACCAATTGACAGGGGATTCCTCAACCCAGCCTCGTGCAGCAGCTTCTGCGATAACAAAGCATAAATGGGCATAACTATACTGTTGTGTGGGTTCGCCACTCACCAACTCAGTATAACGGTCATTTAATTTGGAATAATCATTTTTCTTTTTCAGTTCAGCAATCTCACTGAAAGAGAGGGAGGGGTCTGTCCCCACATACGCATTAAAATCGTTAGACTGTTTCCCATTAGCAATTTGCAACGAAGAAGGATTTGCATAGTAAAACAACCTTCTATCCTGATATTGTTTTAACCGGTCGATGATCTCCGTCGACACAATAGGATAGATTACAAAACTATTACTCACCTTATAGAATGGATATGTCTGATCAGCCTTGTCTTCGTGCGTTACTTGAAAATTATCCGCATTCCCCTCGAAAATCGGCTTATTTGCTAAGATGGATTTAAAACGTTCTTTTATATTCAGCTCCCCATCAGCTTCCTTTTTGCTTAATTGAATCAATACATTCAAAGCAAAACTGTTCACTAATTTACGCCATTTTATAATATCACCGGAGAAAATTGGATCTCCGTCAAACTTTACACCTTCAGCAAATAATTTATCAGCTAGCTCCAATTCATTTAGGATCCCAAGAAATACCTCTTTCTGCGTATCGTATTTGGGGAAATATATCTTTTCCGTTTCCCCTTTTAAGGCATCTTTGTAGGGAATATCTCCAACACTCATCGTTGCGTCATAGAATTTCATGGCACGTGCAAAGTACATCAAGCCATTATAGGAGTTTGCTAATGCATCACTTGTTGCAAATTTCGCCATAAAATGCGCGTCATTAATTGCCATCATCGAGATGTCCCGCTCACCTAGACTATTATATTGATAACTTTCCGTCAACTCAGTCCATGCAATCTCCTTAGTAAGCATGTATGGCTGCATAAAGCCTTTGGTATTTGACTGACGCGCCAAATTTAAAACGATTCGTGTCGCCAACATGGATGGCCGTACCGTTGAAGGCGTTTCAGGATTTGTATTTATTTCATCAAATTTAGAACAGCCTGTTGAAAGCAATACCCCTCCCAGCGCTAGATATGTCCATATTTTTTTCATTTTCACAAGTGTTTAAAAGGTTAAAAGGTAAGGTTTACGTTAAATCCGATATATCGCATCGATGGCGAATTCAAGTCTTCCGATCCGGTATCGGGATCCGAGAAACGGAATTCTTTTGTCCACAGCAGCAGATTCTGCCCAGTTAAACCAACACTCGCCTTTTTTGCCTTCAATTTAGAAGCAAATTTATCCGATACACGATAGCTTAAAGAAAGCTCCCGCAACTTAATGAATGTTTCATCCCAGTAGTTCCAACGACCAGAATAAGCCCTTTTATAATATCCTTCATACGACACAACCTGATCATTTTTTTCAAACACACGCGTATCTTCAGTGATCTGACCATATTTATCATATTTCACGGTTCCCGAAACAATCTTTACACCCGGAGCGATAAACGTCTTATTACCATTAACAACTTCCTCATAACGGAATTTGGTCTCAGAATCCGGATGCGAGCCGGTCTGCCATAAACGGGCATTCATTGTTGAATAAGACATTCCTTTTATGCGGCCGTCGAGACTGAAACCAAAAGTAAAATCCTTATAACGGAATTGATTGGAAAATCCCCAAAACCATTTTGGAGCGGTATAACCGACCAGCTGATTCGCATATTGCGCGGAGATTGGCATACCCGAACTATTCAAAACTAACTGCCCATCAGGTGCGCGCTCCCAATCTTTATATTCAATATATTCAGCACGAAGTCCCTGTTTTACATATAAAGCATCTTTCGAATATTCTGGGTCTAATTTGTGAAAATAACGTAAGTTCTGAGAAAGATTTATGGTAGCATCCCATTGAAAGTTCACTCTTTTGATCGCGGTTGTTCCCAAGGTGATTTCATGTCCCTTGGTCATTTCCTCTTCTTTTGTATTAATCAGGCGCTCTTCAAAACCTGTTGTTTTTGAGATTTTTGCTTTAACAATCTGATTATGCAACAATCGATAATAACGCGTATAATTACCGTAAATCCTATTTTTCAAAATAGCAAAATCAAACCCAAATTCTGTTAAATCACGTTGAGTCGGAGAAATTGAATAATCCTTGATAATATTGGGGTAAGATGCCGTGGGCATCCCATTCCAGACATTGCCTTTCACTGTAAAAGCCGAATGAACTTCATAAGGGTCCAATACAGATTTAGTTACCGCCCAAGACGCCCGCACTTTAAACATATCTAGCCACGTTGGCTTTGAAGCCAGCAAATCTGTTACAACTGCGCTTGCAGATAATGAGGGATAAAAATAAGAGCGATTTTCTTTTGTTAATGTTGAAACCCAATCATTCCGTCCTGTTGCTTCCAGAAAAAGCGCGTTTCGCCACGATAGTGACAACCGTCCATAAAAACCATTACGCATTTGGCGTGGACGGATTTCTACCGAACTTACTGGACCAATCGAATTCCGCAAAGAATAAAATCCAGGAATGGACAGTCCATTCATTGTACCTGCAACCAGTGTCTGATCCGAGCTATAGAAAATAGATCCCCCCAACAAGCCGTCTAAACCCAAATCGCCAAAATTCTTTTTACCAGTTAAGATTGCGTCATTCGTTGTGCTAAAGCCATTATCTTCAGCTTTTACATATTTCCCCTTGCTATCAAATCCTCCAAAAACAGACAGATCATTCCTAAAATCACTAAAACCTCCACGCGTTCCATAAATACCAATTGGATTGCGTTGTGTCCTGCTTTTACCATAATAATCATAACCCGAACGCAGCATAAATTTTGCCCAGTCATTTATCTTGTAATTCAAGGTCACCGCAGCGTTCAACTTATTGTTCAATTCTGGTGTGATTTTCTCATTAGCAATCAAATATGGATTATCATACCAACCTTTATACATCCAATTTTGCGACTGATCTTTAACAAGCCAATAATCCTTGTAATCTCTCAGGTCGTATTCCGGACCAGTCCACACAAGAATATTGTAGATATAGCCCTGATCATTATAACCTGACCCAAAATTGGTTGAGGAAGAACTGCGATTATAACCCAATCTAGCTTCCAAATCTAATTTATCATTTATTTTAGTAGTCCCGGTCACCGAAATATTTGTCAGATTCAGCTTCTGATTCGGATACTGTCCCTTGTTGTAAATATGATTAATTGACGTCCGTATACTACCATGTTCTCCTTGATTCGTAAAACTTACCGTGTTATTAGAAATAAAACCCGGCTCTAGGAAATTTTTAAAATTATTTTTCCCACGGGAAGTCAATTCTTGTACTTCATAGGCTTTTGTAATCGGATTCCACTGCTCAGCAGTGCGACCTATATCCAGTTTATCTCCCCATACATAATCATCGTTATTGAACTTCCCCGATTCGCCAGAGGAATAACTATGTTGAACTTCGGGAAGTGCAAGGTAGCCCGAAAAGAACATATTATTGGTATTAACAGTTATTTCGGTTCCTTTATCAGCTAGCCCTTTCTTTGTGGTAATCATAATTGCTCCACCTTCTCCTTTACTACCATAAAGTGCCGTGGCAGTCGCTCCTTTCAGGATATTCATGTCCTGTATGTTATCCACAGGAACATCTCTCAAGTCCATATTTTCATAAGCCACACCATCGATAACAAGAATTGGAGTCAACCCACGAACCTGAATCTCAGGCATTTTGTTAAATTCTGTGCTATTTAATACCCGCACACCCGAGACACGCCCGGTTAAGGTAGTTCCGACATCCACACCTTTTACACGCGCTAGCTCCTCGCCTTTTACACTCTGGGTCGCGTATCCTAAGGCTCTCTGCTCACGCTTGATCCCCAGAGCTGTTACCACAACTTCTTCCAGTGCTTCCGATGACTTCACCAATTTTATTGTAGCCGATTGCGAAACTGGAATATCAACTGTTTCATATCCCAGATAGGAAATTTGGAGCATACCACTTTCTGCTACATCCGATAACTTGAATAGGCCATTTTGGTCAGTTGTCGAAGCTACGCTCCCCCCCTTCACCCGCACAGTAGCACCTGCAATAGGTAAACCTGTCTCCTGATCTACAACTTTGCCACGCACTTCCTTTTGGGCACTTGTTGATACAACAATACCCTTTCCACCAGTGCTATTCCTCTTCGAAACAACGTAGAGTTTATCATCAATTTTCTTAACCTCAAGATCTCCGTTGGAAATAGTCTGTATAAACTGGACAATCTGATCTTTTTTGAGACGGTTAACATCAACTTCTGCATTGATTTTCTGCTGGGAGATTGATGCATCATAACCAAATTTGACGTTGAATTTCTGTTCCATTCGTGCAAGGATCTTTCCTATACCCTCACTTGTAGAAAACTGAGAGGCCATACTTTGGAGAGCTAAAGATTGAAATAGCAATGCTCCGCCCATAAGTTTTAGATAGTAATTGGTTCTTTTCATAAATTACTTTTTATGGATAATTGTTTGATTAAAGGCTGTATTAAGAATTTTTAATGACTTTTCAAGATCGCTCGCCGGAAGATAGCCCGTAAAGCTTTCTGTTTGGAAAGAATCGATCAATTCCAGTTTGTAATCTGGATAAAGGTTATTCAGATCATTAACAATCTGTGAAAGTGGCACTTGATTGAATGATAAAAAGTCACTTTTCCAATTAGAAGCTATCACCGTATCGACAACGGTTACATTAAATTGCTTATGGCGTAAATCATAGTTTACCTGTTGCCCGGGATGAATAATAGCATGTTGCTCCCTATGTTTAACCTGAACTTTCCCATGATTTAAAACCAAACGTGATTGCTGTGGAGAACAGGTCAGATTAAACGCGGTTCCCAAAACACGCACATCAAAATCACCCGAATTGACAACCACAAAAGCTTTATATGGATTTTTGGCGACCTCGAAAAAAGCTTCCCCCGACAATTTTACACGACGTATACTATCTGTTTCAAAATTAGATAGTACGGAGACCTTGGCTCCCTGCCGCAAAGAAATTTGTGTACCGTCCTTTAAAATAACACGTTTGACAAATTTTGTTGGGTTGTAATATTGAATCGAAGTAAACTTCACCTCGTTCTGTATTGGTTTAAATACAAGAGAAAAAAGAAAGGCAAAACCTACAAATAATACCGTCGCAGCGATCGCAATTACCCCCTTTGATCGTTTCCAAATAGGTTGAATTGTAGGATTTAATTCAGTACCAGTGATGGCATAAAAGATATGATCCGACGCAGTTTCATCTAGATCGCAGATGCTGTCATCCATGCCAATTACCTCCTCCAAAGCAGGTAAATCTTCCTCATCACAAGAAGTTAGTAAATCTAAAAATATGGTGTTTTCCTGCGGAGTAAGTTCCCCATGTAGGTATTTTTTGTATAATGCAGCTAATTTGGGATCTTTCATCTTTTCCGTCATTTAAATACATATACGTATTTAGTGGACGATGAGACGATGCTACACTAAAAAATAGTTAAAAAGATGAATAATGCTATTGAAATTTCAAAATTGTCCAGGATATATTGGCGGACAAATTTGTTCCCTTTGACCAGTTGATCCCGGACGGTATTGACAGAGATACCTAATCGGTCTGCAATTTCCTGATTATCCAAAAACTCCTCCTTACTTAACAGGAATATCTCCAAACGCGCTTTCGGAAGCTTTTCGATCGCTGCGCGATAAACACGCTCTAAATCTTTAAAACGGATAGATTCCTCGTTCGAATTATCCACCAGTTTGGAAGTATCAACGCCATCTATGTTAAATTGGAATCGCACTTTTTGCTTCCTTAGTTCATCAAATACGAGATTCTTTGCGATTGTATACAAGTACGATTGGGGATTTTTCATTTCATCCAATTCTGTCCATTTTTTCCAGATACGGGAAAAAGCCTCCTGCACCACATCGGCAGCTGCATCTACTTCCTTCAGGTGTAACAAAGCATATTTATATACCTTATCTTTATAAGACAAAAAGAAATTTTTAAAATCTAGAATATCGTGTTTTTCAATAGGCATCCTTCATCACTCATAATTGATCTTACAAGTTTAGGTAGAATTTTTCAAAATATCTGAATGAAAGTATAGCGTAGATCAAAGCTTGTTTTTGCCAAATGCAGATATAACATTTTAGCTATAATTAATTTACATTAAATTAACTCATAGGATGAGCTATTTCAAGTGAGTTGATAAAAAGCATTGTTGTAAGGCAAAGAAGTGGGGGCTTGACAACAAATTTTATTCAAGAATAAATCCCAGTGGAAATACCAATGGGATTTATAGAAAAACTATTAACGCGCTCTAAAAGCGATTATTTTATCAATGGGAATGGTCCTAGAAAGTAACTGCCCCTTTTATAAAAACGCAGGAAAAAATCCAATACTTCTTCTTCCAGCGGAAAGAAGAATTGTTTATCTACCTCCATTTTGAATAGGTTGGCATAATACTTTGGCAATTCACTAGGGAAAAAGTCTTCTACCAACAGATTCAAGAAATAACGGGCAAACGGGACATCTGCTTCCGTTTCCTTTTCTTCTTTTTCTATAAATGGATTATGCTCCAATGGAAAGAATTCTTCTATTCCACCAAATACCTCTAATCCTGTTTTTGGATTGAAGAAAACTGTTACTTTAGCATCTGCCGTAAGGTCCAATTTTGATTCTGGAAGTGGTGACTCTTCTTTGCTTGGGAATTTTTGCTGATATCTTTGAAAGAATTCACTCGCAAACTCCTTCACTTCGCACCCCTCCATAAAAGCTACAGCAGCCTTTTGCTCAGACTGGAATAATTTACCCATATCTTTGAGTTGCTTTTCTGTTTTTTTCAGGCTCTTGTCCTTACCGCTCATCGCTTCAATACGGTAGGTCATCTCATATTGTTCCGGTAGATCAAAATTCACCTCTTCGGGGTTAACTACTGTCATAATCCCGGAGAGATTCCAAGCATCTTTCCAAGGAACGATTTCCATATAGAACGATAATACTTCCGAAGGTTCGACAAACTCTTGAATAGAATCCTTAAAAATTTTGAATTCTGTTTTTGTACTAATATGTTTTACGTGGACAAATTGTTCATCCATTTTCACATAGTCAAAAAAACTATGGATTCGGTTGCCTAAAGTTTTAACAGCACTATAAAGCGCATGTCCTTTACCCACAACTTCGGCAACAAATTCAGATGACTTAAGAGCAAATAAATGCAGTCTATAATTGTTAAAATGATTATCACGAACACGGTAAACCATTTGTTGCAATTGTGCCTGATCATGTTGATATCTTCCCAATTCCGCAACTTGAATAAGATGATTGAGGTTGGTATTATACTCACCAGCAGTCAGATAATTTGTTGCGACAAGTTTCTCTATAAAATTACGAACATCAAAGTAATTCGCATTTTCATCCAGTGAATATTCCAATTTTAATTTTGGATTTTCTGGCGCCACTTCATAATGTTCTTCCAAAATAGCGTAAGCTAGATCCGTGATCAATTGGATCAAACGGCCATGAGGATCAATAAACAAGTGTGGGTTGCGTTCACTAAAAAATAACCAAGTCAATACAGCAACGTCTTCACTATTGATATCCTCAGGAAAGTAGTCCAACAGATTATCGTCCTTGTAGAAAGGCAGGAACTCCTTGTACAGTTCCTTATGAATGGTTCTAAAAGCAGCAAATATCCCTGTATTCGCAATAACATCCTCCAAATAACAAGTCAGGTAAATACTTAATGTTTTTAAGGCGTCCGTCTGAATCAGGTCATTTGTTTCAGGTTCTTCAAACCACAATGTCGATAAATTATCGTTGATCTGGTTGGCAACTTTTAAATAATAACTATCTATATCGTTTGCTTTCTGGTACGTATGGTGTGCAATCCAATCTTGAATAAAAATTCTGTTTCCTCTCATATGAAAAATGCTAAATCCAAAAGTAGCCAAATTTTCGAAATTTCCATGATTACAAAATGACATGCAAAAACGAAAATAATTTTGGCTGATCCATCCGTCCGATATTGGACAAAATGATTACGGACAGATTCGTCCAACGACGATAAAGGAAATCTGACGAAAACAAAAAGAGATGCCATATAGGCATCTCCGTAACATAAATTTTGTCTTTTCTTTATCCAGCAGCAATGACATTATCATTGCTTCCCAAATGATCCTGGAGTGTCGGATTCAAGATATTACATGTTTTAAGTAAGTCGCGTACAGGATATTTCGCAACGATTTCTTCCAACGCGGTCAAATGCCGGTTATGATGTACATCCGTTCCGACAAAATCATACATGCCCGATTTAATCATTGTCAAGGCTGCAGATTTCACTTCAACACCATAGTATCTGCTGATCGAAAGAAGGTTTAATTGCAACATACAACCAGCATCTTTGATCTGTTTGAACATATTGAAATTATAATGGTAATAATTATAACGTTCCGGATGTGCCAATATTGGTTGATAACCAAGATTTTGAATATCCAAAATAGTTTGGAATAAAGCCTTAGATTCCTGTAGATAAGACATCTCAATAAGTACATATCCCCCTGGCATTACACAAAGCTCATTGGTATCGATCAACCTTGCAATTCCATCGTCTATCATATGCTCAGCGGCAGGATAAATCTCAGGAATATTAGGTAGGTGTTTGATACCATTCACCAACTTGTCTTTGGCATCTTCAATCGTTTGGATTGAATTCGGATGCACACCTTCCATAATATGGGGTGTACAAATAAATTTTTCAAATCCCATTCTTCCCAAGCCCTTCAATAAATCAATTGATTGTTCAATAGACTGACTTCCGTCATCTATTCCTGGGAGGATATGGTTGTGCATATCCACTTCTAAAAAGGCGAGTGTACCTACAACCTTTATTTTTGAATCTTGAGTTTTGTTTCCAAACAGTTTTGAAAATATCCCCATAGCATATTATTAAGTATAAATTGTTTAGTTATCTGTTATCACAAATAACAAACCACAAAAGTACCACTATCCCTCTAAAAAACACATAATATTATATTAACATTATAAAAATATAACCATAATATTACAAACATTGCATCAAACAATTTTACAATTAAATTGTCTGATGCTCCGTATCATACATATTTATTTATTTTCCGATCTCTAATAAAATTTGGTCGATCATGTAACTAATTGCCCCCTCTTTTGTCTGTGGAAGCTTTGAAGACATTTCTGCCTCCATACGGTTCCCCACAATTCCTTTCGAGGTGATTGCCGTACTGCCATATTGATTCAGTTGTGCAACAGTTTTGTCCCATTGTCTTCCGGGACTAACACCCATCTCCTGGAGCATGGCTGGCAACTTTTGCAGGTCAAAAGCTGCTGACATTTTATTCTGTTTCATCAACTTAATAAAATCTTTATTCGCAGGGGCAGTCATCTTATTTTGACGGATATCATGTAGCGATAAAGAATCATTACTTACCATCACCAAATCATCTTTCAGCAGCACGTACATCGGGAAATCCATTGCTTTTTTCGACGCAAATGCATAGATACCATCTTGTGTTTTACCTAAGGTTTTGGCAATCGCAAGATCCAGTCCTTTTTTGATCAGACGTTGATCCTTCGAAGTAAACATCCAGATAAATACCGGTAACGTTTCATCCTTTGTTTTCTTTACTTCCGTTGCGTTATAATCATCATCATAACTATAATCAATATATTCCTTGCGGAATTTGCGCAAACCATTGACCACAAAAAGATGATCCCCGGGCATCACCTGTACAATTGCTTTCTCATCTAGTGCAACTTCAAGTGCCATTAGCCCCCATTCCACCAAATCTTGCTGAGGACCTAATAATCCGCCATAGTATTTTGCCACATAACTCGGCATATCACGTAAATAGGCTTCTGAATTGATATTAACGTTAAAGAATCCAAGCGTTTTATCCGTCAAATATTTACTGAATTTTCCATTTGGCTTTCTGGCATAAAGCCGTTTGGACAAGTCGGCCAGATCTTTATCTAAGCCCATCGACCCTTTTAATTTCAAGACGTTTCCGTCCTGCGATAGATCGAGTATTCCGTCCTGATATCCGGTTTTGAACTTATCCATATTAATACCCATGTAGAGATAAGGAATCGATTTATAAGGCATAAGGCCGCGGTAAAGTTCTTCAACATGCGGTACGTAAAGACGAATCAATCCCAGGTTTTTGAGCACCTTATTCTGATCCGAAACAGAGAGGGGTTTATAAGAAGCAGAAAGCAAACGCGTAGCTTCTCCTGTCAACCATTTATCACGAAGCGCATTGCGTATGGAATCATTTTTTCGATTTTGATCCTCATAGGCTGTATAAAGCGAATCGTAATAACTTGGGTCATGCATTTCAGCCGGAGCGACATCCATTGGCACAGCTTCCTCCACACTTGCCACGAGCGTATCGGGCACGCTCTCTATGATTGTCGGCGGGCTCGGTGGATCTATTCTCTTTTCATCTTCTTCCCACCCTACGGCCACTGCTGCCGAATCCGCAACTGCCGCCGCAGAATCTATCTCTGGAGAATATGCATCAGCCGCAGGGGCCATATAGGCTACCTTCTTGATCCCGTACCGACTTGCAACTGAATCATTATCAAAGAAGGTTGTACTCATCGTCGAAGAAATAAAACGTGCTATTCGTTCGTTGTAAACCAACATACTTCCTGGTTTCAGCGCTATGGTAGAATAGCCATTGGCAAGAGGTTTAGGTTCCCCAGCATCATGTAATAACTTCTCAAATTGTCCCTTATTGGACAGTGGAAATATAAACTCTATAAAACTCACACTATCTGTCTTTCTGCTATAGAAATACGACGTCTGCGTAAGATCAATACCTAAATTTTTGATATCATTTCCAACTGAAGCACCCGACTTTTCAATCTGCTTGAAGAGGCCTGCCTTCTGAAGCAACTCGTTCAATTTGTTGGCATTCGCTTTCTGAACAATCTCCTTTACATTAAAAGCCGCTATCATTTCAGCGTTTTCTGGAATGAGCTTAATTAGATCCTGAGATTTCACGCTCCCCATTAAGGAGAAACATATCAGTCCGGACAATAAATTTTTTGATTTCATATAGGTTATTTTGTTAATGTAATTTTATTTGCTAAAGTAGATTTACCATAGACCAGATCAGTAAATAATAACTTTAACAGTACGCCCTTCTTGTTTCCGGCAACTTTTGCTTTATTATTCGCCTGCGACGCAATCGGCTTTTCAAATCGAATGATCTGGGTATAAAAAGCATCTGCAAACTGTGTCGTGTTATCGCTTCCCAATTGATTAAATTTAGCCTTCCAATCACTCGAGGTCACAAATTTGCGTTCAAATATGTTGGTTTGCGCATTATAGTAGTATCTATTTGAGTTTGAGATTTTCGTCCTAAACCGATTAGCCAATATATCAGAAAAAGCGTTTAACGACTCGATCTGACTAAAGTCACACGAAATATTAACAATAAAGTTTGTAAAATCTGTTTGATACTGGACATTAGAAATACCTTTTGTCTGTTTAAGCAACTGAACTGCAGCCCGAATCTCCTTTTCCATCTCCGTTTGCGTTGGTATCTGTATCCCTTTAATACTTTTCATCTTCATCAAAGATGAAACTTTTGTTTTGCTTTTACTTAGGTTCAATGTTGCTGCGATATGTCCCGAACCGTTAGGCTTAAGGTCAATCTGTTCGACAAAATCAAAACAACTGGACAGCGTAAATGTCATTACAATCGCACACAAAGCCACGCAAAGCCTGTTCACTTGAATTTCTAATTTAAATACTTTCTTCATTGCTTTTCAGTAGCGGTTAATATTATCAAATCACTATATCTTCGGGCATTACTAGCAAACATTGTGCTATTTTCTTTGTTTTAGGAAAATTTCAATAAAAAGTCCATTATGAACTAGTTTAAGAAGAATAAATTCTTTTTCAACGTTCTGCTTTGCTCACACTAAATAAAATAATCAGCGATAATTCAGCATCACATAGTCTTTTGCATAAACCATTGATATGGATTAAAATTAAAAAACGCGATTAATAATTATATTGAAAATCAAAGCCATGCACCATCAAAACACTTTATTTATCCAAAAGTAAGCTTAGCTTCCCCTTAATTTTACTTTTCTTGAGTATTTTTGCCAACTCTTTATTCACAAACACTAACGACCAATATGATTTACAAGTCAATGGCTATTCCACAGCACAGCATGTGTCGAATAGTTTATTTTATGATTGCATTACTCACATTCAATTCATGTCAAAAAAATGGAGTCAGAATTGAGCAAAACCCAGTACAATTTACGCCTACCATCGTTGGGCAAATCAATACGAATCCGACGGCAACCTCTTGGAATAAAAATGATCAAATTGGTGTTTTTATGGTCAAATCCCGTCAGCCATTAAGCTTTTCTTCAATTGTGAATGGAGTCAACAACCGTCTGTTCACCATCAACGGGAACATATTTCAAAGTAAATCACCCAGTTATTTACCCAATGAACAGGTAGATTTCATTGCCTATTATCCTTACAGATCCATCAGCGATTTTAAATACCCCATCGATGTAAGTGATCAAACAAATCTATCGGCATTGGATCTCATGTATGCGGGCAATACAAAAAACATCAGCAAGACGAACAATACCATCCCGCTTAATTTTGTTAGACAGTTAAGCAAAATTTCCATTCAGCTTTCCGTTGCCAATACGGCGGCTTTGGAAGCCGGTCAGATTACAGTCAGCATTCCATCGGTACATACAACAGCAGGATTTGACCTCTCAACAGGAAAATTGAATATCAATCCGAATGAGAAAAAAGATATTCAAGCAAAAGTAACGGTGAGCAGCAAGCAAACCGCTACAATAGAATGCATATTGCTTCCAGGAGAAGACATCACCCAAAAGTCAATTAAATTTATAGCTCCGAATGGTGATCGTTATACCTGGACAACACCACAAAATGAGCAGCTAAAAAAACTGATCGGCGGGAATATTTATCGTTTTGATGTCAGCATTAACAATGGTAAACTAAGTGCTGAAACCGGCAATTCACAAGCTTATCCGGAGATCCCCAAAATGAATAATCTGAATAATGATGAAGTTTTTATACAACACTTTCTTCCCGATGCAAAGACAGAAAGAAACTATGCCATGTTATACAGTAAAAAACTCAAGATGGCTTATTGGGTCGCCTATCCATTGTATAATGGCATTCTGGGTTCCGGCAATCGCACAGATGCCTGGGGGTATGATCCCGCCGTGTCAACAGCATTCCAACCCCTGCTGTTTAAAGGATTCCAACCAACAGGTTATGACCGTGGTCATCAGCTCCCTAGCGCGGACCGCAACTTGAACATAATTCATAATAAAACAACATTTTATTTTACCAACATGACCGCACAAGCATCCCGTCTCAACCAAGGTATCTGGGCAAACTTGGAAACTAAAGTGAGAACCTGGACTGCACAATGTGATACCATGTACGTGGTAACAGGAGCAATGCCGACAAGCGAGACGGACAACCTCCTTGACTTTGCCCGGGACAATGATGGGAAAGATATTGCAAAGCCAAAATATTATTTCAAGGCATTGGCGATGAAAAAAGGAGCCGAATACTACACGATCGCCTATAAGATAGACAATGCAACGCCTCCCTCCGGAAGTACTTTTGACACGTATAGACTTACGGTAAGTGAGCTGGAAAAAGCGACAGGATTTACGTTCTTTCCAGATTTAGATAACACGAAAAAAGGAACTATAAACACTCATATTTGGAAATAAGTCATCATCAATTTGATTCTATTTTACTCTATTGATTGAGAATCTCAAAGAACGACATCGTCCTACGCATGGCAAAGCTAGCACTTTCCAAATCCAAAGATCAATTCAATTAAAGGCATGAGCTCGAAGTAATCGAGCTCATGCCTTTAAATCTTCATCCATACAAAACCTTTTTCCAAAACATATGAAACGCCACTAATAACACCATTTAATTGAGGAACTAGTATTTTAAAACCCTCATAATTTTTTATTAGCTTTAGCACATGAAGCTAATAATATTTGATTTGGATGGAACATTGCTGGATACATTACAAGACCTCGGCGACAGCTGCAATGCGATCCTTCAACAGTACGGCTATCCCATACATCCGCTATCAGCCTACAAAAAATTTGTGGGTAATGGTGTACAAAAGCTGATCGAGCGGGCACTTCCCGAATATGCGCGAACATCGGAAATAGTAACACCGTTGCTAACAGCTTTTAAAAGCCACTATGAACAGCAGAAAATATCCCATACAAAACCTTATGAAGGGATTGTCTCGCTACTACAAACACTCAAATCCGAAGGCTATTTAATCTCAGTAGCATCCAATAAATATCACGAAGCGGTTATCCCACTGATCAAGCAGTATTTTCCTACTACCACTTTTGACCTGATCCTTGGCCATCGCACGGGACATCCGGCCAAACCCGATCCCGACATCGTCCTGGATACCCTCAGGACACTTGGTATAGCAAAAGAAGACTGCTTATATGTCGGCGATTCTTCTGTTGATATGGATACAGCCAATAATGCTGCTGTGACCGCAGTCGGTGTTACATGGGGTTTTCGTGATGAAAACGAATTGAGGCAACACGGTGCACAGCATATTATTCACATTCCACAGGAACTACTGAACATTGTATAAAAGAAAAAGCTGAACTTTATTCCATCAATGGTTTGAGTTCAGCTTTTTTAAATTAAAATATTGTAGTTAGCTACATTTTAGCATCCATCAATTTTTCACTTTGTGATTTTGGTTTTCCCAATTTCATTTTGATTACAAAAGCTTTATTCGAAACAAAAGCGTTAGGAAGTACAATATCGTAATAGGTATTTTTATCCAAGTCTAATCCGATATCCGTATGGCTTAGCTCCAAAGATTGTCCATTTTGAAGAATAATTGCTGAAACCGGAACTTCAGCTGCGTTTTTAGGAACAGCAATACGCACAATATTGTTAACTGGCCGATTAAAAACCGTAAGGTAAAGATTGTCTTCTTTTTTTGTAAAATATCCTAATTTGGATGGCGCAAGAGCGGCATGTCTGACTCCATATACTGCTTCTCCATTTACTTTGATCCAGTCACCAATTTCTTTAGCTAACTTGTCTTCTCCAGGATGCATCCGTCCGTTTCCGTCAGGACCAAAGTTTAGCACAAAATTACCATTCATGGCAACGCAGTTCATCAACATATCAATGAGATCATCCGAGGTTTTTGTATAAATTCCCGACCAGTCCTTCATATACCCCCACCCATTCGGCGGTATTGTCATAACGCAATCCCAGTCACGTCCCTCCAGCCATTCAAACTCCTTAGGCATTTTTCGTTCCCAACCTTGTTCATAGTCGCCGAGCATATCACCATTGGAGTCGAAATGCCGCTTCCCGAATTCGTCATTTCTAAATCGACTTCCAATAATCAATCCGGGATGTTTTTCACGCAGTTCCTTTTCCAATTTATAGGTGAAGTCATACGACTGGATCCACGACTGATCCCAGGTACCATCAAACCAAAAACCTTTTATTTGCGGGTAGTTTTGTAGAAGTTCCAGCAACTGATTGCGCGTGTATTCCAAAAACTTATCGAATTTAGCCTTTTCTTCAGGAGTAGAGGGAGCTTTCCCCATATAGTTTGAATTATTCCATTCAAGAATTGAAAAATACAAAAATACATCTATTCCTTCGGCTGTATAAGCATCTACGACCTGCTTGACGACATCTTTTTTATAAGGGCTTTTCTTGACGGTATAGTCTGTATACTTAGATGGCCAAAGGGCAAATCCATCATGATGCTTTGTGGTAAAAATAAGATACTTTGCCCCCATTTCTTTAGCCTGTTTAGCCCATTTTTTTGCGTCAAAACCTGTAGGATTAAACTGCTTGTAGAGGTTGTCATAGGTATTCTTCCAACCTTTCGGTGCTGTTGGCCCACTCCAGGTACGTATCCATTCGGATGCCGCCGCTCCTTTTCGTGCACTTACACCTTCCCATTCATTACCCGGAATTGCATATAAGCCCCAATGGATAAATTGACCCAGTCCATAGTTTCGGAACCGCTCCATCGCCTCATCTTTCCGATGGGCAGGCGTTAAAGGTCCATATTTTACTTCTATCCTGTTTTCTACTTTCTTACGTGGACCAGTCCATTGTCCACAAGAAGTTTTCACCCCCAATAATACATTGCCGAGAATCAATGCGGTGATTAATTTATTGTATTTCATACTATCGTTATTTTTTGAAAATTGTTTATCAAACAACCTAGAAGCTATTGTTATCGGCCTATTACATCAAGTCAGTACAATCGTTATTTTGGATTGTCTATATATTGTTTTTGTGACTTTTTGATTACTGCCGGTTCTGGGTTTGCGTCTTTAAATGGGTCATAGTAATAAAGGCCTTGATCACGGAACAAAAGCAGATGTTTTTTAAGTTTGGTCGCAAACTGATCAAAATTACGTGCTTCCCCCGGTGTCCATGCAGCCTCAGCCAATGCCGCTATTCTTGGAAACACAAGGTAATCCAAACGATTGACATTCGTTACTGTTTCCGTCCAGAGGTTCGCTTGAATACCCAAGACCTGTTTCTTTCTTTTACCTAAACTATCCAATTGGCTTCCCGCAAAATTATATACATCTTGCAATGGATTAAAACCCTTACCCCACTTGCGGCCATACTTATGATTTTCTTGTTGTACAAAATCAAAGTACATCGGCAGCCTAGGGGTTAATATCGTCTGGTAGCCCTTATTCAAAATCCGAGTCAGTTGCTCAGGTTTATCATGACGCCACCACATCATGACCGTCTGATCTTTGGCCAACTTGGCATCCATCATTTCATCCCAAACGATAATCTTTCCGTTTATCCCAGCCACAGAATCAGCCATACGACGGATAAAATACTCTTCCACTTCTTTATTGGAGTTTAAGCCTCCTGTCTTTTTCAATTCCTGAACTTTGGTATCATTATCCCAGGCATCACTGCCGAAAGCGACCTCATCTCCTCCTAAATGAATATAGACAGAAGGAAACAGTGTTTTCACTTCACGCAAAACATCAGTCAAAAATGTATATGTTGTATTTTTTGCGGGATGAAAAGTAAAATCAGGATGTTTTTCATTCCCTCCACCGGACAGAATAGGATAAGCCCGATTTGCGGCGGTGGCATGCCCTGGCATATCTATTTCAGGTATCACTTCAATATTACGTTCAGCAGCATAGGTGATGATCTCACTGATATCAGCTTGACCATAATACTGTACGGGCGCATAAGGATCGAGATAATTGCCTATCCCCCCAACTTGGGTTAACCAAGGGTATTTTTGTATACTTAAGCGCCATGCCGGTTCGTCTGTCAAATGCCAATGGAATTTATTCAACTTGTAAAATGCCATCCAATCCAGTAAAGATTTCACTTTCTCCTTACCAAAAAAATGACGTGATTCATCTAACATAAACCCTCGCCAACCATATTGCGGTTTGTCTTCAATATTCAATACAGGTAATAAGAATGCATTGCCTTTTCTTTCAGCACCAGTAAACACCTGCTCCAAACTAGCAAGGGCATTGACAATACCCGATCTATCAGAAGCATATATTGCAATACCTTTGGGATCAATATTTAAACGATATGCTTCATGCTGTAATTTGCTATCAAGCTTCACGATCATTTTTGCATCCTTTTCCAAGGAGGTGTAAGTTGAAATTCCAAAACGGCCCAACATCAGCTTCCGAAGATAGTGCAAAGACGATTCAAACACAGCATCTCCAGTGACTCCAAAATTACCCTCCAGCTTCAACTCTCCCTGCCCCATTTTACATGCTAAAGGCTGCGGAATAATCGCGATTTGAGCTCTCACATTTTGAATGAGCAAGTAGGTTATAATAAATACTAATTTACGTTTCATATGATAATTAAGACTTTACCTTGGTTAGAAGGTGTTAAAATTAATTATTAAAGCATCATCCTGCTACATTTTTATAAAATCCTTATCTGCGATTCTGAGTTTGCTGTCCCCCCTAAACTAAAACCAAATAGTCATGGTCTTTAATCGATTCTAATTGTAGCTCTGCGTAATACAATGGTAAAGAAATTATTAAGTTATTACTGAAAGTCAAATCCAGTCAATCGTTTGCGCAACTCTCGAAAACGTTATAGTGTATTTTATACAAACAAAACAATAGAGAAATATATTTAAACACAAAAATAATAAAGATTTAGAAAATTAATATTATTACAAGATTCTTCATCAACCAAAACCCGCACAATTAGCGATTGTCTTTTTGTTGGTTATATTTGAAAACGAAACAAATACCCTAAGTTAAAAACCATATGATTAAAAGGATTTTTTATACGCTCTTCTTTATTGGGATAACTATTCTGAATCTACAAGCCAGAACTGTCATTCCGTTCAATGCAAACTGGTCGTTTAAAAAAGGTCCGTTTTCCACCTCAACATTGGACTACAACCAGATATTTGATGGAAAGTGGCAGTTGGTTACCCTACCACACACCTGGAATACAACAGACATGCAGACTGCAGAGATCAAACCGGGAAGTCTTGGAAAAAACGAACGTTTTTATACCGGCGATGCTTATTACCGCAAAACGTTTGTCCCAGGATCAGATTGGAAAGGTAAGCGTATTTTCATCCGATTTGAAGGGGTGAATACCAATACCGAAGTTTACTTAAATAATAAACCCCTTTCTTCCAAAGCAGAAAAAAATGATATTACCTACGATAACTCGCAACGAAATGGCAACTACAGTTTTGTTGGCCGACATCAGGGTGGCTATTCTGCTTTTGTCTTTGAATTAACCAATATGCTTCAATTGGGAGTGGAGAACGAGCTGTTGGTCAAGGTTAATAATGAAGCCAGTCCACAGGTTATTCCGGTAAACCACACCTTATTCCCTATGTACGGCGGCATTTATCGTCCTGTTGAACTTATAGTCACTGATGACATTCATGTTGCTGTGAATGACTTTGCTTCCCAAGGTGTCTATATCACGCAACAAAATGTTTCAAAAAGGACTGCGGATATAGCATTAAAAATAAAAATTGACAACAAATCCGGGAAAATACAACCGATCGAATTGCTAACAACCATTTTTGAAAAAGATGGAACCATAAAAGCAAAACAACAAACGGCATATACATTGCCACCACAGGGCCGTCAGGTCTTATCACAACAAATTGTGGTCAAAAGCCCACATTTATGGCAAGGACTGGACGATCCCTACCTTTACAAGGTTGTGACACAGATCAAAAAAGATGGTCAGGTCATTGACGAGGTAACGACACCTTTAGGCATACGCAAATTTGAATTACGTACTGGCCAAGGTTTCTTTTTAAATGACATCAAGTATCCCCTATATGGTGTATGTCGACATCAGGATCGTTGGGGCAAAGGCTCAGCCTTGAGTAACGCCGACCACGACGAAGATCTTTCCATTATCAAGGAAATGGGAGCCACTTCCATCCGTTTAGCACACTATCAACAGTCATCATATTTTTATTCCAAATGCGATAGTATCGGGCTTGTGATCTGGGCCGAAATCCCATTTGTGAATCGCGTGACAACATTTGAAGACAATAACGCCCAACAGCAGTTGAAAGAATTAATTCGACAAAATTTCAATCATCCTTCCATCTATATCTGGGGCATGCATAACGAAGTTTACTCCCCGTCCGCCTACACCGTAGAACTCACGACCAAACTAAATGATCTTGCTAAATCCGAAGACCCAGATCGTTACACCGTGTCTGTAAGCGGGTACAATGTAATTGATCACCCGGTTAACAACAATGCCGATGTGCAGGGAATCAATCATTATTTCGGTTGGTATAACGGTGAACTGGAAGACAAATCCGAAAAGGATGACGACGTTGCGACTTGGGCAAAGCGCATCAGCCAAGAGTTCAAAGACTACAAGATTATTTTCTCCGAATACGGAGCTGAGGCAGTTCCTGAAGATCAGGCGGAAGAAGTAGGCAATTTTGGAAACCAATGGAGCAACCCCTCATTCTTTCCTGAAGAATATGCGACAAAATTTCATGAAATCCATTGGGGAGTAATCTCAAAAAGTCCTATTTTTTTGGGATCATATGTGTGGAACACCTTTGATTTCGCTACACCAATTACGGCTTTGAATGTCAATCCCAGAAATTACAAAGGTTTAGTTTCCTTTGACCGCAAATTAAAGAAAGATGGCTTTTACTGGTACAAAGCCAACTGGAGTAAAGAACCTGTATTGTACATTACCCAACGTCGTATGGTCAATCGTGGAAATGAAACTACCCCGGTAACCATTTATTCCAATAGAGGTGAACCAACCTTAAATGTTAACGGAACTGTTATCAAAGGCGTTAGAAAAGGGCAAACAGATGTGCATTACATTTTTGACAAGGTCAAACTTACGAAGGGCGCTAACACGATCGAAGCTAAGATCATACAAAAAGACGGAAAGATATTGACAGATCGTATTCATTGGAATTACGATCCATGTTATAAGCAAAATGCATCAGGACCAACCAAATCAAAAACTGAACACGTAGGTCTCTAATACCAAAATTAAATAGAATGAAAAAGCCACACTAGTCCTTGCATTAGTGTGGCTTTTTTTTGTTCATTAACCGACATAAGCTAACCATTTACCGAGATTCTCTCCAGATTAGCCTAATGACTCTCCCCCCTTCAGCAAATCTCCCCTACCTTTGAGCTATCAAATAAGAAATAAAAACATTAAAAAATAAACATCATGGCAACTAAAACAACATTCAGCATCAACAGCAAAACGATCACAAAAGCTTTTCAAGACCTTTTTGATTCATTTAAAAGCTCACGCTTAAAGGTTTCTTCCAAAAATGGACAGGAATACCTCAACATATCATTACTACTGGCGGTGATCATTGGAGTTATTTTTCCTGTCGCCATCGTTGTTCTGATTATTCTTACCCTAGTTTGTAGTCTTCAATTAGCAATCTTAGAAGAAGACAAACAGGAGGAAGAAAAACAAAAAATGATTGAATTAAAATAAGCTATACTTGATATAATTTTATACGAACTGGATGCCCAGCAATGGGCATCCAGTTTTTCTCGAGGTACATTACTCCTTAGAAGCCACTATTCCAAAGTTGGATTAAATTCTCCGCCCCAGTCTTTACGTTGTATTTTTCTTAATCCTCACTCTGTTTATTATGGGGCGGTTTTTAAATAAAAAGAGTGTTGAATTAAACGCTCATTTACGATTAATTCAACACTCTTTACTCTTGTAAATACTACAATCGCTACAAATCGAATGCTCGGAACTCTGCGAGATGGGTGCTTGTCGCTCCCGCAGTGAAAGGCACAGTCATTGTGATCCGAACATATTGTGCTCTTGTAGGCGTAATGATATAATCCTGCCAAGTTGCTGTCGCTTCTGCAGAATTAAATGTCAAATCTTTTCCAACCATGGTCCAATTTGTCCCATCAACAGAAACCTCAACATTAAAGGTTTTAAATCCACCTGTTGTATTATTGTGTCTACGGATCATCCCAAACTTTGTGAAATTCTCCACTTTTCCAAAATTTATAATAAACCAGTGTGGATAATTAAAATTACCCGAAGACCACGTTGAATGCCAATAGGTATTAATATCACCATCAATTAAGGAAGAACCTTTTCCATTTGCCTCTCCTTCATTAGTTTCAATAGAAGATACCGTTGCGGACCACAGGTTCTTAGCAATCGGAGCATAAAGCAACAATGATTGTTCAGGAGATGATCCCCCCTCACTTGATACCACAACTTTCAAAACCCCTGGCTTACCACCAACATCAATTCTCAAAGATCCATTTGAATCTGTATTTTTTGTCACTGTAACAGTTTTCTGTCCACTAAATCCAACGTATGTACATTTTATGTCAATCGGATCACCTGTAACATTCTTCCATTGGAGAATAGCATTATTACCATCCATAGAAGAAGTTAATGACGGCAATATCATTTTATACACAAGCATCCCAGGAGCTAACTCTTTTTGCGTATTCAAATTTCTCTTCCAAAGCTCATCGTTTAGGCTTAATACAAAATCAATCTTTTTTGTATCATCCACCAAGTCCCCTACTCGCACAGTATCTGTAAGATTTGATTTAAAAGAGTGATTCATTATTTTTCCATTAAGCACATAGGAAATAGTTCCCAGTATTTCACGGTCTGAAGTTTTTGGAAAAATAAATTCAACACCACCGGGAATAGGATTTACTGAGAGATTACTCATTTTAAAATCTGCTTCAAACGGTCTTGGTGTCAGAACTGTTTTTGTTACTTTAGAAGGTGTTCCATCAGCGGTAAAATACTGTAAAAGAAAATCATAAGATTTAAGTTCATTTAAATGAATAACCACTGGGTCTGTAAATTTTGTCACCTCCAAAACCTTTTCGGATCCATCTTTATATTTGATTTGTGCCTTTACGACACGGTCACTTAAAGCAGGCCAGTGAATCTCTACATTTTGATTAAAGGCAGAGACCAAGGTCAAATTTGTTGGTTTCGCTGTAGGGCGCGTTTCAGTCACAATTACCTCTTGACCTTCCTGTTTAGGGAAAACCAGTTCTTCTTCCTTACAGGCATAGAATGAAAGCAGCAAACCTGCAAAGAGAAGACTGTGATTCAGATTCATTTTAAGTATTCTTTTCATTTCAAAGGGTTAATTAGTTAAGGCTTTAGGAATTCTACCTCATAATTGTTTAAGAACGTCTGTCCATCCAAATTCCATTCTTTCTGTGTTTGCAATTCTAACCAGTAAAAAATCTGTGTGTAATAATCTGTCGACTGTATAAAATAAAAGTTCTTGCCGAAATCACATGGTGAAATTTTTGTTGTATTTTTACCTCTATAAGGGCCGGTCAGTTGCATCGCACTTTTTCCGGAAATCTCATTTGCTACGACTCCAGCAGCATTGGGGCTCATTTTCCAAAAGCCCTTAAGGTTTGCACCATAGCCTGAAGATCTTAGATCATCTTTATAGCAAACAAAATCCCTAATCTCTTCTTGAGACAAGGCTTTGTTCAAAATATGTACATCTGCAACATCAAAATCTACCAAATCATAAGAAATGCTGGGTCTATATCCGAAAATTAAGGGATCAGAAGTCTTGATATTCTCAATTTTCATATTCTCTGTTGTTGATTCTTGCGCCAACGTACCATTATTATAAATCTTAATATTTAGCTTATTGGGGCTAATGGATTTTAACACCGCTGTCATTGTATACCAATCGCCGTTGATTTTTCCAACTTGACAAGTTGCCACCGATGATCCATCACTGACCCGAACTTGTATATCATTTCCAAAAGTATAAAACATCCATCCTGGCGTGCCTGTTGAAGTATTTGAATCTTTTCCAAATATTCCAGAATACCAATAATTATATGATCCAAAATCATAAGTGCTAGGTATCTTTGTATTATTCCGATTAAACCTAAACTTCGAGAAAATCGTCAATTCATTTGTTGTCGCTAAATCGTAATCACTCTTATCACTAATATTCTCACTAAGTGCTCTTACCCCTAACGGATACACACCAGTACCATCGTATCCCCACATCCGAACTGAACTCATTCTTTCCCCATTCAATTCCGCCGATTTAAAGCTTTTATTTTCGAATATGGCGAATGTGTTTCTCTCTGCAACAGAATTTCCTCCATAGGACTTATCAATACCTCCATGATTGGAGGTAATTATTATCAACCAATCTTCTAGCAAAAAATTAGTTCGTTTTTCTAACGCACTTGTTATCTCACCAATATAGCCATCTATTTTATTCAAGGCAGAGACATATCCAGCATTTTCGATGTTAAACCCGCCATTTTTCCCTGCCTCTAGCAAATCTGTAAATTGAACTATCGTTAAATCATTGTTCTTTTTATTTAACAGTTCTACGACTTTAGTTTTTACCGCTTCATCAGATTTAGTCTCATAGGTCTCATTGGCGCTGACCAATAATCTATCGTTTATTGCTACAGATCGAGATACAACGGCAGTTTTTTTATTAGGTGCAATGGTTGACATCCTATATAATATTGAAGGATAACCGCCTACTGTTTGGTGCGGATTATTTTCATTTGGCTTGGGAATATAGGAGTCGTCAATAATACCATGATTGGCAAATGACACACCGCTCATCATGGACATCCAAGTCGATGCATCGCTCGTATTTTCATCAGCCAAAGCATTAAAAGTATATTTGCTTGTCTTTAATAGGTTTGTTAAATTTTTCGGCAAATTCTTTTTAATTTCCTGCCCTACTGCACCATCAATTGAAATAAAAAGCACTTTTCTTTTCACCGTTCCATCACCACCTTGTTCTAAATCCTCATATACAGCTGGGGGATTTTCATATTTAGTACAACCTGCCCAAACCGTTAATATCGCCAAAGCGCATATCGCTGCTTTAATTCGATTAAAATATCTTTTCATAGTCTTTTATAAATCGTAAAACACCCCTAACTCTGCTAGCGCAACATGGTTCTCTCCACTCAGATTTTTCTCCGGAAATGAGAATTTCACATATTGAGCCTCCACAATTTTATCGAAAGCGAACTCTCGCATCACATTTCGTTGTGCGGTTGTTTCCGAAGATTTGGCGAGGTCATATGTCCCCACATCCACCCAGTTCTTATTATCTTGACTGATGCGTACAATAACTTTTGTTGCATAGGTATTATTCTGTCTATTCTGAATAAAAAATCCTTTGAATGCATTAATTGTCTTCATATCTATCATGATTTCTACCGGCAAATTCGTAGCAACACTACATCCGGAATAGCATGTATGCCAATACGTATCAGATTTTCCATCTTGCATTGCATCAATTTTACCCGTACTCTCACCTGTAGCAGTAGAAACGTTCGATGTATAAACAAAAGTCGCTCTCGGAAGGCTGTACTTTGTGGGTAGAATATCGTCTCCTCCGGTAAAGGTCAGGGGATTATAATCCCAAATTTTGTTGGCCATGGGCGGGTACAAATTACGCATCTCCCGTTTTGCGGCAGCACTGATTGGAATACCCCAGGCAAAAAAGAAGCGCTGGAAGTCCTTGCCTGTAAAATGACATAATTGTCTGAAGAAATAGTCTTTTTTCGCTTGATCCAATGAAGTGAAGAAATTTTCATTTCGCGCTTTACTATAGATGTAAGGGAAGAAATCCCAACCCGACTCACCGTTTTTTCCCTTCACTTTATCAAAGATCTGCAGAAATGGTGTTAAGCGGGCAAATGGATCATCTGCATCAAGTCCGTAGCCGGTAGGAAAAGGTTTAAATGTCTTAACTTCGTTATAAGCTGCAAACTTCAACGCACCTGGGATAGATGTTTTTAAAGCCGGATGAAAATCAATCCGGTTAGTCTCACCTCGATTTCGCGCCGCATTAAAAATAAAAAGATTATTTGTTGTTTCACCTAAGTCAGACCAGCTCCAAGACGATCCCGCTTGATAATTATGTCCTACCTCATGGTAGGTTCCCCAAGACGTTCCTTTTTTTATCGTATTCGGGTTTGTCAATTCATCCAACCAATACTCATCTTCCTGCATGATCCATGGACTTCCGCTATGGGCATAACCGAGAGAAGGGTGAATATCCATAACTCCGCGCTCCCATAAGCTTGGATAACGATTTATTGGGTTAGCGGCGTTGGGAGAAAGACCCATCCAGTTGTAATAATCCTTTTCATACGAATCATCCCAAAGCTGCAAAGCCTCATCCACATGATCCATCTTGCCTGATTGAATCATCTTTACGACAAGCGAGCGAGGAACTGAAAATGCCGTTCTTTTACCAATAAGATCCATCCAAGGCACATCGTTGGCCAAAACCTGCTTTTGCCAATCCGAGACTGTCATTTTTCCGAGGACAAAATCATTGGCTTTGGTCGCTCCAGATATTTTTAAGTTCACTGGAGTTGGTCTTGTTTTTTGGCTAATAATCCATAATGTACCACCATAAAGATTACCGACATAATTATTTCCAGGAAATAATTCTTTCCGGGTATAGATAATGGCATCACGCCGTGGAGCATCTTTACCTGTAATGTTGTCAGTATGTACGCCAATCTGGGCTGTGAGGCCAACTACACCAGCAGGGACAGTAATTCGAACATTTTCTCCCGCGGGCGCATATAACCCAGTACTGTATATTGGTGATGGCGTATAACTTACTTTGTATTGAAAATCACTAACGTATTCTCGGCCTATCAGTAAGGATAATGTGGTATCCTGAATGCGTCTTACATTTTCACCTACAAGCCCTGGATAGATACGGGCTCGATGGTATAAACTTTTATCCGCCTTCCCCATTGTTGTATCTGTCATAATTGGCGACGCTGTTTCGTCTCCTTGCTGATAGCCATCCTTAAAATCGAAGCCCTCTTTACCACAGGAAGATACGAAAGTGATCATCCCGGCAATAAATCCAAATATTATATATCTTTTATTCATAATGGTCTATTCTATCGGTTAATTTCTTATTTGTGCATAGTTGGGGCTCCAGCTTTTGCCATCCAGTTTCCAGGCACTTTCTACTGAGATTCCCAACCATTGATAAATCATAAAGGGCACATCCACCGCATTGGGGACCTGACGAAAAAAAGATTCGCCAATTGGAGGTTGAAAAAATGGAACTAATTCGTTAAAGCTAACCCATTTTACAGGTCCTTTTAGATTAAAATCATTAGCCCGGCCAGTTTTTTCGGTTAGTTTACTTGTATTTACATCACTATAACCAGGCCAATACCCCTGTAGATTAGCCCAAAAGGGAAAGGAATCGTCTATGTGGGTCACTCCTCCATAACGCTTTATTTCTTCTGCGCTAAATGCACGATTGTAAATCTGTACATTACAGATTGAAATATTACAGTCTGTATTTCCATTACCTGGATTAAATCCCAACGTAAGTGGGCTATTATTATCCAAATTATTGCCATTAGCAGATTGTTGGGAACTTCCATTTGCAGTTGCATTTGTCCCATCAGTATATACGTAAACGGAGTCTTTATCACCGCTTCTCTTAATTACTGCGGTGAGCGCATGCCAATTCCCATCATTTATATTGGGTCCAAAAGCTTGCCCCGCAATGGAACTATTAAATCCCCAATATGGTCCTTCTAAAAAGAAATTCCATCCTGCTCCTGAAAAACCAGCTACTCGTTTCGCAAAAAATATAGGATAGTAATAAGTAGAGTTAGGCACATTATATTTCAAAAACAAGGTCATCGTCCAGTCTGATCCTGTTCCCATATTAAATTTATTAACATCACTGAGTGTCCCGATAACCTGATTATTTGCGGCGTAAGTGTAATTCGTTGCAGTTCCCACAAAAGGCACATCTTTGGCACTAGGTCTTGGTAAAATCTTACGTGCAAATTTAGGAGAATACATCAGCGTATAAGTCGCTCGTTTGGCATCCCCAAATGCCGTAAAATCTGTTACAGGATCCTTAGAATCGCCACCTTTACCTGAGGTCACAATGACCAGCCAATTTTCATTGACATAGGATTTACGAGCCTTAATCGTATTGACCAATTGCTGAACTTGCTGATCCATTTTCTTTATTGCATTGACATATGCTGTTGACTTGTCTGAATATTCAGCGCTCGCTCCAGCTTTGTCCACATCCACCAAATGAACCACGTTTAAATCCGCAGAATCAGTTGCTAGACCTTTGTTAGCAGCCACCAAAACCGTTTCGTCTGTAGCACTCTTTTCCAAGTGGGCATCTTTTCCCAAGTAGGTAGCATAGGTAGAGGATGACGTGTATAGACTAGAAACTTGTTTGCCTTGAACAGATTTCAACCGACTGAATATTGTTGGGTAAGCAGCAACATTCAATGTCGATAGGTCATTGGTTGTTACTTTATTTTTATTCGCATTTACCCCTGTGAGCAATGACGATACAACAGCTTCATTGGTCATTTTAAAATCAGTTGTTGGATCTGCTAGGCTACCATAGGTAACCATACCGTTTCGAGTCATCTCGATGAGATTAGCTGGTTCGAGAGATTGCACTACAGGCCCCGACAGCCCATCTACAATAACCATTAAAACTTTATCCCTATTCTCTGGGCTATCTTTTGCCTCTTGAAAATTCTGAAGCAGATTTGGAAAATCTTTATTACAGGCCGCGAGAAGCAAAACTCCGCCTGCACAGTAGATTATTTTTTTGATGAGTTGGATATACTTGTTCATATCTGATTCTTTTTGAGGTTATTCTTTAACTTCCAATCGAAAAAAATTGCCTACGGATTTCTTTCCGTATTGGTTGACACTTCCTCCTATTAGTAATGCTGGTAAGCCCAAAGACGATTTTGTCTCCACCACTTTCCGGATGTTTCCAGAAAAAGGGGCCTGACTATTATACTTCTGTAGCAAAGAACCATCTTTTTCGAGAATCAACATATTCGTCCTACGAACGTTGTTATAACTTTCGATCGTGCCATCAATGATCACTCGCCCGTTGTTCAATACCTGTGCAAAGGTGGGAATACCGTTGTCAGCATTCTGAAAAACAAACTGATCATCTATAGTACCATCCGTATTTAAGATCGCAGCCCCATTAACTTTACCATTAGCTCCTAGCCCCTTAAAAACACCCGCAATGGCAATTTTCTTTAATTGTTCATTGTAAGTGATCTTCAAAATCCGATCTATTGTGCCACCTAGATTAAATGAAGGATCTAGCGTTCCATCTTTTTTAATACAAGCAATTCCCGGAACCGCTTTACCATTATAGGACGTAAATGCACCTACAATAACCACACGGTCATTATCAATTAAGGCAGCGTCCATAATATTTCCGTTGGCACCTTGGTTTTTAAACGCGAAGGTAGAATCTAGAGACCCATCTGCTTTCATCCTAATCACATTCTTTGCCTCAGTCAATAAATACCGTCTGTTGTCCCTCGACGAATAGGTATAATCAATTTTATAATAATCCTTAAAGTTCCCTACTGCAACAACCATATTGTCCGACACCGCAAAAACTTTTAAAGGTGCATTTCCAAGGATACCACCATTAAATGCTGAAACAGTATCACGTGAGTTTCTCGGATTATCAGTTGTATTAACAACATCCACGATCATCGTATCCAGTTTTCCATCTGTGTTTAGTTTGGCAATATTATTAACACGACGTTTATTAAAAGTGCCGAATGGTCCTCCGATGATAAATTTACCATCCGTCATTTTCGTAACGGCATTTATACTACCACCACCTGAAGTCCCTTCTCCAAAAGTCATCGTGGTCGCCGACTTACCATTTGCATCAATAAAATGAATACCATTCCGAAATACCTTTTTATCTACAGCTTCATTTTCAAAATTGATAAACGATCCGGTCACGATATAACCACCTGCATTTGGCAGAATATCACTTACTGAAAAACGGAAACCATTCACCATACCATAGTTCTCATCCAAGGAAGCATTGCCCTCGATATCCAGTCGAGGGCCATAAAATACCTGTCCATCGACTTCAATTTTCGCATTCCCAGATGAGATTTCTGCTGGGACTTTTATCGTGACCAATGAATCTTTTGCGGTGATGACTTCAACCTTTGTATCATTGACTGAAAAATTAATTTTCCCGAGATAAGGCTTAATTCCTTTCACATAAAAATCCACCAACTCTCCGGGTTTTGCTATTTCTGGATTGGCATAATTCGTATAAAACCCGACGCCTAATGACTCCTTTCCGCCAGCATAAGGATCTGTACCTAATGCAATGTCTTTTGAACAAGCAGAGAAGCCAAGCAAACTAACTAGCGTCGCATACCAAATTTTGTCTAATATTATTCTTTTCATAATCTGTCAGTCAAATCAGTTTTTAGGTAAAATACCCTGTACCATTACATCCTCTGCAAATAGCGCACTCCGAAAACCAAGCGCATGTTTTGAAAATTGCAACACATGCAATACCCCATTCGTCGGCTGAATATCTGAGGTGGCAACAGGAGCTGTAATAAAAGGAATCAGATAATCCTCTAAGCCGGGGATACTGAACGGATAATTGAAATACAATTGTCTGTAGCCAGCATATTTAATAAGTTGATCATCATTTGCCCGGACATCATTATAAAATACACCAATATTCATTTCCGTATTGTCAAATGTTTTATATACTCCGCCCGGATAAGAATCCAATTTCAACGTATCCAACTGCCCGAAATCTTTTGCCACATACTTTCCTTTGAGAATATACCGCGATAGGTATTTACGCCAGATTTCAGGCTTTATTTGATCAAAAGACATGATGGAATCCTGTCCAGAACGAAAAAGTGCCTCATTGAGTAACCATACAGATTTCATAATGGATGGATCCGGAGGAGCGAAGAAAGTAACTTCCTCATTTTGCAACACCACATCCAATTTGGCTATTTTAAGCGCAACGGTAAGGGTATCAAAAAGATCCGGCCTGCTCTCAAGATATTGCCATATCGTCCCCTTGTATTTTGGGTCGTGAACCCCTGTGTCCAAATAATCCTCTTTCTTGCAAGCGCTTAGGGCCAGTCCCACGAGCAAAATAAATGTTCCTATTTTTAAAAAAATCTTCATCTTTCGTTCCTTTTAGTTCCAATAATTGTTTAAGCGCATATAGGGATTATTTAACAAGGCAGATTTATCGATCGGCCATGTCCAACCGCCACCATTAAAAGCGCCTACCGACATTGGAGCTGGGGTATACTCCGAATTAATAACCTTTTTCGTACGCACCAGATCATAATAGAAGTTTCCTTCGCCGAGCAATTCGCGAACACGTTCCCACCAAATCGCATCTTTAAGATCATCTCCTGATTCCATAATATCAGCAGCCTCAGCACGTTTGCGAATCACATTGACCACGGTCCTGGCTTCTTCATCCCGATTTAATTCGGCCAATGCCTCAGCACGAAGGAGGATCGGGTCCGAATAACGGAAGATCATCTGATTATCATCCGGGTTGTTGTCTTCGCCTTCTTCCATAAATACATTGGCAAATTTCAGGCATTGAAAATCGCCATTTGTAGCATAAATATCATCGTCAAACCAATATGTCTTACGCAGATCTTGTTCCGCAGGAGGGTACATTTTCTCCATAAATTTTGGATCGTAATAGATATACGATTTCGTTGTCACCTTATTTGGCGCATGTAAAACGTAATCTGAGTAGGAGGCGGAAAGGTGAAAACTTTCTCCATAATTGAAATTCTGAACAATTTCAAATAAACCTTCCTTGGTACGGCCTTTAAAAATATCCTTTGTACGGGTTAAACTCAATAAAGTATATGCACCACCATTTTCTTCCATCAGTTCTCGTCCCATTGAAGCGACTTTTTCATAATAAGGAGCCTTATCCTCATTTGCAAAACCTGCTATCCACATATTGACATGCATATTGAGCGCCAGAGCACTCCCCCGCATAGCCTTTACCGCTACAACTGATGGATCGTCATATGTCCATGGTAAGTCTTTGTAAGAAGCATCTAAATCTGCAGAAACATTCTTTAAAACAGTAACCATATTAGTGCGGGGCAATGGATCTGTATTGACATCAGTATAATAAGGGACATCACCGTACAAGCGCACCATAAAGAAGTAAGCCAACGATCTTAGGAAAATCGCCTCTGCTTTATACGCCTTTTTCTGTTCTTCAGACAGAAAGGGCATATCCTTATTATCGATCTGATAGCAAATGATATTGGCATTTTGTACCATTTTATAGAAGTTATTCCATTGCGTAATGCGAGGAAATCTGAAATAGGAAAAATTATTATCCTGATTTTCATCGCTTCTTGTTAAAATACTATTTAAATTATTCTGCCTTAACAGTGAGATATAATCCCGTCCGGCTCCTGAAGTTGCACTTGTTCGATTAGTAGGTGCACAACGCAAATCGCCTGATGCAGGAAAAAAGATATTGGTCATGGTTGCCTCTCTAAATGTAGAATAGATTCCACCCATATACTGCTCCACATCGCCTTTGCTTGTCCAATAATTGTTACCCGTCAATTTATCAATCTGCGTAATATTCAAAAAGTCTTTGCCACAGGACAGCAAGCTTAAACCTGCGCCTAGCAAAAATGTATATATAAATGTTCTTTTCATGATTTGATCAAATTAAAATTGTACACTCACGCCCAACGAATACGTCCTTTTACTTGGATAACCATTTGATCCATCGCGACCAACAGATGTGACCAACTCGGGATCAGGTCCAGCATAACGACTAAAGGTGTAAATGTTATTTGCCGTGAAATTAATCCTAGCCGAGGTTAAACCGTAACGCTGAATCCATTTTCTATCAAAGTTATATCCCAATGTTGCGGAATTGATTTTGACATAAGATCCATCTTCCAAAAACATAGTCGAGTTATAACGATAGGGATTGTAAAGAGTCAAACGTGTAAAGTCTGACACATTGGGATAATCCGCATTATCCCCAAGTTGACGCCATACATTATAAGCATCCAATGGCACGTAAGCCCCTGGGACATAACCCGGTTTTCCTTCTATAACTCCTGTTGGGGTGTCATAATTACGGAAACGATCGGTCAAAGCTGTATTTAAGATATCTCTATCCAGTGTATAAGAAAACTGTGTTCGTAAGGACCAATTTTTATAGCGTGTAAATACGGAAAGACCTCCTGTTACTGCGGGTTGGGAGTTGCCCACAAACACCAAATCATTTTCATCCAATATATAATCACCATTGATATCCGTGAAAATAGGATCTCCAGCACGGAAAAACTTTCCTGCTGAGAACTCCCCACCAGCACGATATCGCTGGCCAGTCAATGGATTAACAGGTACCTCATCATCTGTTTTGTATACCCCTTTATAATCATATAGCACAAAAGTCAAAGGATTTCTTCCCAGTCTAAAAAACTGAGGCAAATTGTATCCAGAGGTATTATCTGGCTGGATTAATTGTCTTGCTCCATCAGGCAGTGCAGTTGTATAATCACGATTCATAGCAAAAGTTGCTGTACCGCTTAAATCCCAATCGCTATTTCTTAATCTCGGTCTAAAGTTTATGGAAACTTCATGTCCCATATTTACCATTGCAGCCTCATTAGTCAATACATTTCCGAAAGCATTATGATTCGCAATCGCCTTTGAACGCAAGATCTTATCGGATTGTTTATAGTAGGTTTCGTACGTTAGGTATAATGCACTATTGAAGAACCCTAATTCCATGCCCAGTGACCATTGCGTTGTGGTCTGAGGTACGAGCTCGGTATTTGGCGCATTCTTTAAATCCAAAGAAGTTGTCGGTCTATTATTGTAACGGCCTGCATCAACTTTATACCAACCGTATAAATCAGATAAAGTTCCCGTAGGTTGGATAGTCCGTCCGACTGAACCACGAAAGAATCCAGTATCCCACCACGAAAATTTTTCCATGAACTTTTCTTTCTTAAAATTCCAGCGAAAACCAACGGAAGGATTGGATGTCCATGGTGAAGCACCACCAGTGACCGAAGTACCATCAACACGATACGTCAAATCCACAATATATTTGGAATCATAATTATAAGATGCATTACCCGCATAAGCGATAGAACGATAATTTGTAAGGTTGTTCAACAAACCGCCCAACGTTTGCCTTGTATTATAACTGATACCCGCTTGAAATTGATCATTGGCAGTTCCTCTAATTTTATTTAATGTAGAAGAAGACTGAGAAATCTCCATTTCTGTAAAACCATACAGGTTGATTACATGCTTCTCGTTGATTGCTTTAACCCAAGAAAGCAAATTTCGATTATAAACCTTACTCTTGTTGTCATAGTATCCATATATTTCCGAACTATTGCCTAGCAACAGCTCAGGCGTATATCTATCCTTGGTAGAAGTTGTATAATTATAGTTAAAGGTAGAAGTTGCCCGTAACCCATTAATCGGCTCATACTGTAGTTCGACTTGGGCTACGTAATTTCCTGTCTTATTCTGATCATCGACATTAAGTGCAGATAAGGCACCCATACTACCTGAAAAGAGTGATGGTGCGGGATAAAGAGAGGTTGTATTAACCGATTTCCCGACCCCGGTCTGCATTGCCGCATTACCACTTCCCATTTGATTTTGAGCTAAATTCGCATTCACATTCGCCATCATCCGGAAACGGTCATTCGGTTCATATTGCATATTGGATTGCACCGTATATCTTTTAAAACCCGTATTTGCAATAATCCCGTTCTCATCATAGTAATTCATATTCACTTTATAATTGAATACGCGCTCTCCTCCTGAGATATTGACGTTATGTGTCTGATTATAGGTATTTCGATAGAAATAAGATTGCCAATCTGTGGAGTTGTTATAATACGGGTTTAAACTATCTGCTAACATGGGCGAATCGTTGATCCGTCTAATCGCCGCCGCTAAAGTTGTATCATTCATCAAGATCTGTTCAACACGAACCATCCGTTCGTCTCTTCCACCAATTACCTTACGTAACTGTGGTACAGCACTCATAAAAAACTGCCCTTGGTATTGTACCAATGGAATTTTTGAATTACCCCGTTTGGTTCTTACCAGAATAACACCATAGGCTCCACGTGATCCATATAAAGCTGTCGCCTGGGCATCTTTTAATACTGTAATGTCTTCAATATCCTCTGGTGGAATCATGGAGATAGGCGAAACGCCCGGTCCTGCTGTTTCAAAACCATATTCGTACCCCGAATTGTCATCAATAGGCACGCCATCAATAACAAACAAAGGTGAAGTCGGTGTCAAAAAGGTATTATCGCCACTTCCAGACACATTAAAATTAGAAATACCCCGTACAGCAATCGTTCCACGCATCCCTGGACTACCTGTATTATTCTGAATATTCATACCAGCCACTTTACCTTGTAAAAGGTCCACAAAGTTACCTGAAGGGATATCCTGAATTTCCTTACCAGATATTGTCACGACTGACCCTGTTAAAGTCTCTCTTTTTCGCTGTTGATAACCAACCACTACCGTCTCCTCCAGTTCTTGCGCTTTGCTTTCCATCGAAATACTGTACTCCGTTTTTCCTGCTGTAACGGACTGTTTCACTGTTCCGTAACCTTGATAGGAAAACACCATTACCCCGTTGGTAGGCACAGATACAACAAAACGACCGTCGTCACCTGTTTTACCAAGATCCCGCTTTGGATTTTCCAACTTGATGGAAACTCCCGCCAGCGGTCTATTGTTGGCCCCTTTTACCGTCCCCTTCACCATACCAGTCTGCGCCAGTACGCTATTGGTCAACACATTGGCAAAAAGGAATATTAGTATACATAATTGTTTCATAATTGTTAAGCTAAATTAATCGGCACTTGATCAGTCAAATTTTGGTAACTCATAAGGAAAACGAAATTGAATTTCCCAATTACCCTCCTCAAAAATGGAAAACTCCAATCCAAAGTAATTGTCCTCCAAGAAACCAAAATCACCTTTGCGTCGAAACTTGAATTCAACGTAGGCGTTCTCCCCAGTTATATTTGTGTAAGGTGTTCCTATTGCTGACAAGGGAATTGGGTAAGCCACATCATACACAACTTTGTTGTTCTCAAAGCGATGATTAAAGCCATGTACCAAACCCTCCCATTTCGTTGCCGAGAATTTCTTGGGATCTATGGGATTGTTCAATGAATCCAAGAAACTGATCGTGAGGGTTTTCGTCCCTGCTACATTATTCTCCAATTTGTTGAAATATACTCTGATATCTGAATTGAACATTGCCCGATCCGTTCTGTCCCCCCGCATATTGCTTGACATCTTTGTTATAAACGTATATGGTAGTGGTGATAGACCGGTTATTGGATCAATTATACTGGGCTCATAAGGACGTTCACGTAATGGCTTCAGTTTAAAATTTCGTAAATAGCGTCTTCCACCTGTATTGGTTAATTCGACATCAAAAACATACCCAGAATCAGGTTGAGCCTTGACAAATCCTGAATTTCCCGATTCTCCCCAAAAATTGATATTTCCAGATTTCTGCAAGATTTCAAGGATCGGACGGTATTCAATTTTTCGTTTCGCTTCGATTTCCGCTATTGATTTCTCAAAACCGGTATAAGCCTCTTTCCAAATCTTGACAGGAAATTTATCATCGAATAGGGTTGTCGGTTGCCCGTCAATATCCCGAGCGTTAACAATTTTAAAGGTCAAAGGCTGCGAAGTATTTTGTCCGATATTGACGATATTGTCATAAAAGGTATTTCTACCCAAAACGGGTTGAAATTCCGTTGTATTATAAACTACATCCTCGCCCAATGAATCCTGATCCGTGGGGATATATTTTTTACAAGATGCTAAGACGAACAATCCAAATCCGAATAGAACAACTTGTTTGATCGTGTTATATGATTTTGTGTTCATGTTATCTATTTAAGAATTTAGCCAGTTTAGAAAAGCCAAAATTGTGGCTGGGCGACAGAATATGTAACCGTCCATTTGTCGTTCTGATATTGACGACGGAAGTATTACTTTCCTGCCAATAGCGTTGAAAAATTGAGTTATTCATATCGCTTAATACAATTTGCTGTTGTCCCCCTTCAATAATTCCTGACGCAGAGCTCACTTTATATTTCATGGTCATCCGGTAATCATCAATACTCCGTATTTCTTTACCCTCTACAAAATCTTTCAGGCTCTCCGTATCGTGGAGACCATTAAAAGCATAATGATAGGTCAACGTATCGATTAAAGGTTGCGGAATATCTTCCAGAAATAAATGTGGTCTATTGCCCGCTGCACGAATGGCGTTCATGGCGTCAATAGCATTGGTAAAACTATTATTGGTCATCGCAAAGAAAGTAATAGTGTCTTTCGAATTTTTCAACCTCGCCCGAAGGTCTGGTACACGTTCCAATACCAATAGCAAGGAATCATAAACTGATCCCTGTTCTTCCAGAAACTCTAGCGTAGTACCATTGTACTCGGTATATTTTATCTGATAATCTTCATAATAGGCATTCCCTTTTTTGCACGATGCAAGTCCCATTAATAGTAACAAGACGGAAATACCAACATAGCATATTCTTTTCTTCATGGTTATTTGTTAGCTTATTTCCAGTAAGAGTTTTGTTCCAGTTTCGAATTACGTTCCAATACATCTGAAGAGATTGGCCAATAAATACCTCCATTTTCAATCAGCGCATTTAATCGCGGATTGTTCTTTTTAATCTTCGCCAAACGGATCTGATCATACCATCGCCAGCCCTCGCCCATCAACTCGCGTCGTCTTTCCAAAAAGATTTCTTCCAGAAGGTCCTTGGGAGAGTTATTGATATAAGGTTTTAAGCCGCGCTGCGCCTTAATCATATTGAGGTATTTAATGGATTCATCTTTCTGTCCCAGCACAGCCTTTGCCTCGGATTGGAGCAAAAAGATGTCTTCCAGGCGGGTAAATACTAGGTTGGATCCGAATATGGAGAAATCCGAATCTCCAGAACCATTACGAATCACTTTGATCTTACTGAAAATTGGAATATCACCATTATAATTTGTGAAATAATTTGTCCTTACCAGTCCCGATACAGAATCGATTCCGAAACGGGTATCATTAACATCATCAAAAATTTTGTTAATGGTATCACGATTCACGTAAATGTCAGGTTTGGCTTTGGTTACAATTGGATACCCTAAGGTCAAGGATTCGATATGCCCCGTATTTGTTGCTTCTCCTAATTCATACGAGGCGCGAACAGCAAGAATCTGTGCCTGTGTACTTGGTCCGAAAAGGCCGGTTGTGGGATTGACCAAATTCGGCACACTCATAAGTGATAAATTTGTTTTTGAGTAATTATCAACGACAAATTTGGAATACACATCTGCATTAATATATTTACCTTGCCATGCTGCAATATGTGCCAGCAAAGAATAAGCAGTGATTTTGTTGACTAATACACCTACCCAAGTCCCATAACTTTCACCATAGTAACTTTGTGTACCTAAGGCATATACATAAGGTAAATCTTGTGCAGCATTTAGCAACTCTGATTCCGCAAATGCTAATACCGTAGCCTCAGAAGCCTTAGCGACCTCAACAAAACTGCCATTGTCATAAGAATCCTTCAGTAAAGGAACCTCGCCCCAGATACGCACCATATAAAAGTACATCAATGCTCGAATCGTACGAGCTTGAGCGATATCATATTTCAAATCGCGTTCGGTGTAGCGGCTATCTTTTGATAATACTTCCGGTGCGCGTTCGATAAATAGTGACGCGGCATTAATTACCGCATAAAAGCGCCGCCAATCTGTCAATCCTTTAATTAGTGGATAAGCCGATTTCAGTTTATTTTCTTGTACGACACGAAGATCAGCACGAGAATAGGAGTTGAAGTCTCCATAGCGCATTTCACCATAGACCCAATGCCCATAATTATCTACCATCGCAGCTCTCATCAAACCATACATCCCCATAAGATGTGCCCGGGTATCAGAAATCGAAGCCCATTCCTTACCTTCTGAACCAACGTTGACTGCAACAATATCAAGTTTTTTATTACAGGATGTGCTTAACACACTGATACCCAAAGCAAGTAATAGGTATTTTCCCCATTGATTATATTTCTTTATCTTAAACATCATTCAATAATTTGCGTTATAAATCCAATTTGATTCCCATGGTCACAATTGGCGACATTGGCAGACCGTAACCTGTATAATACCCATTGAAATCAATTAACTCGGGATCAGTTCCTGAGAATTTGCTTATAGTCAATAGGTTTGTACCCGATAAATAGACATACGCGCGACGTATCGTCTTCATTTTATCCTTGATTGAATTCAGTTGTGCTAAGTCATAGCCTACACTCAGTGCACGCAATTTTAGAAAAGAAGCATTTTCCAAAAAGAGATCCTGATCCACGCGATAAGCGACTATTGGACTCCATGGATTATAAGTTGGATATTTCGTAATATCTACGTCCTGCTGCCAATGAAAAACTTCTCGAATGCCATCCAAAGAGTTTGTGTTCTCCGTATTTATAAAATCGTATTTCGTAGATGCGCGCTGATTAAGTGCTTTTTGGCCGACAGCAAAATACCACTGCATATTCAGATCAAAACCTTTAAATTTGAATTGGTTATTGAATCCCCCGACTAATTTAGGCATCGCGTTGCCCTTAAGCACACGATCTTTATCATCAATTTTAAAGTCACCATTTTGATCTTTCCAAATCGGATCTCCAGCAGCGAAATCGACACCATCAAATTGCAATTTTTGTCCATTTCTCACTGGAATTTCTGTTTCTGCGTTATAAATTCCTTCATTTTCGTAGAGCCAGAATTTATCCACCGCTTCCCCGACACGCAATAAACGATTGTTAATTTTTAGCTCCTGTTTGCCATTTGGCAAAGCTGTAAGCTTATTTTGATTCCAATTAAGATTTAAGGCTGTATTCCATTGCAATCCCTCAGGATTAGATAGTACGTTAACATTTAAATCTAGATCGATACCTCTATTTTGTACTGTCATTCCATTGACAATTTGTCCAGAATAACCATACTCAGCAGGTATAGGCATATTTGCCAGTTGATTGACATCCTTTTTTTGGTAAGCTGCAATTGCAAAATTCAAACGCTTGTCAAGCATAGAACCATCTAGAATTATCTCAGCATGATCTGTATAAGGCCATTTCATATCATAACCAACCCAGCCTTCAGAATAAGGACGTGATGCAACGGCAAAACCATTGTATGATACAAGAGACTTCTCAGAACCCCAGTTAAGATCAGCTGTATAATTGGGACCTACGGCATATTTACTTGTAAAAATAGGCTTTCCGATCCGGGCCCATGATGCTTTGATATTGAGATTATCCATCATTGCATGTTCCTCAGGATTGATCAAATGATATTTTGCTGAAACTGCTGGAGTCATCAACCAACGTGAATCTGGTTGCATCGTCGAAGAACCATCATAACGGAGCACTGCATTGACATCCAATTTGTCTTTCCAGCTGTACATACCCGACAAAAAGAAGGAATGAAGTCTAAAATCCTCCCGATTTGTCCATCGGTTGACATATAAACCACCTATTGGCTTCAAGTATTCTTCCTTATTTGGATCTCCATCAACCACATTGACTTTAATAAAGTCATTCGGGCCGTCATACGCACGGGCATAATGATACCTGTAAAGATCTTGGGTGTAGTTTGATCCCAAGATAAAATTAAATTTATGTTGTTGCTGCAGTGTAAAATTGTAGTTTAAGCTATTATTAAAAGTTAATCGCTCATTAAATCCAAAATATCCTGACATGTAGTTATTTGTCTCCATCAAAGACCCCGGGAAAAATGCCTGTCTAGACCCCTCAGAATAATCAATACCTAGATTTGTGTTAAACTTAAGGTTCGGCAATAAGTAAAGATCGAGGTTAACCAAAAGGTTAAGCATATTGACCGAGTTATTGTCCAACGCTCTCTTATAAATATCTAGATATTGACCATACATCTCCTTATTCGGCGAGATTGGAATGGATAAATCCGGAACATAAGCTGCTTCTCCAAAACGGTCTCTTAAACTTCTATTCCGATCACGAAGACTTCTACTTGCATTAACAGTCGTTCCAAAGTTAAACCACTTAAATGGGGCCATATTTACGTTGAACAATGCATTATATCGTTCTATATTGGTTTTATCTGCGGAACTTGCATTTTTCATATAGCCGCCCATAAACGCAAAATTCGCTCGGTCACCACCACCTCGAATACCCAAATTCCCGCCGTAAATCGGTGTTACTGTGTAGTATTCTTCATTCCAATTTGCTGGACCATAATAATTTACATTGGTTGAATCACTGAGATAGCCGGGATAATTCAAACGGTCGCCTGGTGTACCATATTTATTGTAAAAAGTAGAGCGGAATAAGTTTTCATATTGTGCGTTTACAGGTGTTACTGTAGGTTTTGTAGCTAAACCAACATAAGCATCAAAACTAATTTCTCTTCTCCCTTCCTTTCCAGGCTTAGTCAAGATCCAAATTGCACCATTTGCTGCAAGTGGTCCTAACTTAGCGAGCACGATCGGATCCTTGATTACCTCAATTGACTCAACAACAGATAGGTCAATTCCAGCAAAATTATCTGTTGCAGGACCTATTCTATTAAATTGATATTGCTGAATCGAGTATGTGAAATTGTTATCCCGGGCAATCGGTACACCGTTTACATAGACTGTCGGCTGAACATTGACAGCATCTTTGGTTTCAAAGAGCGGACTCCCAAGTCCTCTAACAACCATGTTTTTAGGGGCTCCAGGTTCGCCTGTTGCTTCTTGAACATACAGTCCCGCAATCTGTCCTTTTAGCATTTGGGTGATGCTTACTAAAGGTAGTGTTTCAATATTGCTCGTATTGAGGCTGTCCCTCACACCTTGTTTTTTGAGCAATGTCTTAAGTCTTCCCCGTAAAAGCTGCTTATCCACCTCACTTATCTCGGAGGTGTCTTTTTGAGCATTCCAGTTGAGCCAAGTATGTGCTTGGGATTTCTGGAAAATCGGAAAAAGAAATAAAAAACAAAATAGTCTTCTCATTCGATTTTTGTCTTAGGCTTAAATTTAAAAATTGGCACAAAACGGCTTATGAATTTCGTGTCGGCAAAAAAAAATGTTCGCTGCTTTTAGGCGGCAATAATTGATAGTACATAACAATACTAGGAATAATTAGGTTAGATAGAATGTGCCCACTTAAACGAAATCGATTGCGTAATCGACACAAACGATTGCATTGGAATTAAAACGATGAAAATTCGTCACAATGTTGAAAAATGAAATATTTTTTCCTAAAATATATTTAAAATAACCAATAAAAAATGTAAATTATATATATCTGTAAATAAAGTATGAATTATGTTATACATATACATATTAATTTATATTACATGATGTGAGAATTCTGAAATTTTTAAAAAAGATTGAATCAAAATTGAAATTTTGATAAAACATTTTTTTTGATTTAACTTGATCATCATCCGTTATCTGTTCAAAAAAAGGTTGTTTATTACGAAACGAAAACAGCAATAGTGCCTGCACATACTCATTGTCACAAACTTCCAAAGTTTGTATTGAATACGATATACAATATTTTAATGTCCAATAAAATGACATAAAAAATGCCCCCAAAAAGTTAAACACTTTTTGAGGGCAATGCAATGTTAAACAAACACCGGTCTTTTTTTGAAAGCGAAAATTGTTATGTCTATACTAGATCGTTTATTGCATAAACAGGACTATCTCGATTACGTAGACTATATCTCCTGGGACGAATATCTACTCCAGCATCGGATTAAATTCGCCACCCCAGTCCTTATTTTGTTTGATGCTCGGATTCTTATCGATCACTGATTGTGCGATCGGGAAGAAATAGTACGTATCGGGCACCAGATTTACTTTATTTCCGGTACTAGGCACCTGCAATACATTGTACTTAAACTGATTCTCTTTCAGTTGGTAATTTTTTGCTAAGTCTGCCGCCGCTTTTAGATCCATATCTGTTCCATTTGCATTGGTCGCGATCGCTTCCACTCCCTGTTTGGTTTTATTGTTCAGGACAGCAAGCTTACGCAAGCGACGTAAGTCCCAAAACCGGTGCCCTTCGAAACAGAACTCGATATTTCTTTCCGCCAATATGGCTTCTCGCATCTCGGCTTTATTGCCTGCGGTAATACCATAGCTATTGTCCGTTCCGGATTCGATGCCAGCGCGCATTCGGATCTGCTTTAAAAGAGACATTGCCGTAGCAAGATCACCTGTTTCATTTGCTGTTTCAGCATAATTCAATATCACCTCTGCGTAGCGCATCAGCACAAAATCAACATCATACTGCGTCTCTACTTGCGTTTGTCGCAAAGAAAGTTTCGAATTTTTCAGAATAAAAAATCCCGTATAGCGATCCCTGTTCGAAGAAGTTGTTCCGGCTTTTGGATTTTCACCAAAATTATCCAATGCATCAGCAATACCCAATGAGGTGTATTGTCTTTTTCCAGTTTTACCAGAAACCTCATAGATTTTTCCATTCCAGACAATAGATTTGTCAAAACGGGGGTCACGATTCTCCCAATACGTCTGTAAGAACTGTTCATCTGTCTTATGGTATTTACCTGTCAGATCTGTATAAAGTTTACCATCTTTCATGGGGAATTCTTTGACAAAATCCCATGTTGGGACAGCACTTGCTGTTCCACGGCTTTCCGATCCCGGCCGGACCCCATTATCCCAGCTAGCCACTTTATTAGGATACGAGTTGATTACTGCAAAGACCACTTCAGGGCCTTTTTCCACCAAAGTGATATTGGCATAATCGGCGGTCAAGCTATACCCCTGTGCCTTCAATTGCTCATAAGCTTTTTTATTCACGGCATTTGCTTCCGCCCAATACGCATTGCTATAGGGATTCGAAGGATTAAATTGCGGCGAAGCTTTATATAACAATACTTTCGCCTTAAACGCTAAGGCAAAATTACCATCAATCCGGCCATAATCAGCTGCTCCCTTCCCAATCGTCATCGGCAGATTGGTCATCGCGTCATCCAGATCTTTTACAATTAAATCAAAACATTCTTTGGTACTGTTACGCGGGACTTTCAATTCATCGCTTTCCAGATCTTGCGGTTTTGTAATATAAGGCACACCACCATGATACTTGACCATATTGAAATACATATAAGCACGCATAAACAGCGCCTGACCCAAAATAGACTTCTTGGTTGCATCATTTAATCCAGTACTTTCGATTACCTTCTGGATGACGGTATTGATCTTGCGTATGGTTGTGTAATCCCAGGCTTTATAGGCGGCATTATTGACTGTAACCGCATTTAAGGGGAAGTTAATCCCAGCCAGCTGTTGCGAATTATTGTCTGCTCCATTACTCCAGTTTCCAAATAAGGTGTATAAATTGGCCAGATAGGCATTGACGAGATTGGGATCATTCCACACCTTATCTTCGTTCACCGAATTGAGATCCTCAATATCCAATACATTTTTACAAGAAGCCGTTGTCAATAACAGGGCAACTAAAGGATAAAATATCTTTTTCATCTTTAAAAATCAATTAAAATTTAACATCTAGGCCCAAGGTGAACGTTTTCATCACCGGATAGGAATCGTACATTTTCTGTTCCGGATCGTGGAATTCCTTCATTGGTGAGAAAACAAATAGATTGGTACCATTTAAGAATATGTTGACACTCTTCATTTTGATTTTTTCCATCATGGCCTGTGGCAACGTATACGAAATGTTCAAATCCCGTAACCGCATATAAGCGCCATTGCGGATCCAAAATGTTGATGAGGCAGCACCCGATTCCTGCCAGTTATAGCCCACAGGTCGCGGATATTTAGCGTCGGTATTTTCAGGTGTCCAAACATCCGAAGTCCAAATTGGATAGTACGGTCTAAAAGTATCCCCATGCTGACGCATACCAGCGCCTTCCTGATTGCTAATCACGCGATCATAAGCCAATACTCCCTGAAATAAGGCCGAGACATAGAAACCTTTCCAGCTGGCATTAAATCCAAATCCATAGTTAATGCGAGGCGTATTATTCTCCGAAAGTAGTTGCGCATCATTGTCGTCGATAATGCCATCAGGCTGATCGGCATAATTCTGTCCACGAATATCTTTATAGAGAATCATCCCTGGATAAGGATCACGGCCATAAGTCTTAAATCCTTTTGCTTTTAGGGCATCTGCCTCCGCTTGCGTGCGGACCAATCCCGACGCTTCCAGGCCAACAATGCGGTTTTCAGGGCGTCCTACTTTGGAACGAAAGTTTTCCCTTCCCCCCGCAGCATAAGAAGGTTCTTCATCGAAGATATCCCACCGATCTTTTGCATAACCCATATTGGCATTCAGACCATAAGAGACCTCCCCGATCCGGTCGCTCCAGTTGAATGAGACCTCTCCCCCCCGAAAGCTTCGAGCCGCATAGTTCTCCGGTGCCAGCGCTCGGCCATAGTTATCCGGAACCTTTATCCCTCTTGTCCCAAGGATATCTGTTTCCTTCCGGATAAAGCCATCCAAACTACCCGTTAGTTTATTCTGAACAAAACCAAAGTCAATACCAACATTATAGCTTTTTGATTTTGTCCAGGTCAGATTCGTGGTTGGATTATCCAGATAGGTTATTCCGGTATAATAACTATCGCCAAAAATATATCCGGGAACTGGAGTTCTTGTTCCTGTCCGTGAAGTGATAATAGAACTATATTTTTCCATGTAGGAATAAGGTAATATCGAATAACCTTCCACATCCACAAAGTTACCTGAGCTTCCGTACGAGGCTCTCAATTTTAGGTCGCTGACTGTATTTTTGATGGAAGAAAAGAAATTTTCATCCGAGATACGCCAGCCAAGGGACATAGACGGGAAAAATCCCCAACGCTTGTCATTTGGAAACAAAGGTGAGCCATCATAACGAAAAGAGAATTCCGCAATATACTTGTCCGCATAGTTATAGTTCGCCCGACCGATTACTCCACGTCGTGCATCCATCAATTCAAAAGCATCCGTCGATCGCATGCTTCTGTCAGTTGGATAAATATACATTTGGTCCAACGGAATAATAGGATTTTCGGCACGCGATGTAATGTTGGTATTCCCTGATTTAAACTGCTCATAAACGACCAAGCCATCCACGGTATGTTTACCAAACTTGCGGTTATAGTTTAAAAACCAATCCACCTGGTATTGCCATTTTCGCTGTGGATTGTAGTCCATAAAAGGCTGTGCCTGGCTGAAAGTAAAAACATTGGTTCTATCTTCCGAAGGTGGCGCTGGGATAAAACGGTTTCCATCTGGATTCAGGGAGGTGAATGTATAATTCTTTTGAAAACTCATATAGCGCTTACGCATATAATCTTCTGCCACATAACTTCCTACCAATTTTGTAGAAAGTCCTTCTAACAGTTTATCCAATTTCAAATTCAGTGTCATAATCGGATTTACCTGACGTACCTTACGATCGATATACCGGTCGCCGATCACCTGGTCAATTACATTCCAGGCCTGCCAGCTTCCCATTGGTGTCTGTACCGGATAAGCCGTTGGTGTATTGCTCGGGGCACCATCTGCAGTCAGATAAAATGGATACATTTTAGGCCAGTTGAAGGTAACCCTATAAAAATCCGAAACATCGAAATCGTCGTCATTGGATGAGGTACTAAAGGGCCAGAAGAACCTGTTGGAGTTTGTCTGGTTTGCTGAGATGTTAAAATCCAGGCTAAATGCATCACTGATTTTCGCCGAAATATTGCTACGCAGATTGAACTTTTCGTGGTCCAGTGATTTATAAGATCCATTTTCCTTCCTATAGCTTAGTAATGCATAGTAAGTAATCTTGTCCCCCCCACCGTTCACCGCAATAGATTGACGGTGACTGAAAGGATTTCGCCAAATGACATCATTGGCATTGTAATTTTTATCTTTAAAATAATCAAATTCTCGTTGCCCGTTTGGCGCTAGCCAAGGTTCTGTTTTTTTTCCCTGTTCCCAACGGAATTGGGAAACCCTATTCTGATAGGTCAGTTCATCTGTAGCCGTTGTCAGGTTGGCCAATAACGTCTGTGTGGGTGAGCTGAAGGAATAATTGCTCTGCACATTGAATACAGGCGCCTGAGAAGTTCCTTTTTTCGTCGTCACGAGAACCACACCGTTACCTGCTCGTGTACCATAGACAGCGGCAGTTCCAGCATCTTTTAGGAAGCTCATTTGATCGACTTCGTTGGCCTCCAGGGCATCGAAAGCGGCTTTATCGCGCACCACTCCATCGATCACATACAAGGGCTCGACAGCAGCCCCACGGATGCGTAATGAAGAGGAAGCCCCAGCCATCCCTGAGGTGTTGGTCACATTTACCCCAGCAGCCCTTCCTGCCAATGTATTGGAAAGATTGGATGGCGAAATGTTTTTCAATTGCTCAGAATTGACAGCTGCTACTGCACCCGTTAGATTTCCTTTTTTTTGTTTCCCGTATCCCACGATAACCACTTCTTCCAATGCTTCGGAATTACTCATCATCGTGACGTTAACGGCTCCGCTACCTACAGCAACTTCCTGCCTTGTGTAGCCCTGAAAGTTGATCACCAGAAAATCGCCCCGTTTGGCACGAATGGAAAAGCTACCGTTAGCGTCAGTCGAAGCTTGTATCGTACTGCCCTTCACAGTGATGGTCGCTCCTGCAAGCGGTTCCCCTTTTTCATTCTTTACATTACCCGAAATTTGCTCTTGTTCGACATGAAAGTAGCTCTGTTTCGATTTCAAATTGCTCGCAAATAAATTCGGAGACGAGCACAAAAGACTAAGACCTAGGAGGCTTAATGGTCTAGCTTTGCTGTAAAAAAGATAATTCTTTTTCATAATTAAGATGGAGGTTTAGATAATAGTTTACAAACAATTACTAAAGGTTCATTGGTGTCTATCTTTTATAAAAAAATAATAAAAGATAATTGATTCTTACAGGAAATTAAATAAAAGAATCTAAAATTCAAACTGTTTTTTATGTTTTGTAAGGAAATTACTAAAATAATTCACTCACTGTTTTTATAAAAATTCATCAGACCACAAGTTTCCCATGAATGGGCATATTTCACAAAGGCAGAATCATTCCGGGCAAAAAAGGCAGCTGCTTTGTTATCGAGAGATGGATCGTATAGTTGATCTGAGAAGCTAAAGAGTGATAACATTACTGAGATTGAAGGTCTTCTCGCTACCTAAATTTTGCTTTTCATTGAAATTAAAAGACAATTATCTGGCAACATTAGGTTCGCATATATCACAAATTTGTACTGACAAAGCCCCTTATTAAATAAAACGATTGAGCCAGTTTTTTAAAATGTAGCTATTAATCGACAAGTCTACACCCCTGCTTTCATTTTTAAGTATTAAATTTGAGTTCCATATTAAACAAAGAGGCGGGCATCGATTTATTTTTTGAAAGAATAGAAACGTGAAAAATAATAGAAAAATATTTATTTTCAGGACAATTTTAATTGCATTCCTGATTCTTTCATTAGTATATATCGGTTCGATATTTACCTACCAATATATTGAGTATCAAAAAACGGAAGCTCGCCTCAATAAAGCTTATAGTTCAAAAAATCAGTTGACTAATTTATTTTATGACCTCTTTGCATCCTATAATGCCGCTGGTAATGCCTTTCGCTCCTATACGGTAGATTTTAGTGCTGAAAACTTAGCAAACTATACAAAAAATCTAGATAGCCTCCGTTTTTACATTGATTCGCTCTCCACCCTCTCTTCTAAAAAGGGAATTTCCCTTTCGTCCAATACCCCATTGGAGCAAAATATCCATCTCTCGGATGAATTCGTACGTATTAAGAAAACTGTAGATAATATGATTTTCTTGGCAAAAGATTCTCTTTCTCTTTTGACCAAAACCAGTCGTACCATAACCCCTACAAGAAAGCAAATAGATGCCGATTCTGTTGTCAGTAAAATATTAAGAGATACCGCCTTAACTGTCAGTAAAAAAGATACAATCGTCAGGAAAAAAGAAAAACTCTTTACTCGGATATTTAGAGCAAAAAACGACACCTTGGTATCAGATAGATTGCAACAACAGTTTAACGTCAATCAAATCAAAGCAATTCATAACCAAATTCAGACCTTGATTGAACAAAATGAATCCTTCTATAAACAAGATTTTAGCAAAATCCGTCGTTCTTTTGTCGAACTTCAGGCAAAGGAAAGACAATTGCTGCAATCAAATTATGCGCTTTTTAATACGATCAGTACTGCACTTCTTAAAATAAAAACACAAGAAGATGAATCTTTACGAGCTGCAGAAATACAAGATTTCACACTATACAAGAAAAACTCCGCTATTTTCGGCAAACAGGTTATTGCATCGATCATTTTAATGATCATTATGGTGACATTGATCTTGTCTTATCATTACAATACGATCATTTATGAGCGTAAAATCACAGCTGCAAGAGACTATGCATTGCACACCGCAAAGGAAAAAACCAGCATATTGGCTAATGTGAGTCATGATGTACGTACACCTATCAATTCACTGATCAGTGTAATTGATTTATTAAAAAATAATACATCCAACAATCGCATAAATCCAGTATTATTGGATTCCGTTACGCAGGATATCCAGGTCATTAACGATACTGTTGAAGATATCCTTAATCTTGGTAAATTAGAGTCAGGCATGCTGGAAATTAAGGAAGAATATTTTTCACCGGCCAATCTACTTAGCAACTTAATAAAAATGCAAAAGGCACAGGCGGATAAAAAAGGCCTTGAGTTAATCAGCCAGATCGCCATTGAGCAGAATATCTTAATTAAAAGCGGGGCATATCGTTTGCGCCAGATCGTCTCCAATCTCTTAAGTAATGCCATTAAATATACCGAAGAAGGAAAGATAGAGATAAAAGCATTTATCAATCGTGAGACGAAGAAAACCTTGCAGATAGAGGTTAAAGATACAGGCAGGGGGATTTCGGCCAAAGATCAAGACCATATCTTTGAACAATACTACATGACTGACATCAAGTCCAAAAATAGCTTTGGGCTGGGATTGCATATTTCCAAGCTTATGGCGGAGCAACTAAATGGAACCTTAAGCGTTGAAAGTAAGCAAGGCAAAGGGTCAACCTTTACATTAATCGTGCCCATTGCCGATGAAAGGAAAAACATGAAGGAGTTTAGCACAGCGCACAATCTATCAGAAAACCTACACATTGTTGTTATTGACGATAATGCGATCAACAACTTATTCGTTAAGCAAGCTTTGCAACGTTTCAAAAATGTACAGGTTTTTCAGGACGCGCAGCTTGCAATGGAATACCTACAAAATCATGCGAGCGATGTTGTTATCACCGACCTTCGGATGAAAGGCCCCAGTGGTTGGGATATCCTGAATTTGGTTAAAGACAATAATATTGTTCAAGGATCAAACAGCAAAGTAATCGCATTGACATCAGATGAATCACAGGTAACCACACAGCAACCTGAAGGACAGGTCCATCATTTCGATGGACTTATGATCAAACCGTTTAACCTCTCAAATTTCTTGCAGCTTATTTCCACACTTTAATAACACAGACAATATCAAGGTGTCCTCTATAGTAACGAGGCGCGATTCCCCTTTTACACCATACTATTTTACGAATCCTTTGGAAATTCAAACATACTGATATGTAATTTTGAAGGTAAGATTCTCTGACTTACATCATAAATATATCTTACTAGCTTGCCACATGAACGAATAAACAACGATAATCGTTTACACATAGCTATGATGTGATTTTCTTCGAGCTATTTATTTTCCCCAACCCCGGGATGGCCGGCGGATCTCTGTGCAGGCACTTTATACTGTTTATCGAACAATAAACAATCACTTTAAAAAGATATTGAATTCCTTCGACAACAAGGAAGCGCTAATTTCTCCCAGTGTCTTCAATGCTAAACCAAAGACTTTTAAAGCTGTATTTCGAGGTGCCAGAGATGCTCCTTTTTTCTTACATCGAGTGATGAAAATCTCTACTTAAAAAAACATTTCCCCAAAACTTTCGGTATGATCCAACGTCTGCGCCTGCCAGCGGCACTGTTTTTCGAAGAGTATGTAAACGCAGGAAGCCCTTGACTGTTTCCAGCAAGGGCTTCCGTGTAAAAAAAGGCACCGACCTACTCTCCCACCTGTTACGGCAATACCATCG
>JAQZAZ010000151.1 GCA_029239355.1 Sphingobacterium sp.
CAATATTTATGACACATATAAGTGCTAGAAAGGACAATATTTTGATTTTCATGTTCCAAACTTACAAAATTGTCTCAAGAAATGCCGATTAATCAGCCCAACCGTACTAAATGTCATCAAATCTTGACGAAAAATGATTTGAATATTAATAATTGGCTTGGTTTTGGTTAGAAAATTTATCTGTTGAGTTACCAAATATTACAAATAAATTTATGGAAAATCTGTATTATAAGCCTTCGGGGAAGGTGCCTGCTTTCGCATTAATCGGTTCGCTTGTGTTAGGTATTGTAGGATCAATTATTTTGGCAATTGTCTATATTGCCTTACAGTGGTTTATTCCGATTGTCTATTTCAATGTCTTTATCACACTTGGATTTGGAGCAGGACTGTTTTATCTGCTTAATTTTTGTTTCAAACAATGGAAGCTCAGGAATAAAGGAGTTGCGGTTATCATCACATTGATCGTTGCTATAGTTGGTTTTTATGCGCAGTGGGCTTTGTTTGTTTCGTTGATGTATAATGCTGAAGGTACCATGGGTGGAGACACCTGGGTGAAATCTTCTTTTAGCCTAGAAGGCTTTAAAGCATTTTTTATGCACCCCTCTTTTATCTGGGAGGCGCTACAGGGGTTAAATGAGGTTGGTACATTTACACTAAAGAAATCTCCTGTCTCTGGAGCGATGCTTTGGGTAGTGTGGGGGATCGAAATGGCAATTATCCTTATTACGCCAATCATCATGGCTTTTCGGGGTATTACCATTTATCCTTTTTCAGAGAAAGACGAGATCTGGATGAGCAAACGGATTTTGCCGGGAAGATTAAAATTTGTCGAGGACAAAGATGCTATGGCAAACACATTGGCCAATCATGATTTTGCCTATGTCTACGATCAGCTTTCCGATGAAGAAGAGCATTTTTCTTTTGCGACTGCAGAAGTGTACGAATCGGATACTGATGACCATCAATACTTGACCATCTATAATCATCAATTTGTGGAGAAGAAAGGGAAGATGGAAGAGAAGAAAGATGAGGTTATTGAATTCTTGCGAATTAACAGGAATAGCTTATAGAAGCAGCTGAATGACTACTGAGATTATGTAGAAATAAAATAGCTTCAGGATTTATTTCTGGAGCTATTTTTTCAACAGGCTATTTAACTAATCGACCACCCTGTGCTTTCCAGTCATTGATGGAGGCACTATATATTTTGATGTCTTTAATTCCATTTTTAGCTAAGATCGAAGCTGCAATTGTCGCCCGGTCTCCAGATTGACAATGCAGGTATAATTCTTTTGTTCGATCAATTTTGTCTAGATTGTCTTCAATTGTTCCAACAAAGAGATGTGTGGCATGTGGCAGATGTCCTGCCGTAAATTCGGCTGTATTCCTGACATCTAAAATCTGAACGTTAGGATTTTCAAGGACATCATTCATTTCCTGAAATCCGATCAGCTGTTGTTGCTCCAAAGGAATCTCCAATTGTGGGATGGTGTCGGCTGTAATATATCCGACAACATTGTCAAGACCAATGCGCATTAACTTACGTGCAATTTCATCCTTATCCTTTTCATCCATGATAAGAACAAAAGGTTGCTTGTAATCCAGTATCCAGCCGGCCCAGGTGTTGAATGTTCGGTTATGCTGAATGTTGATGCTGCCTGGGAGAAAACCTTTCGCAAAATCAAATTTATGCCGTGTATCAATAACTATCGTATTTGCCTTGTAAAATTTGGTGAATTCTTCTGCGGATAGTTTGGGGTATTGAGGCACGCTTGTCTGTAACGGACGCATGATCTTGTTGAGTTTCTTCATCATGGCAAAATAACGCGGTGGTTCAGGCTGTCCATCCAGAAGTTCAGTGATAAAACCACTTTCATTATCTTGATATTGAAGTGCCCAATTGCGAATCCGTTCGTAGCCAACGGTTGAACTAGGTACTGCGCCCAAAGCTTTACCGCAGGCTGAACCGGCACCATGGGCAGGCCACACCTGGATGTAATCCGGCAGGTTCAAAAAATGCTGTAAAGACTTAAACATCTGCTGTGCACCAATTTCTTTGGTACCGATGAGTCCAGCGGCATTTTCCAAAAGATCTGGACGGCCAATGTCTCCAACAAAGACAAAATCGCCCGTAAATATCATCACCGGATCTAATGTGGCAGGCGTATCAATTAAAATAAAACTAAGACTCTCAGGTGTATGTCCAGGTGTGTGGAGTACCTTAAAAATAAGGTTCCCAAGTGGGATCTGATCGCCATCTTTCAACCCGATATGAGGAAATTCATATTGCCAATCTTTGCCCCCTTCGTCGGAAAGATAACACCGAGCTCCCGTTAGTTCGGCCAATTCCAATGTCCCGGAAAGATAATCCGCATGGATATGTGTTTCGGCGATATGTGTGATTTTTAAATTGTTTTCTGCTGCAATCGCTAAGTACGTGTCGACATCTCTTTTTGGGTCAATTACAAGGGCAACACCTTTGGCCTGACAGCCAATTAAATAACTTGAATGTGCTAAAGATGACTCGAAAATGTGTTGAAAAAACATAATATATGATTTTTAGTGATTTACGAACTGAATGACTTCGAAAGTAAGAATTAGGATGCCTATACTCATCAGAAAATAGCCAAAAAGTCCCTGTAGTCGGACTACCTCCAATCTATCTTTCCATTTTGAACCGATCTGGAGACCTATTAACGTGATTAACGTAAAGATAAGCAATATAGGCCAATTCATGTGGTTCAATAGCTGGTAATTTGCGCCTAAACCAAAGGAGGCATTTAACCCGATAATGAATAAAGATGTTGCAATGGCCTGTTTTAATGGAATCCCCAACAAGAGCACCAAGGATGGTACAATAATAAAACCACCACCGGCGCCGACCAGCCCTGTCATAATACCAACCAGTAAGCCTGCAGTAATTATTTTGAGGACTTGGCTGATATGCAGCATGACCGCTGATACTTCAAGCTGTTTCCTTCTGCGAATCATTGCTAAAGCGGAAACGAGGATAACAAACGAAAACAACAACATAATGACGTGGTTCCTTGAAATCGATAGCTCCGCAATATGGAATTGAGCTGGTATGGCGGTCAACAGGTGGCGCTTGGTCAGGTAGACTGACACTAAGGAAGGGATCAGGAAGATTGCTGTGGTTTTTAGATCTACCTTACCTTTGGTCACTGGCTCGACCGAACCTATCAGGGCCAGTACGCCAATGGAGAACAGGGAATAGTCAAGCGCATATTGTGGTTCAATATGAAATAGATACACGAAGATCGGTAGTGTTAAAATACTGCCGCCACTCCCCATCAAACCCATGGATAGCCCAACCAATATCGCCAATAAAAAGCCAATTATAAATAGTAATTCCATTCGCTCTAAATCAAATGCTTTCTTTAAAATGAACCTTTGAAGTGGATTATCAGCTTTTCCCGATTCAAGTACAGCGCTGTTAGCGGTAAATCAAAACTCAATGGGGTAATTTGTTTCGGAGCACACCATAGATCCATGTTCCCAAGATGGCAAAGAGCAATACAATGCCCAATGTCCAATAGCCAGAACCGATCAGCGCAAACATAGGGCCCGGGCAGGCTCCAGTCAATGCCCAGCCCAGTCCGAAGATGGTCCCCCCCGCAAAATAGCGTGTGATACTTTTGTCCTTGTCCAGAAAGGTAATCAGCATGCCATTGCTGTCTGTGACCTGTTTGCGCTTTATAATTTGTACAAGGATAATCGCTGTTGCAAGTGCAGTGCCGATCATACCATACATATGAAAGGAGCGGAACTGAAACATTTCATAAATCCGATACCAGGAGGCCGCTTCTGATTTGTATAAAATAATCCCAAATAAGATGCCGATCAATATAAATTTTATTGCTTTCATTTATGCGAAGATTAAAGGAAATAAGAAATGAACCATGATGATACCTCCGAGGAAAAAGCCAATGACAGCAATTAAAGAGGGGAGCTGGAAATTACTGAGCCCTGAGATAGCATGTCCGGAGGAGCAGCCTCCGGGATATCTTGTCCCAAAACCTATCAATAATCCACCAATGCTCAGTATTAAAAGCTGAAACCAGGATCCATTAAAAATGAAAATAGATTCGGGAAGGTAGCCCTGTAGCTGATCAAGTATCCCAAGTTGCTTTAGATCGGCAATACTCTCCGCATTGATCTGCGCAGCAGAGCCGTCACTTAAAAAATTATGAGCAATAAATCCTCCGATGGCCGTTCCAAGTACGACAAGGAGATTCCAGGATTGTGTCTTCCAGTCGAAGCGGAAAAAAGAGGATGACTTGCCCGCTCCTAATATCGTGCACATCGTCCGCAGATTGTTGGACATGCCAAAATCTTTTCCCTGTTTTAGCAATAGGTACATGACTAGCGCAATTAAAGGCCCTGAAACATACCAAGGCCAGGGTTGTTTGATGTATTCCAATATCATAGCTTATTATCCTTAAGTTATAAAACAAAGGTACGTACTGTTCTTGCAAAAGCCTGTAACAAATGTTACCGTAGGATGTAAGCCATTACATATCGTAATACTCAATGTTGGCGTCCTTGAGAGCCTCGACTAATAATGGTAGGTCATCTTCTTTTTGGAATAATTTATTGCGCCAGGTGCGAAAAGCGGAACCTTTATTTTGGTTTATAATAATCAGATTCCCACCAGAGCGTCTGAGATTTCGGATATGTGAAATGTTGCTCAGGGGGAATTCAATAGTTTTCTTTGAATTGCTGATGTGGAGTGCATCCGCCTCTAATCGCCATGTTGATTCGAGCGTGGAACACTTGATCGCCAAATAAAGCGCCAAGGGAACCATCAGAAGAGCTATAATGATTTTATATATTTCCTGAATCGGGACTTTAGACATCCCTATCCCTATCAGTAAGATCGAGGTTAATAGAATAAACATGTATTTCCCGCGGTGCAATGTTGAAAGATAGAATGTTTGTGGATTACTCTGCATACTTTTTTATAAACTTTCCTTTTGCATTAATATAATAAAAATTCTCAAGGTCTTCGCTGACCAGCGCTAAACCATTTTCAAAGGCCTGTGCATTCTGGAATTTAAATGGAATGACGACTTTTCCATTGTAGTCGATATAGCCATATACGTTGTCTTTAAAAGACAATAGTAATTTTTCACCAGCAAATGATAAGAACTCCTGATCTCCAGGAAGTAGCTTTTTGCCCGATTTGTCAATAAGCTGATAGGCTTGGTCTTCAATAATCAGTGCCAGGTTGTCACTGTATTCAGCTATTGTTTCATATTTTGCGGGGATCAATATATTGCCTTTCAGATCGAGCACGCCGGTATAATCCCCTTCGGTGTACAGCGCGTGGCTTAAGCTGGGAATGGTGATAAAATCATATTTTGCAGCGAGCAGTAGTTTTCCTGTATTGTCCAATAGGCCATACTTCTGGTCTTTCATAAAGACTAACGGTGCGCCTTCAGTATCTAAACTTAACGATTCATATTGACATGGGATAACTTCTTTACCTTGCAGGTCGATCAGGCCAAACATCTGGGCCGCATCGGTGACGATTGCGTAATCACCCACATATGCGTAGATGGATCCATATTTTGCAGGAGTGAGTTTATTGCCTAAGCTATCCTGTACGCCAAAATATTCAGTAGTGGGGTCCTGATACCAAGATAAATGGTCATTTAATGCAGAGTCAGCTGCGGCTTCTTCGGCTTCCCCTTCTTCATAACCTTCTGGAATTTCGAATAATGCCGTATCGTAAGGGACTTCTTCAACTATGGTCGCCTGAATGCCTAAACCTTCTGCGCCAATATAAAGAGCTGCTCCGGGCACCTTTTCGAGATAGTCATAAGTCCCCCAGTATAATTTGGGCAATTGTTCTGCATACCAGACCGTGATTTCAGTTGTTTTATCTTTACTGCCAGCCAGGTTGAATATCGCCTTTTTGCAGGGCAAGCCTGCGATAATTTTCTTTTCATTCGGGACTAGACTGATTTCAAAATCACTTGAGTAAGCGTAATCTCCACCCGCTGATGTTTCAATAAGCTTACCGGAAGCAAGATCCGTTGAAGTATATGTTTTGCTATTTTCGTCGATCAGATAGGAAGTCTCTTCTTTTATATTACTAATCTGTACTGATTTTCCAAAAAGTAGCGTTTCTACGCGCATCTGATCATTGCAGATATAGGCATGCATCAATGCCTCACTGTTGCTAGTCAATATTTTGATAAATTCAGAACTTGATGTGTCTGTACCTGTTTCGGGATCTGCAAACTGATAGGTAATTTTGAATAGTTTTTGTTGCGCCGAACCGGTTTTAACAAAAATTAATGTGAAAAACGCTATGCAAAGGAAAAAATGTTTCATTAGGAATACAAATTAAAATACGAATGTATTGAAATTTGACTGGTTTGTGAAATAATCTTTTGTCATTTGAGAAAAATCATGCAAAAATTTTGATATTATTGTACGCAAATGCCATTTTGTAAAATAGGTAATTAAAAATGACATCAGAGGTAACTCTGCTGCTTATATCATCTAAAAAGTATCATATAAAAGTCAAGAAAAAGCGAATTTCATGATAGACAGCCGTTTATCTAAGACCTATGCTGATATTTTTGTATTTTACAAACCTTAAATTTACTTTTTAAAACATTATCTGTGGAACTATTGCTTATAGAAGACGAACCGTCGGTCATATCATTAATAGAAAGAGGGCTAAAGGAAGAAGGCTATAACATTAGCATTGCAATGGATGGCTATACTGGGTTGAAAATGGCCGGATTAAATCATTATGATCTCATTTTGCTCGATGTAATGCTGCCTGGGATGAATGGTCTTGATGTTTGCAAAAACATCCGTATGTCCAATAATGAAATTCCGATAATTATTCTAACGGCATTAAACCAAACAGAAGATATTGTTGCTGCTTTTGAACGTGATGCTGACGATTATCTCACCAAGCCATTTCGTCTGGAAGAACTAAAGGCCAGGATCAATCGCTACAGCCGTAAGTCCAAAACCGTTAGTGAACAAAAGAATGTGCTGACGTTCGACGATCTGCAACTGGATCGGGACAGTAAATCGGTACAACGAGGAAATACGCCCATCATACTCACAGCTACAGAATTCCGTTTGTTGGAATTTTTGATGCTCAATCGCAATAAGGTATTGACACGGATAGATATTCTGGAGGAAGTATGGGGGATGGACGTCGATCTAAGTACGAATGTTGTGGATGTGTATGTCAATTATCTTCGGAAAAAAATTGACAAACAGTTTGCACGTAAATTAATCCATACGGTTATCGGTATGGGCTATGTCATCCGTCATGAAAATTAGGACCAAGATTGTACTCTTATTTTCGGTCATCAGCACGCTTTTGCTTGTTGTCTTTGCTCTGTATGTCTCTTATTTTACCTACGATAGTTTGCAGACTAAGTTTTTTCACCGGTTAGAAGAAAATGCAGTTATCGTCGGCGATCATATTGTCCATCAAAAGGAAGAAAACAAAGAATTATATATTCAGGTAAAACGCAAATACCTCAAGCAACTGTCCGAAGGGACAGACCATTTGCTGCGGGTGGTGAAAGGCAGCGACAGTATTCGGTTTAAACCTAACTTACCCATGCCCATGAGCTTCTATAAGGACGTCATTAAGAATGGCAAAGGTCGGTATATGCACAACGAAACTGCATTTGTTGCGGTATTCTTTAACGACAATCTCCATCACGACAATCTTATTGTCGTATCCGAAGGTATAGATGAGTATGGACATGACGAGCAGCGTCACTTAGATCGTACCCTGATTACAGGTGGGTTTTTAGCCATTTTACTGATTATCCTCATGTCATTTTATTTTGCGGACCGACTGCTCAAGCCAATAAAGGATATCAACCGTGATTTAGGGAAGGTGGATATTTCAAATCTGGACTACAGACTTTTCAGTAAATTCAGTAATGCCAAAGATGAACTGGGGGTACTGATCGCGAACCTGAATTCTATGCTTAATCGCCTGGATATTTCCGTGCAGTCCCAACAGAGTTTTATCGGTAATGCGTCCCATTCGCTAAAAACCCCTTTGACAATCATTGGCGGTGAGGCAGAGCTGGCGCGGAACCTTATACCCAAAGAACACGAAGCGTATTACTCGTTAGAGACGATTGCAAAATATGCCGATAAAATGGAGCTTATTATCAATAACTTACTCCAATTGTCCCGTATGGGCTTTAAAGGGGAGGTAGATAATAAAGAGGTCATCCGTATTGATGAATTGCTCTATGAAATTTATAAGGCGGAACGGAGTATCTATAAGGATTTTAGGTTATCTTTTGATCTTACCCAGATCCCCGAGGATAGTGATGAGTTAACTGTCTTTGCTAATCCTGATTTATTTTATATTGCTTTTAGCAATGTCATCTCTAATGCATATAAATATGGTAATGGCGAGCAGATACAGATTGCCATCAGCTGTGATGACCAAAATATTACAGTTAAAATATTTGACAAAGGCATCGGAATTCCTCAGAAAGATCAACCCCATATTTTTACTTCTTTTTATCGTGCTTCCAATGTTGGGGATATCTATGGAAATGGCCTTGGACTTGTTTTAGCCAAAAATATCTTTGATCTACATGGTGCGGAGCTAACCCTAATCTCAGCCGAAGGACAAGGTACCCAAGTGCTTGTCAAATTGCCAAAAATTGTGTTCTAATCTGATTTTAATCTCATCCTTATTCCATTTTTAATTTGCTGTGATATACTTGTACACGAATTAGGTATATCAGATGAAACCATCATGATTTATTCAAACATATAAACGAATAAATCTGAAAGCTTCATCACGAATAAAAAGCGATTTAAACGGATGAAAAAAACACTTTCACTTATTACAACTTTGGGTTTGGGCGTTGTGACATTAAATGCACAAACTCAGGCTCCAGTGGATTCTATCCCCGCAGAAAGAAATAGCTTATTATCTAGAAGTAGTTTGTTGTCAAAAGAACCTGCTAGGGCAAAATCATTCCAATTGGATGTTATGTTGCGTGCTGGTCTGCAATCTGATAATGGGGATGGCTCCGGCCAGGCAAAGGCTAATTTGGATGATGCCCGTATTTTGATGAGCGGTGACTACAACGAGCAGCTTTCTTATAAAGTACGTTTTCGGCTGAATAGATCATTTGCACCGACCAGTCAGGACAATGGTTCAAGGGCATTGGATATGGCCTACATCAAATATAAGTTCGGTAAAGATCTCAAATGGTCGGTCACAGCAGGTAAGCAGAGTGCTATTGTGGGGAGCTACGAGTTTGAAAACAATCCAATTTACGAGTATAAATTCACGGATTATGTTGATCGCATCCTGAATTTATTTGTAGTCGGTGGAACATTGTCCTACGAAGTTAATCCCAATCATTCCTTACATGCGCAAGTGTATAATACCACAAACGACAGTTTTATGGATGTGCACAGTAAAAATGGTTTTGCAGTGGGTGATCTGGAGCGTTCTGACGTACCAATGGGGGCTTATTTTACTTGGGTAGGTGCCTTTATGGATAAAAAAATAAACACAAAATGGTCTTATAATATCTCTCAGTTTGCAAAAGGACATACCAATCATTCATTTTCCTTGGCAAACAAGCTTAAAACTCCGAAACAGATGCTCTATTTAGACTTGCAGTACTCCTATCTGGGTGTTGACCATGCTTTGATCGCATCATCCGCCATCAGTGACTTTTACGGACGTACGGGTACGGGACGCGTTTTGGCAAAGGATGTCAGCTATACCTCCGCAATCCTGCGGTATGATCAATTTTTGAGTAAAAAATGGGAGGTAGCGCTGAAAGGTGGTTATGAGACTGCCGGATCAAGAGATGACGATCAAGTTGGAAAAAATTTCCGTCAAAACTGGACATACTTTGCTACCCTACAACATAAACCCTTTCATAATCAGGATTTGCGATTTTACCTTGGTTATGTAGGTAATACAGTAAACTACAAGGGACATATGGATATGGGTAAAAGTCAATATAATCGTGTTGCTTTTGGAGCATATTTTACGATCCCAGTTTTGTAATAATTCCTTTAACAAAATAACAAACAAATATTTTTTATGCGTTTAACACCGAGAGAAACCGAAAAGCTGCTATTGCATTTAGCAGGAGAATTGGCTGCAAAGCGACTAAAGCGCGGGGTGAAATTAAATTACCCCGAATGTATTGCCTATATCAGTGCTCAGATTATGGAGGAAGCAAGAGATGGTCGGTCTGTTGCGGACTTAATGTCTTATGGTACGACCTTATTGAAGAGAAGCCAGGTTATGGAAGGTGTCCCTGAAATGATCCATGATGTGCAGATTGAGGTTACTTTTCCGGACGGTACCAAGTTGGTAACAGTTCATGATCCTATTCGTTAATAAATCTTAATCATATGATTCCAGGAGAATACATTTTAAAAAAAGA
>JAQZAZ010000152.1 GCA_029239355.1 Sphingobacterium sp.
CTATCGTATGAGTTGGTTTAAAAGAGAAAAAGCTGGTATTAGCACAGCTACCGCTAATAAAAAAGAAGCACCAGATGGCATGTGGAACAAGTGTCCCACTTGTAAAAAGCCGCTGTTGCATCTTGAACAAGTAGAAAACGACTACGTTTGTCAATATTGTGGCCATCATTTAAGAATCGGCTCCAAGGAATATTTTTCAATTTTATTTGACAATAACGAATTTACCGAACTATTCCCTAATCTAAATTCTGGCGATCCTCTGGAGTTTTTTGATTCAAAACCATATCCAGAACGCTTAAAAGAAAGTCAAGCTAAAACAGGCCTTAAAGATGCAATACGCTCTGGTCACGGCAAAATGAATGGCCAAGACATTGTGATTGCCTGTATGGACTTTAGCTTTATCGGAGGATCAATGGGCTCCGTCGTTGGCGAAAAAATCGCACGTTCCATTGATTACTGCCTAGAACATAGAATTCCATTTATGCTGATTTCAAAGTCAGGTGGCGCACGTATGATGGAAGCCGCTTTTTCTTTGATGCAAATGGCAAAAACTTCTGCTAAATTGGCTTTACTGGCGCAGGCAAAGCTTCCTTATGTCTGTCTATTGACTGACCCAACAACAGGTGGGGTTACAGCATCTTATGCCATGCTAGGAGATGTAAACATTGCTGAGCCTGGTGCGTTGATCGGATTTGCCGGTCCCCGTGTTATTAAAGAAACGATCAAAAAAGATCTTCCAAAAGGATTTCAAACATCTGAGTTTGTACTTGAACATGGATTTTTGGACTTTATCGTTGACCGGAGACAATTAAAAAACAAAGTAGCGACTTATCTGAAATTGGTCGGATAAACGGAAAAAATATAAATAAAAACAGCTCTTAAAATATTTTAAGAGCTGTTTTTATTTATAAGCAAAATTTCAAGTCGAATCATTTATAAATGATTCCAAAATGTCCAGACCTTTCTTCTTGATAAGTAGCCGGGATCATTTTCATGACGATATGCTTCACGTTCAAAAGAAATATTTCGATAAGCCCGGTCAAAATCTCGAAAACGAGCAAAACGAACCACAAATTCACCTAAATACCAAAGATAAAAAAATACAATACCCAATTCCAAAGCCTGGCGCAAATGAATGCGCTCATGGCGGATTAGCTGCTCATTAGCTCGAAAAAATCCATATTTAAGAAATATAATGGGAAAAATCGTCACTGCATTGGCTCTACCAAAGGAAAATAAATTTGTCCAAAATTTACTAACTATAATCATTTAATCGGTCAATAAGTTTCAAAACTAGTCAAACTTAGCTATTTTAACCCTGATTTACAATGCTGATCATCACGTTTTATAGCGCATCAGACCCAGTTACAACGATATGCCGACCGGATATAAACCTTAAAGCCCGCAATGTAAGAATTTGTACAACGTTAAAACTCGTCAGGCCATAATTCTGTATTATTCGCTCAATTTCATTGTTTTATTTCCAACCAGCGTAAAATAAGAGCGGGCAAAATTTCTTTTTGAATTGGAATTTTTATTAAGTTTGCTATAGATTAATTACGAAGATATGCCGTACAAAGAGCGTGAAATAAATAAATTGTATTATACAATGGGAGAAGTTACAGAGATGTTTGATGTAAATGCCTCCCAAATACGTTTTTATGAGCGTGAGTTTGATATTCTTCAACCCAAGAAAAATAAAAAGGGAAACCGCCTCTTTACACAAGAAGATATCGCAAACCTCAAAATTATCTTCAACCTGGTGAAAGAAAAAGGTTATACATTACAAGGAGCGAGAGATTATCTCCGCGACAACAAATCCGAAGCTAAAGAAAACCAACGTGTTGTGGATTCTTTAGAACGCCTGAAGAGCTTCTTGTTAGAAGTCCGTGACTCGTTATAAGAATATCTTTTATATATCCATCTTAAGACAATAGCTTTAACACGCCCCTTTAGTAATTGATAACGCCAAGCAAAAAACGCAATATAAAACGGGCAGCAGTTTGTTCGGGCTGATAAAATCTTATCTGCAAACGTCAATAAATAATAAATCTATTTATGGGCTATCTCCCCTTGAGTTCAATAACTTCCAGGTTTTCAATTTTGTCTTTATTGATCTCAAAACGCATGAGTGTTCTTACTTTATGCCAACCATGTTTCCCTGCCGCTCCGGGATTGAGATGAAGGCAACGGATTTTCGGATCAAAAACCACCTTGAGGATATGAGAGTGCCCTGTAATAAACAATTTTGGTGGATTCACTGTTAATTCTGTTTTTATTCGCGGCGCATATTTACCAGGATAACCTCCGATATGGGTCATAAAAACCTCCACTTCCTCACAGGTAAATCTCAAATTTTCGGGAAAACGTAGTCGCAGATTCTGTCCATCTATATTTCCGTACACCCCACGCAACGGCTTAAAAGCTCCCAATTGGTCAGCAACATCAGCATCACCAAAATCCCCAGCGTGCCAAATTTCATCGCAATCAGCAAAGTACTTGAATACAGATTCATCTAAATAGGAATGCGTATCCGAAAGAAGTCCAATTTTTGTCATAGTCTAAAAAGCTAAAAAATAAGGAGCTAAAGCCTGTTTGTAGGAATCAGAGTACATGCCTTTGGATTTGTAGATCACAAATACACGCTCGTCAATCGTTGTGGTCGGCATACGCCCAAAAGTAATGATCTTTCGGATAACAGGATCCCCATCGAAAGAACTTATTTGAATTTCAGCACTACAGTACAAACGATATTCGATAGCCAGTGCCGCGACTGTTTCTGCCAGCTGTGTAGGAAGAATCAAAACAATTTGCCCCTGAGGACTTAGGTGCGAAGATCCAAACTGTAGTAATTCATCAAAAAAATTCAGATCGGTATGCCGGGCTAATTTCTTCCGGGCATCCGGATTATGCAATGAATCTGTGTAAAAAGGAGGATTGGAGACAATCAGATCATAATGATGGGTTATTTGTAGATGTTGAAAAGCAGTAGCATGCAACACGAGACGATCCCGAAAAATCGAATTGTTAAAATTTCTATGGGCCATCGCTGCCGCGAGTTTATCTATCTCCACAGCATCTACTTGACTATCACTCATGCGTTGAGCCAACATGAGCGCAATCACGCCTGTTCCCGTACCGACATCCAAAATCCGTTTTGCATCATGCATATCGATCAAGGACGCCAACAATACGCCATCTGTATTGATCTTCATTGCACAATCAGATTGATCAACTTCAAATTGTTTAAATCGAAATATCGAAGCCATAAGCCAAAGATAAAACTTTTGGGATGTTCGCCCCAAATAACAAAGACATCATTCAATTTATTTATTAATTTAGTCGTTATAAATCCATAAGCCATGACGATCCGTGCGTTCACTTTTGCAATATTTGCTTTCATTTGCTTTCTCGCCCCACAAAAAATCCAGGCACAAGAAACATGTGAAAAACACACAGCAGCCATCCTTCCTTTGATAACGACTGCCTTGAACAGCAATGAGTTTGATAAGATTGATCCCTTGTTAAAGACCTTACAGGCCAGCTGTGGTATAACGGAATTTGGCCAACGCCTACACATTCTTTTGCTCATTATCGACAAAAAGAATAGTAGTACAGAAATCCAGCACTATATCGATAATCAATTGGACAAGACATTACTTCAACGTTCTGATGCGGCTGACCGGGACGACTTCGCTCAACAATACGAAAAAAATAGAGCGAAATACAATTTCTACCCCTTGCGGCACCCTTTGGACAATTTAATCAAGATAAGAGCGCTGGCGCTACTCTCCTCAACCAATTATGAACTCAATGATCGTGAAAGAGATATTCTTCATTTATTCTCTGACAGCGGCAGTCCTGAAGATGAACCAGCACCCCAAAATCTCGAACGCCCGAATAGTCATCCACAAACGCACGGAAACCGAAGCAAATCCAAACTGGGTTATGTTCCTCTTATCGGTGTAATGAGCCCTTTGGGAGGCACAAATAAAGTTTTTGGAACGAATTTCATGTTTGGCTTTAAGTTAATGAGTTCATTGGAACGAAAATTCATATTCGAGGGCGGTATCAACATCCGTATCAATTCAAATGATAAAAATATTGATTACAATTATGAAGGGTCCAATGTCACGGTCAACTCTTCCACAACCGGATTTATAGGTGGTGCTGTAGGATATAAAATTTTTGATAACGAAAAATGCATTCTGATTCCCAAAGGAATCATAGGGATAGATATTACAGATACAGGAATTACCGAAAGCGTCTATTCAGATGGATATTACGACCCAGATGGCTACTACTATGAGGGTGGTTACAACGATCGCATGGTCACCATTAACAATGTTCATTTAGGTTTAGGCTTTGCCTCTCTTTTTCAAATGAGAAATAAGAAATATGTGGGTATTGAAGTGGGTTACCACTATGTACCCTATGATGCAAGCAGCAGGGTCCTTACACCGATACAAGCAAATTACGGAACTGCAGCACTATTCTTCAGATTTTAAAGCTATTGATCACCACTTTTCATAGGATGTCTGTTTTTTCTCCTATGATGTTATGTGGATGACTAAGTGACAAGAGCCCGTTCTTATCTATTATGAGGGCTGCATCAGCGGGAATGGCCTCCTATCATGTTTATTTAATTTTTTAGCAAACGCTGGATTTCATCCAATTTCATCAAGGCCTCTACAGGGGTCAGCGAGTTAACATCCAGATTATTCAACATGTCGCGGATTTTATTCAAAACCGGATCATCAATGGAAAACATTTGCAGTTGATAAGCTTGTTTCTGAATCTTACGCATACTATCTTTAATCTGCTCCCCTCCCGTACGTTCCTGCTCCAACCGTTTTAAAATTTGATTGGCACGGTTCAATAGCTTTGGAGGCATTCCGGCAAGCTTGGCGACATGGATCCCAAAACTATGCTCTGATCCTCCAGGCACCAGTTTCCGCAAAAAAATCACTTTGTTATTGACCTCCTTTACCGTCACATTGTAATTTTTTATGCGTTCAAGAGAGGTTGACAATTCATTCAACTCATGATAGTGTGTCGCAAAGAGCGTTTTTGCTTTGGCAGCAGGATGATTATGTAAATATTCCGCTATTGCCCAAGCGATCGAAATTCCATCATAAGTACTCGTACCACGCCCAATTTCATCCAAAAGGATCAGGCTCCGATCCGAAAGATTATTCATGATACTGGCGGTTTCATTCATCTCCACCATAAATGTTGACTCCCCGGAAGACAAATTATCCGATGCCCCTACCCGTGTGAATATTTTATCGACCAAACCAATCTTAGCTTCTTTTGCTGGAACGAAGCAACCGATCTGCGCCATCAGTACAATTAATCCTGTCTGACGGAGTAAGGCCGATTTACCGGCCATATTCGGACCGGTAATAATAATAATCTGCTGTGCTTTCGGATCCAGATAAGTATCGTTGGTAATATAGTCTTCCCCTATCGGTAGATTTTTTTCGATAACAGGGTGCCGCCCACCTTTAATATCTAAAATCTTACTGTCACTCACCTCTGGTTTGACGTAATAATTTTTCTCGGCAACAATGGCAAAGTTGAGTAGGACATCCAATTTGGCAATAAGCTGTGCATTCAGCTGAATCGGCTTGATATATTCTGCAATAGCAACCAATAGTTCAGCATAGAGTCTATTTTCCAATGCTTGGATCTTTTCCTCGGCCCCAAGAATCTGTTCCTCATATTCTTTGAGTTCCTCGGTGATATATCGTTCCGCATTGACCAAAGTTTGCTTCCGGATCCACTCCGTTGGAACTTTGTCCTTATGTGTATTCGTTACTTCAAGATAGTAACCAAATACATTGTTGAATGCGATCTTTAGGGATGGGATACCCGTCAGTTCAGCTTCTCTTTTCTGAATCTCCAACAAATAATCTTTACCACCAAAAGAAATCTTACGCAGGCGATCCAATTCAGCATCAACTCCCGCAGCAATGACGTTGCCCTTATTAATGGCCACAGGCGGCTCAGCCTGTATTTGTTGCTCTATTCGTTCACGAATGGCGGCACAGGCATCCAATTGATCGGATATCAGGGCCAGCGATTGCGCGTCCTTACGGTCGGTCAGTTCCTTAAGCTTTTCAATGGCATGTAAAGCACGTTTCAATTGAACGATCTCCCTCGGATTGGCCTTTTGAAGTCCGATCTTTGATATCAACCGTTCCAGGTCACCAACTTGTTTGATCTGACCGATCAGTTCGTCTCGCAGTTCACGGTTGTTAAAAAAGAAATCCACCACGTCCAAACGTTCCTGAATTCCCTTTTTATCTTTCAAAGGCATCACGATCCAACGCTTCAAAAGCCGTGCGCCCATTGGGCTGGCTGTATGATCGAGGACATCTGACAGTGTAACTGCATTTTCGTTCATGGATCCGATCAGTTCCAGATTGCGGATTGTAAATCGGTCCAGCCACATAAACCGGTCCTCTTCAATGCGGGAAAGTGTCGATATATGCTGAAGGTTACGGTGTTCCGTCTCATTGAGGTAATGCAGGGCAACACCCGCCGCAACGATGCCTGCTGACATTCGCTCCACGCCAAAGCCTTTCAACGATGCAACTTCAAAATGCTTTAACAAAGCCTCGGTCGCATAGTCACCAGTATAGGGCCATTCATCCAAAAAATAAGTATAATAATTTGCCCCAAATTGCTCGATAAAATCCTTGCTTTGTTTTTTTGGTAAAATGATTTCAGTCGGTTTAAATCCCTGAAGCAATTTATCAATATAGGATGTACTTCCTTGCGCGATCAAAAATTCGCCTGTCGAAATATCCAGAAAAGCGATACCGATCTTGTCTTTATCTGTAAAAATCGAGGCTAGATAATTATTCGATTTCTGTTGAACAATGTTATCATTGTAAGAGACTCCAGGAGTAACCAATTCCGTGACGCCACGTTTAACGATCGTTTTTGTCGTTTTGGGATCCTCCAGCTGATCACAGATTGCTACCCGTTGACCTGCACGCACCAATTTTGGGAGGTAAGTCTCCAAGGAGTGATGCGGAAAACCTGCCAACGCCGTTTCGGATTCCGAACCATTCCCTCGCTTTGTCAAAACAATACCCAAAATTTGAGCCGCCTTGATCGCATCCTCACCAAATGTCTCGTAAAAATCGCCAACACGGAACAACAATAACGCACCAGGATACTTAATCTTGATTGCATTATACTGTTGCATCAACGGAGTTACTTTCTTTTCTTTTGCCAACTTCTAAAATCAAATTTGTGAAGCGTAAAAATAGGATAATATCGTCGCTTTGGCAAACAATACCCTCAACTTCTCGATAAAATCATTTCCATTAAACAAGAATATACGCTAAGTTTGTATCCGAAAAAAATTAGTCATGGCCATCAAAAGATCTGGTAAGCAAAATACTGCCAGCAAGCAAAAAAATACCTTTAAAAAAGTTTCCTTCAATCCGTTGAAGTCTATCAAATCACCCATTCTACGCATCATTAGCAGAGTCCTCCTCTATTTTATTGGTATCAGTCTTTTCTGGGTAATTAGCTTACGCTTTATTAACCCGCCTATTACCTGGCTCATGATTCAACGTGGCTTTGAACTCAAGGAACAGGGAAAGGGATTTAAACTAGAAAAAAACTGGTTGAGTTATGATGAGCTTTCGGATAATCTAAAGCTAGCAGCGATTGCAGGTGAGGATGCTCATTTCATGACACACTGGGGATTTGACCTGAAAGGCATTCAAAATGCCATCAAGAAGAATGCGCAGGGGAAAAAACTGCGTGGCGGAAGTACAATTAGTCAACAGGTTGCCAAAAACGTCTTTCTATGGCCTGGACGCTCCTGGCTAAGAAAAGGTTTTGAAACCTACTTTACCGTTCTAATCGAAACCTTCTGGAGTAAAAAACGCATCCTCGAGGTTTATCTTAATGTTATTGAAATGGGGCAAGGCGTATATGGTGCTGATGCTGCTGCAGAATATTACTTTAGCAAAACAGGAAGCAATCTTTCCAAAAAACAGGCCGCGCTGATCATTGCGATCTTACCAAATCCTCGTGCATGGGACGCACGCAATCCATCTGCTTATGTCAATAGGAGAGCAAATGCAATTGCAAAATATATGCATCATTATACCATTCCAGAATAATAAGATTAATTTGGGTTTGCCCTATATAGATAATCAAACGATCAGCGCATTAGTTTAGAAATATAGCTCTAACCTGCAAAAAAAAACGCCATTTTATGAATGGCGTTTTTTATACATGCTATTTTTTCACTATGCAAATAATCTTTTGTGCCAGCTTTCCTTAAAAGGAACAATCCAGGCACTATCCAGCTGATGATCGTAAGTGATCGTATTATCAAACACAAGCGTGTTGTCATCTATTTCACCGGCGGCCAAAAGCTTTTCAAATTCTTCACGATTCGCTACTACCACACCATTCGTTGATTTATACGCAAACTGCATACGGTCAAAGAGCTGAACATGATACCTGTCCTCTATTCCCTTCAGGAAACGAACCGAACTATCAACGGAGCAACCGGATGCCGCCGCGATATCTTCATCAACCTTTAGAATAATAAAAAGGTTGTCGCACAGTTCAGCAGACGCAGACAAGGGCTTACCATGCACTTTCCACTGCTCAGCAAAAGCCGATAGTTCCACTGCTATTTGTTGCCCCTCCTCAACCGTGAGGATGCGATCAGCTTGATATATCCAAATACGTTTCATAAGCACTCTCCTTTATTAAATTAACCTATATAATAAGGTGAAATCATCAAATAGACAATGACACCTGTCACTGCAACATACAGCCACATCGGGTAGGTAATCCGAGCCAACTTCTTATGTCGCTCATAAGATCCCGAAATACCCCGTACGAAAGTAAAAAGTACAAATGGAATTATAATGATAGACAAGAGTATATGTGTGATCAATATAAAGAAATAGATAGGTCTAAAAATTCCTTCACCACCGTATTTTGTTTCGATCGATGTCATGTGATAAGCCACATACATCGCCAAAAAAGCCAGGGAACAAGCAATACAATATTTAATCAAACGCTCATGCAATGTTTTATTTCCCTTCTTTATTGCTGCGACAGCCCAAACCAACAGTACTGCAGTAATACCATTAATTGTAGCGTAAATAGGGGGCAAAAACGTCAATGGCTTTACATCGTAGCCCAGCTTTTGTAAATTAACAGTAAATAGGATAGCCACAACTATTGGAATCACAATAGACAATAGCCAGATCCACTTGCTATACTTTTTCTCCTTAATAAGACTCTCTTCCATAATGATAATTACCTCTTTTGTTCTATGGTAGCCGGATGATTCCGAATTTCCTCCACCAACAATAACTTAATTTCATCCTCAAGACGGTCCACGTCTGTTTTTACGTTAATGTCATACATCCCTCTAATTCGCCCTTTCGTATCAAGTAATAAATAATTCGAACCAATTATAAATGGCTTATTATTATCATTGTTGACCATTGCATCCTGTAATAGGCTCTCTCTGGCAAATTTAAAGATATCCACAGTAGGATCTGTCACAAAAAACCAAGATTTAGTCCAGGGTTTGTAAACTTTAACATATTTCGCCAATACTTTGGGTGTATCATAACTTGTGTCTACTGTGATCGAATACAGTTTTACCTTTTTGTTATGAATAAAACGATTGGCAATCTGGTCTAGCTTTTTCACCATCGTTCGCGACAATGAAGCGTCTCTTGAATACATCAAATGTACCACGGATAGCGTCGTATCACTGTCTAATAGGCGCACATGCTTGCCGTCATAATTAACGAAATCAACGGGCGGAACCGTATGATAGACCGTATCGGGAATATCACGTCCCCACTTCCGGTGCGTTGTCCCCGGCACTTCCTTCTTACCTAGAATCGGCAGTGAAGCGTAACTATTCGAACCGCTTTTATTTAGTATAAAATATAAAAATCCTGGCAATAAAAGAATTACTGCCAGGATCAATATAGTTTTAATACCTTTCTTTTGTCCAGTATTATTGTCCATTATTCACCTTATCTATTTATTTGGAAACAATTGATGCTCTTGAAAAGCACCAGCCAAGAAACCTCCCTCAACTAACATCAGGACGATAAAATAAATAATAAAAATAAAGACTATTGCTACGGTAACGATGAAACTCGATTTTTCGAATTTCAAGTGCATAAAGAATGCAACAATATAATATGCTTTAACTAATGTTAAAACAATATAGATGGTATTTACCAATGCACCTTTGGCCAAAATCTGCCAGTGGTGAACAAAACCTAACGCAATTAAGAACTCTAGACAAGTAAGCGCCAAAAGTACGCCAAATACTCTCCAGATGGCTTTCTTATCCATCCCACCTTCGTGAGCATGCTCTCCG
>JAQZAZ010000153.1 GCA_029239355.1 Sphingobacterium sp.
AACTGTTATTTCGAGAGATCCTTGGGCACCATAGTCATACCGCCAAGCCATATTATCACACTCGGGCGAATCACCCGTATTTAGATTCATATGGTTTCTCATTCAAATGCCAGTTATTGAACTCTCTGATGTGAAAAAATATTTAAAACAGCATATTTTAAGATTGATTTTTATTTTTCTAAATGAATCACTATTTTAAGCTTAGCTTTAATTAGCTTATTAATTAAAGGCATAATTTTTATAATTATTGAACCAAATTACTAGATCAATGTATAAATCTCTTCGAGTGAAGCTCGATACCTTTCATGAGGCATGCAGTAAACAATCGGAACTTAGAATTGCCCTTGCTCCATTTTATCAGAAAGAATTCTATACGCTTTATAATGAAATAAAGGTGACCCTCCGTTCACCTTACCTATTATTTTTTCTGGATGACGAGAATTTAGATAGACTTCATGAATCTAATGGCGATCTGCCCGATCAATTCTCATTTAGGATGTGTCCGAAGTTTAAGAATAGCGAATCAACAGCTGACTATTACGAGAGTCGATATTTATTTTTTACGGTTGAAATTGATATGGATAGATTGGAAATTTATTCAGTTAACAATAAGCGAAGCGGTAGAGGACATTCTTTTGCAGAGACGGAAGACAAGATATTATTGGCTTCGATCAAACCCAATGAGTATAACATAGACAAGATCCGATCTATCTTGGTCACATTTCTAATTGAAGAACTGGAGTTCCTCACTGAAACATTTGCTGTTGAAGCCAATGGAGAATTGAATTATGACAGAACATACGCGACAGAAGGTAATGAGATATATCAGATTTAAACATTTATTAAAAATACATGGTTAATCAATTATAAACCTTACCTGATTTTCTGGAAGCTTTGGCGGCGTATACAGAAGATATCCAAGGGTATTATGATAACACAGATGCAAATGTAGATGCTGAAAAAGCGGCGTGGTCAACATTTGCTGATATCTTCAAGGGTGCTAAAGTTTACGAGTAATAGTAAGCATTTATTACTACAAAAACTACTGAATAAAATATGAACATAACTATTAGCCTGAATAGAGATTTGAACGAAAACGACATACTGCAATTCGCTTTAATTTTACCATTTGGTAATTGAAGCATTGATAATGAATAGTATATTTATTAAATGGAAGAGTTGATAAATTTTATACTTCAATTTGGTGACCTCAATAAACAACAGATCGATTTTTTGCAGAGCAAGGTTGAAACGCTTGAATTTAAGAAACACGATTATCTATCAGAAGCGGGACAGGTACCACGTTATGTTGCATTCGTAGTGGAGGGCGTATTCCGTTTCTGTTACTATAACAACAAAAGCGAGGAGATTACCAATTATTTTGTTGATGAAGGTAACTTTGTTGTCGATAACGACAGGTTTGAAGCTCAGCTCGCAGCCTCAGAATATGTTCAGGCAGTAACCGACTGTAAGGTGCTTGTCTTTAGTAAAAAAAACTGGGATGAAATTTCCAATACCATAGTAGGTTGGGAAATGATGAAAGCTAAAATGGTAAAAAAATGTCTTACCCTTGCGATGGAGAGGCGAAGTCCCCTAGTCTCGGAAGATGCCACCACGCGATATCTATCCTTTATTACGGCATTCCCCAACCTCATCAACCGCATACCACTTTCTTACATAGCCTCCTACCTCGGTGTTACCCAACAATCGCTCAGCCGTATACGTCGTAATATCCGTTAATGATGCTTTTTACCATTTGGTAAATGTTTTTATGTTGTCATTACCAATATTTGCATATTCATTTAAATAATAAAAAAAGATGAGCAAAAAGATTGTATTGATAACAGGAACAAATAGTGGATTCGGATGGCTAACAGTCCACAGTGTAGCAGCTTTAGGTTATAAGGTATACGCTACGATGCGAGATACCAAAGGCCGAAATGCTGACAAAGCAGCAGTACTCGAAACGATAGAAAACGTGACCGTATTAGATGTTAATCTCACAGACGATGAAAGTGTGAAACAGGCAGTTGAGAAAATTTTGCAAAAAGAGGGCACCATTGATGTCCTTATTAATAATGCAGGCTATGCCATGAGCGGTGTAGCCGAGAGTTTTACTACAGCTGATTTGCATACCACCTTTGATATCAACGTATATGCACCTTGGAGACTGATAAAAGAGGTATTGCCAACCATGCGAAAACAGGCAGATGGTTTGATTATTAACGTTTCAAGTGGATTTGGGCGGGTATCGTTTCCATTTGCTACCATCTATGCTGCCTCAAAATTTGCACTAGAAGGGATCAGCGAAGGTTTGCATTATGAGGTAAAGCGTTTAGGTATTGATGTTGCTGTTGTAGAGCCCGGTGCTTTCCCGACCGAAATGCAGCAAAAAAACAACCCCGCTTCCGATCAGGATGTAAATGAAGGATATAGCGCTGTCGCGGATATTCCAAACAAAATGATCGCCGCATTGGGTGCCGAAATGCAATCCAAAACACCAAATCCTCAGGACGTTGCCAATGCAATTGTAAAACTTATTGAAACGGAAAAAGGTACCCGACCATTGCGTACTGTAGTTGACCCTATAACAGGACAATTTATTGAAGCTGCAAATCAGGCTGTTGCTGAGCAATTTGCCAAAGGACTGACTGTATTCGGTATGGGAGAATTATTATAGTCTTGGGTATTAAGGTTATTTTCGGGGCAGTATCTCTTTTGATACTGCCCCGAAAAATTTAAACAAATTTAGTTAACTTATATTTTTGATCCTCAACTCTGATCGTAAGCCTTCCTATTGGATCTCCGCCCTTGTCGAAAGAGTCATACTATTTGTCAAGCATCAAAAAAAAACTTCGTGAACGGAATCATATTTTAAGGTATAAGTTTAATTGTTGGCTGTTTTTCAAAATTCATGCTTGAACCAGAAAATGAACAAGCTATTGTAGAGTTTAGTATCGGATTAGTTACCATAAAACAAAATGAATTGAATTTCTACAATAATCTTGAAATACTAGAAACGAGAATTACTGGCCCAATATTACACCTAAGCCTCCTGCCTAATATTTTCCCAAGTGCTTTTTGCCATTTCAAACTTAACCTCTTTACTGCCGTGCATTCCGTTTCTCTCCCAACCTGATTTCAGATAAAACCCTTCTGCTCTTGAATTAGGAGCTGTGCCCAGCCATACAAATTGCTTTCCTGTAGAAAAATACCAGTCAAGCATCATTTGATGGAGCTTGCGGCCTATTCCTTGTCCTTCAAATTCCGGTGCTAAGAAAAGTGCCCAGATATTATCTTCTTTTAAATCTGCAATCGCAAAACCTACAATTTGGTCATCTATCTCACAAACCCAGCCCTTTCCCCGCTCAAATAAAAATTCTTCGCAGTCTTTATCACTTACCAGTGCTGGATCAGAAAGCGTATTTTCTTTGACAGAATTTCTAACGATCTGGATCTGTTTAATATCTTCAATTTTTGCTTCTCTAAATTTCATGGTTATAAAAGGCTAATAATTCAATTTTTAAATATTTTGACTGTGCCAATATAATTATATTCAGCAAATGGATAGTTAATATTCACAAAATATTATCAAAGAAAAATTAATACCACAAGGATTTGATCCAATATATATATTTGAAGAAACAACTTTCTCAATATAATCGAATAAAAATATTATGACCAATAAATCCCCAAACCTTAAAGATGGAAAAAGTTTGTAATTTTTCAGCGCTTTAACGGAAGGTGGATTACATTCCTTAAATAGCGCTATTGGTTAGCTGCTGATCCAAATTATCACTCCGCTACCCGACAATCGAACCCAGCTCATGCTGATAGTTATCTACCTCCGATCTGGGCATCAGGAAAACGTATAGGTCCAAGACCGACCATCGGCAGCAGTTTCCAAAAGGGTGAATGTTTGTCATTATGATTAATATGCATAGTTAAATATAATTCTTTTCTAGCCTATAATATGTCCGTCCTGCGCACTTACACGAACGAGCTTCCCCTGTTTATTGTACACCAGCTGCAGCCCATGTTCCTGCTCCCAATCGCAATCGCAAAGCAGTTGCAGATATACACCTTTATCTTCATACGGCTCGCGGCTTACATATAGCCCGGTACATTTTACAAACTGCCACACCTCTTCAGGCTGCTTCATCTTCCACATCGCATCATCAGCATCATCGTAACCAATGGCGTCCAAAAAATCCATGCAATTTTGGTACACATATGCCGATACCGTAAAGCGGTGGCTGTTATCCTGTGCCAAGAAGTTACGTAACAGTTCATCCGCTTCCTCGATAAAAGAATGGTCTTCATTTGGATTAAAATCCGTAAACGAAACCGGCATTTTTTCATTGTTGAAGAAGGGAATGTCGACCTCATCTATGGCCGTCCACCAATCATCATACTCCGTATTAGTTAATCTGCCGACAACGGCGGACTGTATCTCGGTTTGGGTGATGGGAGACGGTTTGGTGACAATTGGCACCTTGTTGGCCAGTGATTCAAAAATAGTACGTTTTGTTGCTTCATCACGCTCGATAAAATTATTGAGCTGCTGTGACAGTTCCTTGATATTAGTGATCCGGGTTATTCCTTTTGCGGATATCCTGATAGTAAAATCCCCTATAGCAGCATCATATTGCATAGAGACATATTGATAATCATAAGTGGGCAGTTCAAAATATGTATAGGCGTTTATGGTATAATACGCCATACAATATCGGAAATCATCTGTTTGATAAGTTTCGTTATCGGGACTGCAATTTAGGGAAGGGTGGTACTTACGTATGATAAGCAAAATGTTATGGTCCGCGCTTACGGTAGCCAGCGGGTATCGCTTTAAAAACCCATTCAATGTTTTGTTTAACCTGTTACGGCTAGTTTGCAGCAACTCTCCCGGTTTTTCAAGTTCCCATCCAGTCATTATTTATTATATATTAATAATACTACCCCAAAGTTACTAAAAAATTAAATTCTTCGCTATTGGCTGGCAAAAGAAAAGCCCTGCATGACACATCAGCTATTCACCGTAAATGCCTTTTCATCCCCCCGCTAAGCAGACGGATCAATTCCTTTTCGGTATGGTCGGTACAAAAAGGCATAAGGGCTGTACATTTGATATTCAATACTACAAACTTAACCAAAAAAATATAATTATATAAAATACAGTTGATTAACATCATTTATTAATATAGAATTGACAGTGGTATAAAGGGATGTAGATGCTATTTAAGGACGAAAATCATCCAGATGAGGATGCGCTCCAAAAGCATTTATAATTCGCTAGGTTTGTTTTTCGATTCGCTAAATGTATAATTGATGGATGGTTTTACTGCAATCTGTAAAATTAAAAATAAGGCCGGAGGGAAATATTTAAAAATTTCGCTGTATTCAGGGATGTTTTTGTAAACAGGATAAGCGTAGTTTTGGCAGACGACGTTCTTTATGGCATACAAAAAATTGCTGGGCCTTTTACACTGTTAATTTGTCGCTAATCTGAGTAAACGTGCACGATCGAAATTTTATGCTTTGGACGTGAAAGATGATGTTACAGTTTTTATGGCCATTGAATCTCATCTAAAGCCATTGGTATCGAACATGCAGGAGCTGAAATTTCCTTTAAAAATAATTTAATAGACGAATAAAACGATGACCAACAAACTTTTATTATTATTCCTCATACTTTCCACTGCCGGTTCAGCAAGAGCCCAGACCCCTGTTATCTTTGATGCTATCGGCTTTGGTGATTATGGTACTCCTTTTGTAAAAGTGCAAAAAGAAGGTAAAATTTACTTCTGTCATCCAGTTACTGGATTGTTGGTTGATGATGTCAAAGATCATTCAGGTGATTTGCTTTCTGTAGTGAAAGACGGAGCATACGCAGTGATCCACAAAAATGGAAAATTACTAAGCAACTTTGATTACGATGAGGTGACTTTACCCAGCCATTATGACGGGCAATGGTATCCGGGTATCCGTTACAATTACCAGTTTGCACAAACGAAAAAAAAGGGAATGTATGGGCTTATCGATCTAGAGGGAAAAGTAATTTCCAAACCACGTTTCCAAGCCCTGGAGATCATCAATAAAGATATCATTGGTTTTAAAGAAAACAATAAATGGGGATGGCTGCGTGCAGCGGATGGTGAAATTATCCAGCCCCCTATCTATGATGAAGTGCGCAAGAATTATCTGTTTGAGGATATGCTTCAAATTCATCTTAATGGAAAACAAGGAATAGCAAATATAAGCGGTAAAGTAGTTGTTCCTCCAACATATGAAGACTTGAGCAACATCTTACTTAAAACCAAAAAGTATACAGCATTTTTTCAAAATAAGGCCTATGGTCTGATTGATTCGCAGGGGACTGTAGTACTTCCTGCAGTTTACAAATCATTAATTCCGGTGAGAGGTAGTGATTTTCTTAAGATTGAAGAACATGGGTTGCAGGGGCTGATTGATGCTGCCGGAAAAGAAGTCACCCCTCCATTGTATGATAGAATAAATGATTTTGTAAGAGGTCATGCTATTGTAGAAAAGGCGGGAAGAATGGGGCTAATTGATGAAAGCGGCAAATTGTTATTGTCTCCCCAGTATGACGAGATCCAGTTCAAAAACTCAGCCGGACAGACAGTTTTTTATGGTGACCGTGTATCACTCATGCCTGCTGTTGCAAATGCTTCAAAAGAATACCTTGAAAGGATAGCCGCCGAAGCCAAACTGGATGCGATGCCCTATTATCTGCATGTAAAAGACAAGGGTAAAGTAGGAATTTTCGATTGGGAAAACGCAAAACCTATTTTTCCTACAAATTTTACGGAAATTGCCATCGTAAACCAGCATGGAGAAACTTATTTTTATGCAGTAAATGGGAATTTCTATGGAATTTACGATAAACTGGGTAAAGAAATATTACCGCCAGAATATCGCCTACAGTCTGATATCTATATCAATCGAAGCTACACCTATGGCGATCTTAACGACAGTCCTTTTATCTTCCCTGTTTATGATGATAAACGACTGGGGATCTACAACAGTCTAAAGAAACAGTTTATTGTTCCGGTAGGCGATGTAGAAATCACGTGGTTAAATGCACGAATTTTTGAGATTAGGAGGAAAGTGGAGGAAAAGAGCTATACCAAAGAATCGGCAGTATACAATAGTCATGGACAAGTGTTGATACCCTATACTAAAGATATTTATCTCCTAAAGATGCTCAGCGATAAACTCCTACTGGCAGAACAAGGATCCCAATATGTCATTTTTAATATGAAAGGTGAAAAAGTGTTTGAACGTCCAGAATGGAACAGGAATGGCTACTACAGCAGTTTTAATATACCGGAAAATAGAAAAGAGGATGCCAAACCTTTTCAAAGCGAACTTTTCAAGATCAATATTAAGGGAGAAAATCTATTTATTGATGAGAATGGAAAGCAGGTTCGCTTTAATGACTTTGCCTATGTTGGTGAATTTTATGACAACCTAGCGTGGGTAGTGAGTAAAAAAGGAGATGAAATGCTTTATGGATTGATTGATACGAAAGGAAATGTGGTTATTAATCCTCGATTTGACCGTCTGGAAGTGATTAATGACCATCCGGATCTCATGCTGATAAAAGAGAAAGGCAAGTATGGTGTGCTGAACCGTCAAGGCAAAATTATACTTGAGCCTATATATGATATGATCGATAACTTTTCGCCTGAGCTAATGGAGATCAGGTTAAAAGACAAATCTGGCCTTGCAGATAATGATGGAAAGATAATTTTAGAGCCTAGGTATGATAATTTAAGAAGAAATTATGAAGGTGAAAACCGTACATGGCCAATTCTGGCTAAAAAAGGCAATGTCTTTTCATTTATTAATAAAGGAGCAGACAGACCGATGGTAGTGGGAAAATCGAAAATTAACTAAGAAAATGCAAAATGTCTACTAATACTTTCCGTTATTTTTCTATATTGTTTTCTAGCCGATGTCAATCATCAACCGATATCAAAAAACCTGACCGAAAGCGACTATAATCGGGTCAGATTACTCATGCAACATACTGGGGTACCTGGTAATTCCTACGAGCAATACAGAATATGGGGATCATATGTAACGCCTCTGTACGCAGTATTGTCATGGTTGCTGAACTGGTCATTCTGGTATCTTGTATTTTACCTTATCGGAGGAAATGCGTTGGCCTGCAGCCTCTTTGGTGCCGCAGGGTTTTGGGCGATAGGTGTGCGGACCTTTAACTATGAAGGGCACGCTAAGGGGAAAGACAAACAACGTGAAGGAATAGATTTCAGTATAAATGATAAATCTATCAATCAGCTCTGGCCCGGAATTGTAGCTGGAGAATGGCACAATAATCACCACCTTTTTCCAAAAAGCGCACGTAGCGGTTTCAGGCCTCATCAAGTTGACCTTGCATGGTACTATATCAAACTGATGCATAAAATGGGCGCAGTGACGGACTATAGGGACGACAAGAAACGTTTTTATGAACAATATCATAATCCGTACCTCATATCAAAAAGAGAGGCAGATAATATTTCTTAGCCTTTGATCTAAATTCTTTAATAAAAGAAAACTAGATCTTTCGTTTTATCCCGCCACTACCTTGAAATGTGTTAAAGTGATATATCCAACACATTTCAAGGTAGTGATTGGCAGATTACCTTACTCCAACCAAACCCTTTTGTAATGAAGAACTACGCTATAATTATTAAACATTTTGTTTTTCAATAATTTATACTTACATTCGTACAATAATCAGGCTTCTGCCATTGCTTCTTCTGAAACTTTTGAGTTTACTCTTTCTTCTCAGTCTTCGCCGTTTCAGCCGCTATTTTTGTCATCAACATATAAGGTAAAGTTCCTTTTTTCAAATTGATATTTTCAATACGATAAAAATACCAACTTCATTTTTTGTTTACAGATCGATTTAATTGCCTTAATGATATAAGTATCACTATAGCAATGGCACATGCCAAAGAAGTTTTAATAAATACATAATTTTATAATATACACAATGCAACAAGGAACAGTAAAATTCTTTAATGACACCAAAGGTTTTGGTTTTATTACACCATCAAATGGAGGTCAAGATGTTTTCGTACATTCATCAGGTTTAATCAATGATATACGCGAAAACGACACTGTAACATTCGATTTAGAGAACGGTAAAAAGGGCATTAACGCAGTTAATGTGCGCGTAGCATAATTAAGTAGGAAGCCTCAAAACTTTCTTTAAGTTAAGTTCAACAGATAGCATTTATGTTATCTGTTTTTTTTTGATGTGACATAGCTTAATAGAGCTTTTCTCAAGTATAACCAGTTCTAGATCGATTTGATTTTTCAGATCACTATTTAGTGAATGAATCAGATGAAAAAAAGCATATTAACTTTTATTAGTCAATATAATATTTGCTGGAAATAAAGTATAGTTCGAAAATAATGAAAAAGATAACCATGACCGCATACCAAAATGATTTTTTACTTTTTGAAAAAGCAAGCAGGACGCATAGTGAAATATGGGTAACCATTTTCACACCGTAAAGAGGCATCAATTTTTCCAGATAAGTTTGTCCCTTTAGCAGTGTATCCAATATATCTACGCCATAAATCATAATTAGTAATAGAAAAATCCACTTTTTCCTTGAAAAAAAATAATTTCTATAGCTGTCGGAATAATCTTTGACATCCGAAGGATACAGCAGCTGGCAAAGCGTAAAGTAGAGCAGTATATAGGTTATTATTAAAATATATTCGGTGAAAGTCCAGACCCTCATCTCTCTCAGATTGTATTCCCACCACCAAAAATGGATCATCTGAACAAATAAATACAATACCCACAATAAGTGGATCCAGTAGGGTTTTGTTCTTCCCGGATGTTGAACAAATTTGACGGTACCGTTAAGTAAGCTACCAATTCCCAACCCTAGGATGATACTGATGACCGTTTTGATATGGTTAAAAAAATCCATTATAAAGTAGTTCTAATGGTTCTAAATTATCTAGGCGCTTGTAAAAAATTATAAATCAGTACTAAATATAGTTAAAATTATGGTATTAATTTGGTATATCCTAAGTGCTCTCTTCCCCTCCCTACTGCAATTTATTTACATTTTAATGGTGGTGATTGTTTACTAAAATTGGGTCTTAAGGCCATATCACCTCCTACCAAGTCATAGCCCGGCGTTAACGGTGATTCTCCTTTTCTTACAGATGCGTAAATTCCACGTCGGATGAGTGTGTCCGTAAATGTAACTCTGGCTGCCGATA
>JAQZAZ010000020.1 GCA_029239355.1 Sphingobacterium sp.
GGTTGTTTTTCCTTTTCCACTTGGGCCAATAATTGCTGTTGGCTCCCCGGTTTTTAGAGAAAGGTTTAGCTGTTGTAAGACCCATTTATCCTCGTAGCGGAAGGATAGGTCACTGATGCGCAGTTCTTTTGTCCCATTTAATCGCTCCTGTTCTACCAGCGGTTCAATTTCACCTTCCTGCAATTCCAGGAGCCGGTCTGCAGATACCCGAAAGCGGACGAAGCCCGGGATATATCCGATCAAAGCAAGTATTGGGGATTGAATTCTGGCCACCAATTGCAAAAAGGCCGTCATGGTTCCAAAAGTAATCTGCCCGGATTGTAGCCGATAGACGCCCCAGATAAATGCGACGAGATAACCCGCATTCATAGCCACCTTCATTGCGCCCTGCGTATAGGTCGAAAAATTGATCTGGCGCATCTTCAGTGTGAAAAGCTGCTGTTGACTTGTGGTCAATTTCGTCCGTCTTTTTGGGAAAATACCCATGGCACGGATCAGCAGCCGGAAGCGTAGGTTTTCCTGGAGTACCTTGGAGAAATTACTTTCCTCCTCTTTGACCTCCCTGCTGAGTTTGCGCATTTTACGGAAGTAAATCTTTGAAAAGACAAAGAGGGGTGAGATGGCCAGGATCATCAGGGCGAGCATGGGATCCATATACCATAGGAAACCCACGGAAGCCAGTAGTTGAATAATCGTCAATACAAAGGAAAGTACGGTACTGGCGATGGTATTGGCGACTTCTTCACAGTCGGTCTGAATCCGGATCTGGATATCACCTGTATGCCAGTTTTTGATCAGCCGCCATACCGAAAGCATCTGCGCGTCGAGCATATGGCGCTGCAATTCCAGTGTCATCATCAGCTTGATCCGTTCCATCAGCCGGCCGGAGTAGCCCTTGATGGCTACATTGAGGGTGATACTACCTATTATGCCAATCAGCAGCCATTTGAGCGGCAATTCTCCCGGGGAGGTTGCTACGTCAACAGCCTTTTTGGACAGGTACACAAAAAGCAGGGAAAGACCGATGCATATCAGCTCCAATACAAAGTAGAGGAGCAACCTGCCGCGATAGCTTTCGCTGATTGACCATGCCCAGCGCGCATGTTGTTTCAGGCTATTATTGTTCATTCAGATAGATCGTGGAAAGGTTATTTTTCCAATAGTCCTTGTTTTTCAAAATCCCCAAGTAATACTTTGGCATCGGATTGCGCTTGCTCCTGATCGACCTCATAGTTGTCACAAAGCAGTCCAACGATGGTATTTAGTTCAAATTCTGTTCCTTTGAGTTGCTCCCAAAGCCATGCCGCAGTGCTATTCAGGGTGTACACGGTCGATAGGTCAACCATATCCTGGCTAGGGTCCACAATTAAATGATCTGAACCAATTGTTCTCAATACTAAATCCGATCTCAATTTCATATGTAAATTATCTGTTTTTAATGGTCATATCCGTTTCCAGGAGCACTGTTCGTTTGTATATGCAACATGTCGACGTGATATGTTAGGACAATAGAATAAATAAAACCAAAGTTAATAATTATTTTCCATCAGCATAACCTGTATATCGTTATACCATGCGTTTCAATTTGGCAACAATCCGTCGGAGCAGACGGATACGGTACCAGACCAAGCCACGCAATCTTGCCCAGCGGTCATTTAAATTAATTTCCTCGGCTGATTGCTGTGGATAATGGACCGAAGCGACAGCAATAATGTCCGTAGTGTCTATATACTCCCGTAATACGAGATTACCGTCTCCAGCTAAGACGATCTGTCCATTTTTCTTGCCAACATAGCGGTGAAAAACATACTTCCCTTGATGTTTGGCCAATAGATTACTCCCCAGCTGCAAAGTCCCGCCCCGATAGGCCTGTAATAAGACGCTATCTCCATCCTCAATAAACGGCCGCATGCTCCCACCTTTGATACGGATACGAACCTCCTTACCTTCATCCAGCATCCGTTGTACTTCGGTAAAATAGAGGTCATTGGAAATAATTCGTGTCTTATTGTCTTCCGAATGTTCGGTCATATCCTATTGCTTGGGTTGAACAAAATATTGAATCACCGGCTGTAAGTAAGTGTCTTTTAATATAACCTTCTTGTTTTCATCCAAGAGATATATTGTTGGCGATGCCTTGAGATCGTATAAGTTAAATGATAAGATCTTGCTTTCGCTGTCAAAACCATTGATCCATTTTTCAGACATTTGAGGCATATAATTTTTCCATTTACTGCGGTCGCCCCAGGGGTCAATGGCTAGGACCTGAAGTTGTAACTCAGAAAATGCCTGCACCAATTGGGGGGTATCACGGAGTTGTTGAATGGTCTCTTTGCAATGCGAGCAATCCGGATCATAAAAAAGTAATAAGATGAATTTCGCTTTGACCTGTGAAAGCTTTTGTTTTGCTCCATTGGCCAGTTCGTAGTTGAAATCCTCTGCAGGCTGGCCTACTTTATTCCGTAGTACTAACTTGTATATTGGTCTATAGGCTTCTTTCTCTAGATCCGACAACAGATCCGTCTTGATCAGATAGCGCAATACCGATTCATAGATAATGTCATTTCGCATCGGCGAATTGCCATCATATAGATAACGCTCGTATAATTTAATGAAATGGTCAAAACTCGGCCGATTGGATTTGGCCTTGTCCAACATCTGGTCTACAGCTTTGTCCCGGATGGCAGAATCAGGTGTTCCAGCTAATAGTCCGATAAAATCAGCAAGTTTTTGTTCACCAATGTCAGGATTCTTCACTTGTGCCGTATCTTTCATGTCAAACTTGTCCCAGAAATGCAGCAAACTGCTATCAGCAGCACTCAGGTTACTTGCTGTTTGCGATATTGTTTCGTTACTTTCCTTTTTTGATTTATTATTTCCATTACATGCCCATAGCAAGCCAGCGATCAGGCCCATTGGCAGCCAAAAACCAAGAGTTGAACTTTTCATTCTAATTTAATGCTTAACTTTGCTAAGTTAATAAAACTTTCAGGATTCCATTGACAGAATCACTCGCATGAAGCGATTGTTGTCACTTACTTGCTCTTAGCGTTCTATTAAATCAATGATACCTAATAGAATAATGAGTAAGACGTAGCAAAAGCGCTGACTTTTACGTTTGAAGCCTGGATAGTGAAAGGTTTAAACAAGCGGTAAAAATCTCTTTCTCGTCGTTTTGAAAACCCCGGTGTAAATATTTTAAACGATTTAATTAAATAGTTTTACTAATTTTGCGGCAAATGCCAATATATCGAATGAAAAAAGTAATTTTATGGTTTTGCATGATCGGATTTGTGGGCTCAATATACGCTCAGACCAATCCGGCCAACATCAAAGTGGATAATCTGACGGATGCTCAAATCGAGCAATACGTAAAACAGGCTGCATTAATGGGCTATGATGAAAGTCAATTGGATGGTTTTGCCCGTGCACAAGGGGTCTCTGCTGTTGAAGTGCAAAAACTAAAAGATCGTTTGGCGAAAATTAAACGTAAGAAACAACAACCCGATCAATCCCAACGAAACAATTCGACCGCTACCACAGGTCGGACAGCAGGCCGTCAGGTTGGCGGAGCAAGCAATACCGATTCCTTACAGCATAAACGGACCAATAATCCCGATTCCATTCAACAGGATGATGGCAAACTGAAGATTTTTGGTGCGGATTTATTTAAAAATAATAGCATTACTTTTGAGCCCAATCTTCGGATGGCAACGCCGAGCTCTTATATTATTGGTCCTGATGATGAAATACTATTGGATATCACAGGGGATAATGAGGCTTCCTACAACTTACCTGTCAGCCCGGATGGAATGATCAAAGTGGAATATGTTGGCCAGATTAGTGTGGCAGGCCTATCCATTGCTGCGGCAAAGAGTAAAATCGAGCAACGCCTAAGTGGTACCTATCCCGCGATCCGTTCCGGAAGGACCAGTGTAAGCGTTACCATCGGCAATATTCGGACAATCCGCGTTACGTTGACCGGAGCTGTAACCAAGCCAGGTACTTATAGTCTTCCATCGTTAGCCACGGTGTTCAATGCACTCTATGCTTCCGGCGGCCCCAATAAAAATGGTACCTACCGTCAGATCCAGGTGATCCGCGGCAATCGTATTGTGAGTACGATAGACGTGTATGATTTTTTGGCCAACGGTATTCAACAGGGCAATATCCGACTGCAAGACCAGGATATTATCCATATTCCCGTATACGGTGCACGCGTGCAGTTTGAAGGTGAAGTAAAACGACCTGCCATCTTTGAGACAGTAGCCGGAGAATCCTTATCAGATATCTTGCGATATGCGGGAGATTTTACGGAGAATGCCTATACAGCTAAGATTAAAGTATTGCAAACAACAGGACGTGAGCGTAGTGTGCAGGATGTCTATGCTGATCAATTCGCAAATTATACCCCTAAGGGTGGAGATCAATATATTGTTGAGCCGATATTGGAACGTTATGCTAATCGGGTATCTGTGCTTGGTGCGGTATTCCGTCCGGGTATATTTGGTTTGGAGTCAGGTCTGACGCTTAAGCAAGTGCTTGAAATGGCCGATGGTGTACGTGAGGATGCTTTTTTGGAGCGCGGTATCATCAATCGTTTGAAAGCGGACAACACATCCGAGCTGATTAATTTTAATGTACGTGAAGTATTGGCAGGGACTGTTGCTGATATTCCATTGAAGCGTGAAGATAAAATCGAAATTGCCTCTATCTTTGATTTACGTGACGAATATAAATTTACTATTCAAGGTGAAGTACGTTTTCCCGGTGATTTACCCTTTGCTAGTAATGCCACGCTAGGTGATGTAATCCAAAAAGCAGGCGGCTTTACCGAAGCGGCTAAAAATGCACGTGTAGAGATTGCCAGAAGGCTTATGCACCGTAATGCGGACGATCACAGTTCCTCGCAAACCATTCTCGTGGATATTAAAGATGGCATGCTTACCGATCCGACCATTGTCTTACAGCCTTATGATGTGATTTCGGTGTTAGGCGACGCTGGTTTCCGTACCCAGCGCCAGGTGACCATCGAAGGCGAAGTATTGTACCCCGGTGTTTATACCATCTCAAGGGAGGATGAACGTATTTCTGATATCATCAAGCGTGCTGGCGGATTGACTACCTATGCTTATACCGAAGGTGCTTCATTAAGACGTACGGGTATGTCCAAATTGAAAGCAGAGGAAAAGAAAGAAAAAGAACGTCTGAAAAAAGAATTGGAGCAAGATAGTCTGGATCAAGACGGAAAAGAAAAAAATAAAAACCAAGAACAAGAAAACGAGGAGGATGCAAACGGTGCTAAGGCAAAAAATAAAGCACTTGCCAAAGTATCACAACAGGGCATGTCTGCAGATGATGTTGAGCCTAGTGATCTAGTCGGGATCGAGTTGAATAAAATTTTGGAGAAACCTTACGAAAAAGGCGACCTGCTCGTTTTGGATGGTGATATTATCAACGTGCCGAAAGAACTGGAAACAGTAAAGGTTGTGGGTGAAGTATTGAATCCAAATAATGTGATTTATGTCAAAGGCAAAAACCTAAAATATTATATCAATCAGGCTGGAGGATTTACAGACAATGCCTTGAAAAAACGTGTTTTTGTTCAATATGCCAATGGTGCGGTAAAAGGTAAGGATGGCGGTTATCCTGATGTGAAGCCGGGAGCTGAGATCGTTGTTCCGAAGCGCGCACCACGGGAGAAACTGAGTTCACAAGCTTGGATTGGAATTGGAACAGGGATCGCGTCTACTTTGGCGATTATTGTTAGTTTATTTAGAAATTAAGCGTAAGGATGGAAATAAACACCAATAAAGTGGATAAAGAGCCAGCTTTGAAAGAGATAGTTCTCACTATACAGGATTGGATAAAATACTTATTTTCAAAATGGTATATATTATTAATTGCGGGCATTCTTGGAGCAGCTCTCGGCGTATTATATGCTAAATTTTCGAAACCAATCTACACCGCAACGACTACATTTGTTTTGGAATCTGGCGAAAAAGCCGCCGGTGGATTAGGACAATACGCAGGAGTTGCTGCTATGGTGGGCATCGATTTAGGCGGTGGTAGTGGAGGAATATTTCAAGGTGATAACCTTCTTGAGCTGTATAAATCCCGTAAGATGCTTGAAGCAGCTTTATTAACTCCTTTAAAAAGTGATAGTTCTAAACTTTTAATCGATCGTTATTTGGACGTGAGCGAAATGAAAAAGGATTGGAAATCAAAAAAGACAGCCTTACTGGAAATTGACTTTAGAAAAAGTAATCAGGGTAGCTTACAAAGAGATAGAGATAGCATCTTACAGAAAATAATTAAGGACATCAATAAAGGAAGCCTATCTGTAGCAAAGCCAAGCTCAAAATTGTCCATTATAAAAGTTGATGTAAAATCTGAAGATGAGATTTTTGCAAAAGAATTTAATGAAGCACTTGTAAACGAAGTAAATGCATTTTATTTGGCTACGAAGACAAAAAAATCGTTAAATAACATCGAAATATTGCAGCATAAAACAGATTCAGTTCGATCAGTCATGTACGGAAGTATTAGCACGGCAGCGGCAGTAATAGATGCTACTCCGAATTTAAATCCCACAAGACAGGTACAGCGTATCGTTCCTTCCCAAAGATCACAGTTCTCGGCTGAAACCAATAAGGCTATTTTAGGACAATTGGTGCAAAATCTCGAAATGTCAAAAATGGCATTAATGAAGGAGGCCCCTTTAATACAGACTGTGGATACTCCTGTTTATCCGTTGGAGAAGAAAAAGGTAGGTCTTATTAAAGCGCCTGTAATTGGAGCATTTTTATTTGGATTGCTCGCCGTGATTTGGTTTACCCTAAGAAGATTGTATACAAGTGTAATTGCGAATTAAAAATCAAGATGAATATATTAAAACTTATAGGAAGAAGTCAAGAACTATTTGAACAGGATATTAATACGTATGAGTTGAGACTAACAGAAATTGTTTCTCGGTCTCGATTCCTGGTTATTGGCGGCGCTGGATCCATAGGTCAAGCTACTGTAAAGGAGATTTTTAAGCGAAACCCAATAAAGCTACATGTTGTTGATATAAGTGAAAATAACATGGTTGAGTTGGTCCGTGATATTAGAAGCTCCTTCGGTTATATTGATGGCGATTTTCAAACATTTGCACTTGATATAGGCTCTATAGAATATGATGCTTTTTGGGAAGCAGATGGAGCATATGATTATGTGTTAAATCTTTCTGCACTAAAACATGTTCGTAGTGAGAAAGACCCCTATACATTGATGCGTATGATCGATGTAAATATTTTCAATACAGATAAAACATTAGATCAAGCTGCGAGAAAAGGTGTTAAAAAATATTTTTGTGTATCAACAGATAAAGCGGCTAATCCCGTAAACATGATGGGAGCATCGAAGCGAATAATGGAGATGTTTTTGATGCGGAGAAGCGAGGATATTGTGATTTCGACGGCAAGATTTGCCAATGTCGCCTTTTCAGATGGATCTTTGTTACATGGCTTTAATAAGAGAATAGAGAAAAGACAACCCATCGTTGCGCCAAATGATATCAAAAGATATTTTGTTATTCCAAAAGAGTCTGGAGAGCTTTGTTTGATGTCTTGCATATTTGGTGAAAATAGAGATGTTTTTTTTCCAAAATTAAATGAAAGCTTACACTTAGTCACTTTTGCTGATATTGCTATTCAGTATTTGCAGGAGAAAGGCTATGAACCTCATTATTGTGGTAATGAGGATGAGGCAAGGGACTTAATGGATACTTTGCCCCAGCAGGGCAAATGGCCGTGTCTTTTTACGGTTAGTGATACTACAGGTGAAAAGGATTTCGAGGAATTTTTTACAGATAATGAAACTTTGGATATGGAACGTTTCGAGAATCTGGGGATCATAAAAAACGAATTAAATGTCGAGGCCGTCAAGCTGAGTGATTTTGAAGAGGCTATTTCAACGATGAAAGGTAATCGCAAGTGGACAAAACAAGAGATTGTTGACTTATTTTTCTATATGCTTCCAGATTTTGGACATAAGGAATTGGGGCGGTACTTAGATGCTAAAATGTAGAGATGGAAAATATAAATCAATTTGTTTCCTTTGTACAGGAACAATATAGAACCGATAAGTTTATTCCTTTACATGAACCAAGATTTCGAGGTAATGAAAAAGAATATTTATTAAATACAATAGATTCAACATTTGTATCTTCCGTAGGAGCTTATGTGGATCAATTCGAAGATAAGATTGAACAATTTACAGGAGCGACAAAAGCTGTTGCTGTTGTAAATGGAACTGCATCTTTACAGGTCGCGTTACGATTGGTAGGTGTTTCCAAAGGAGACGAAGTTATTACGCAAGCTCTTTCTTTTATTGCAACAGCCAACGCTATCTCCTATAACAATGCAGTTCCTGTTTTTTTGGATGTTGATCTAGATACGATGGGACTATCGCCAATAGCTGTTAGAAATTTCTTGGAAAATTATGGCGAGTTGAGAGAAAACGGTTGTTATAATAAATTTACTGGAAATAAGATTTCAGCATGTGTACCAATGCATACTTTTGGTTTCCCTGTCCACTTGGAGGAACTGATTGGCATTTGTTCAGTATGGAAGATTCCAGTGGTTGAAGATGCTGCTGAGTCGTTAGGAAGTTATTATAAGGGTCAGCATACGGGAACAATTGGTCAGGTTGGGTGTTTTTCGTTTAATGGGAATAAGACAATTACCTGTGGCGGTGGTGGTGCGCTAGTTTCAAATGATCTTGCATTGGGTACGAAAGCTAAATATCTTACCACGACAGCTAAAAGACCTCATCCCTACGAGTTTTTTCACGATGAAATAGGTTACAATTATAGGATGCCGAATTTAAATGCAGCCCTAGCCTGTGCTCAAATGGAAATGCTAGAATCCTTTTTAGCTGATAAACGGAAATTGGCCGGAGAATATGCTGAATTTTTCAGATCTATTGGAGTTGATTTTAGAACTGAAACAACTGAAACCAAGGCGAATTATTGGTTGATGTGTGTGGAATTGAAGAATAAATCTCAACGGGATCGCTTTTTAAGCGAAACAAACGAAAACGGCATTATGACACGTCCAATCTGGGCGCTGACATACCGCTTACCTATGTATCAGCATTGCTATCGGGATGAGCAGTTCAATGCAGAATTTTTGGAACAGCGGATAGTTAATATTCCAAGCAGTGTACGATAATAAAGATGATATATCAGTAATTGGCTACTCCAGTCATTCATTAGTTGTTTTAGATGCTGCTAGTGAAGCTGGGATATCGGTGTCCCATTATTGTGAGCGGGAGGAAAAAGTTTTTAATCCTTATAAGTTAAAATATTTGGGTGACGAAAGTAGTAGATATTTTAATTGGAATAATGTTAATAATTTTATTATCGGAATTGGTGACAACCAAATTAGAAGAAAGATTGCTAATCTTGTTATCTCGCAGAATAAGCAATTGATTTCAATTGTTCATCCTTCAGCATATATAAGCACCAGGTCTTCTTTAGGAGTGGGGAATTTTTTTGCTGTGAATAGTATTATTAATGCTTTTGCAAAGATAGGTAACAATTGTATTTTAAATACAGCTTGTGTGATTGAGCATGAATGTATTCTTTTAGATCATGCACATATAGGTCCTGGAGCTATTTTGGCAGGAAATGTTACTGTTGGAGAATCCTCTTTTATAGGGGCAAATTCGGTTGTTAGGCAAGGGGTAACCATTGGTGAAAATGTTATTATTAGGGCTGGAAGTGTAGTTTTGCATGATATTCCTAATGGTGAAATTTGGGTTGGTAACCCTGCAAAAAAACTTAAGTAATGAAAACAACATTGATTATTGCAGAAGCAGGTGTGAATCATAATGGCGACATAAATAACGCGATTAAGCTTATTGATATTGCTGTGGAGGCTGGAGTAGATTATATTAAATTTCAGACTTTCAAAGCAGAGAAATTGGTTTCTAAAAATGCGAAAAAAGCCGAATATCAGATTCAAAATATGGGGGGAGAGGAGGATTCGCAATTTGCAATGCTGAAAAAATTAGAACTTTCCCTTCAAGATCATGAAACGCTAATAAATTATTGCAAGAAAAAAAGAATACAGTTTTTTTCTACGGCATTTGATTTAGATTCTTTACAATATTTGAAAGAAATAGGATTAGAATTGGTTAAAATTCCCTCTGGAGAAATAACAAACCTGCCCTATTTAAGAAAAGCCGCAAAATTGTTTTCGAAAGTAATATTATCCACTGGAATGTCGACAATGAATGACATCTCATTGGCAGTGGATGTATTCCGGGCTGAAGGAATTTCCGATATTACAATTTTACATTGCAATACAGAGTATCCGACACCTATGGAAGATGTCAATTTAAAAGCTATGCTAGCTATTAAGGATCAATTTCAAACAAATATTGGCTACTCCGACCATACCTTGGGGATTGAAATTCCAATAGCTGCTGTTGCATTAGGAGCCACAGTTATCGAAAAACATTTTACATTGGACAAAAGTATGCCGGGACCAGACCATGCAGCATCTCTGGAGCCTGTAGAGTTAGTGAATATGGTTACTGCTATACGAAATATTGAGCATGCAATGACAGGGAATGGTGTAAAGGCACCTTCTGAATCTGAATTAAAAAATATCGCAGTAGCACGCAAAAGTATTGTTGCTGCAAGAAGTATTAAGAAAGGGGAATTGTTATCGGAGGATAACTTAACGGTCAAAAGACCTGGAACTGGAATTTCACCGATGCGTTGGGATGAAATTATAGGTAAAATAGCAATTCGAAATTTTGATGAAGATGATTTAATCGAAGTTTAGATGAAGAAAATTTGTGTTGTTACCGCTACGCGAGCTGAATACGGTCTTTTAAGACCTTTGATGGAATTAATTAAACATTCCGATAGGATGCTGTTGCAAATTATTGCGACTGGTACTCACTTATCTGCTGAGTTCGGGTTTACCTATAGGCAAATCGAGGCCGATGGTTTTTTGATTGATGAGAAACTTGAGATTTTACTATCTTCAGATACCTCTACAGGTATTGTGAAAACAATGGGTTTAGCTTTGAACGGAATGGCAGATATCATGCCTCGACTCAAACCTGATATGTTGGTCCTTTTGGGCGATCGGTATGAAATGTTAGCGATTGCCTCCGCGGCTACAATGTTCAAAATTCCTATTGTTCATATCCATGGTGGAGAAATTACAGAAGGCGCATATGATGACGCCATTAGGCATGCCCTAACGAAGTTGAGCCATTTACATTTCACGTCAACAAAAGAGTATAGAAATCGTGTGATCCAAATGGGGGAAAATCCCAATACCGTATTCAACGTAGGGGCAATTGGCTTGGATAATATTAAGAATTTAAATTTATTAACACGGGGAGAGTTAGAAACTGAACTAAATATCAAGTTTAAAAAATATAATTATCAAATAACATTTCATCCGGAGACACTTGGACAAGTAAGTTCTGCGGAGCAATTTCAGATGCTAATAGATGCAATTGATCAGCAAGAGGACAGTTTTTTTGTTTTTACAAAAGCCAATGCGGATACGGATGGAAGAGTGATAAATCAAATGATCGATAAATATGTTGCTGATAACCCAGGTAAAGCGGCAGCTTATGCGTCATTGGGCACACTGCGATTTCTATCACTGGTTAAGGTTTGCACTGCTATAGTGGGAAATAGCTCTAGTGGTATTCTGGAAGCACCTTCTTTAAAAACACCTACAATAAATATTGGCGACAGACAACTTGGACGTTTACAGGCTGCAAGTGTAGTAAATGCATCTTGTGAAGAAAAAGAAATATTGAATGCTTTTGAGGTCATCAAGACTTATAGTTTCCAAGAGAGTTTAAATAATATAGTCTCTCCGTATGAAAATGGAGGTGCTGCCCAGCAGATTCTGACTGTTATAGATTCCCATCTTGATCTTAAAGCCGTTAAAAAATTTTACAATTTAATATGAATATTGTAGAGAAACATACCATCCACCAGGATTTGTCCATCAGAGATGCCTTGATTAAGTTGGATCTTATTTCACCATCATCGATATTGTTTGTTGTGGATGAAAATAACTTATTACTTGGATCTTTAACTGATGGAGACTTGCGTCGTGGGTTCATAAGAGGTTTGGACTTTGAAAATAATTTGTTGGATTTTGTACAACCTAATCCTGTTTTTATTCGTGAGCGAGAATACGATCTCAATAAACTGGACCAGTTTCGAAAAGATCATTTAAAGATTATACCAATTGTTAATGGTGAAAAACAGATTATAGATATACTCGATTTTAGTCAGCGTAAGACCCTTATTCCTGCTGATGCGGTATTAATGGCCGGTGGGGAAGGAAAACGCCTACGTCCACTGACTGAAAAGACGCCTAAACCATTGCTGCTCGTCGGGGAAAAGCCGATTATTGAATATAATATTGATAGGCTAAAAGAGGTTGGTGTCCATACCATCAATATTAGTATAAATTATTTAGGAGATCAACTTGAGCAATATTTTGGTGATGGCAGCCAAAAAGATATTCGAATCAACTATGTACGAGAGACCAAGCCCCTAGGAACAATAGGTTCTGTTTTACTTGTTGAAGATTTTGATCATGAGGATATAATTATCATGAACTCTGATCTATTAACAAATATTGATTTTAATGATTTTTTCAAAACATATCAAGAAGCCAAGGCGGACATGATCGTCGCCACAACGTCCTATCATGTAGATGTACCTTATGCCGTGTTGGAAGTAAATGAAAATAATGCGGTCAAATCATTAAAGGAGAAACCAAGATATACCTATTATTCCAATGCAGGCATTTATATTTTAAAGAAAAGCTTACTTTCTATGATTCCGCAAGATAAATTTTTCGATATCACTGATTTGATGGATCGTATTATCGAAATGGACCTAAAATTGGTGACTTACCCGATCAATGGTTACTGGTTAGATATTGGGAAACATGAAGATTTTAAGAAGGCTCAGGAGGATATTAAACATATTAAATTTTGAAAATGCGAAAAAAAATTTTGTGGATTATTCCTGCTAGATCGGGCTCTAAATCTATTGTGGATAAGAATATAAAAGATCTTGGTGGATATCCTTTAATGATCCATAGATTTTTAGCAACTAAAAACAGTGCTTTTACACACGATATCTGGCTAAGTACAGATTCAGAGATATACAAGGGAATAGCTAAGGAATACGGATTAGAGGCTCCTTTCTTAAGACCGGATGAACTCTCTACAGATCATGCTAGTTCTACTGATGTGGTATTACACGCTATGCAGTTTGCTAAAGAAAAGAGTTTAGAATATGATCTTGTTGGATTATTGGAGCCTACTTCGCCATTTATAAATGTAGCTGATATAGACGCAGCCATTGACGAACTGGAGCATGACGTAAAAGCACATGGTGTTGTTGCCGTTAAAGAACAACGACCTGCGACAATATTCGTACAGAAAGATGCCAAATATTTGGATGAGTTTTGTTCTAATATCAATGAATTCCAGAGATTAGGTCGACAGAATTTTGCTAAAGAGATAACACCCTCTGGAGGGTTTTATATATGCCGGTGGGAGAAATTTCTGACGGAACATACGTTCTATGCGAATAAGACAATCGCATATGAAGTAGATGAAATCTCAGGTCTAGAGATAGATGAACCTTTGGACTGGGAATTTGCAGAGTTTATTATTGAAAGAAAGAAACGTTATGAATAGTTATAAAGAGAGATTACATGAACTAATTCCTGGGGGAGCACATACATATTCGCGTGGAGACGACCAGTTCCCCGAAAATGCACCATCCATATTGGAAAGAGGGGAGGGATGTTATGTTTTCGATGATCAGGGGCGTAAATTCTTAGATTTTGGAATGGGATTACGTTCCGTTAACATCGGATATGGAAATAAAGAAATCGCTGAAGCATGTTATGCCGAAATTCTAAAGGGAAATAATCTGACACGGGCTTCTATGACAGAATTAGCTGCGGCTGAATTAATGGTGGATTTATTGCCTTCCGTTGAGATGGTCAAGTTTGCCAAACATGGCTCTGCTGTCACTAGCGCTGCGGTAAAACTTGCCCGTGCTTATACAGGTCGAAAATATATTGCCGTTCCATTTGAACAGCCATTCTTTTCTTATGACGATTGGTTTATCGGTTCAACCGTTCTGGAACGTGGAATTCCAAGCGAATTCGGTCAATTTACATGCAAGTTTCATTATAATGATATCCAATCATTGAAGGTGTTGTTCGATCAATATCCGGATCAAATTGCTGGTGTGATTATGGAGCCTACAACAACCGTAGGGCCGGTTAATGATTTTTTACATCAGGTAAAAGATCTATGTCATCGTAACGGAGCAGTATTTATTCTTGATGAAATGATTACTGGATTTCGATGGGACCTGAGAGGTGCGCAATCTTATTTCGATATACAGCCGGACCTCTGTACTTTTGGTAAAGCAATGGCGAATGGTTTTGCCGTAGCGGCATTGGGTGGGAAGAGAGAAATCATGAAAATCGGCGGCATCTTGGAAGAGGGAGCCGAACGGGTTTTCTTAACTTCAACGACGCATGGAGCAGAAATGAGCGCGTTGGGTGCATTTATTAAAACAGTGGAGGTTCTTCAGCGCGACAATGTTGTGCAGCATTTTTGGGATTTTGGAAAAAGATTGACGGATGGAATGAATAATATTTCCAACGGTCTAGGTCTCGCAAATAATTTCTATGTTGAAGGATTTGCCTGCTCACCAAATTATGTTGTGAAGGATGCTGAGCACAATGTTTCTTTACCGCTAAGGACATTGTTTGCACAGGAAATGATCAAAAATGGCGTAATGATGCCGTATTTGGCACTGTCACTTGCCCATCAAAGTAAAGAGTTGGCGCTCACTTTAGATGCGGTACAAGCTTCTTTGGAAGTAGTTAAGAAAGCATTGGAAGGTAATATTGGGGAGTTTTTAAAATCAAAAGTTATTAAACCTGTTTTTAGAAAATATAATTAGCCGGGCCCATAATTGGGACAAAATAGTTTAAGTAAAATAGGTAGTTATGAATTCATTAAATGGTAAAGTAGTTATTGTGGCCGGTGCTTCAGGTTTAATTGGTTCGCTGACTGTTGCCGATTTAGCAAAAAAGGGCGCCCTTGTCATAGGAGCAGATATTGTTCAGCGAGAGAATTCGGAAAGAAACGTTGACTTTTTTCGGAGCAATGTTGCCCAAAAACAGGACATTGATCGACTGGTAGCGTATGTGCTAGACGAATATGGTAAAATTGACGGATTAGTCAATTTGGCCTATCCGAGAACAGCCGATTGGGGAACCAGATTTGAGGATATTCTTTTTGAGTCGTGGCAGGAAAATGTTGATATGCAACTCAATGCTGTTTTTTACATCTGTCAACAGGTATTAGAGGTTATGAAAGGCCAACAATCGGGTGCGCTTGTAAATATCGCATCTATTTATGGTGTTGTCGGCAATGATTTTTCCCTCTACGAGGAATATGGAGGAACTTCGCCTGCAGCTTATGCTGCAATAAAAGGTGGCGTGATCAACTTCTCTAAATACCTGGCCTCGTACTATGGAAAATACAATGTACGTGTGAACTGTGTCTCGCCCGGCGGTATTATAGACGAGAAAAATCAGCATCCGTCTTTCATCAAAAGATATAGCGACAAATCACCATTGGGCAGGATGGGACGGCCTGAAGAGATCGCACCAGCAATTAGCTTTTTATTATCTGACGACGCTTCTTTTATCACGGGGCACAACCTAATGGTCGATGGCGGATGGACTGCGATCTAATCGTAAAGGGACCGAAGGAATAATATGTAGATTTTAGATAGGTAATGATTAAACAAGTAATTGTAATCGGATATCAGCCATTGACAGATAAAGTCGTGAACGATTTTTATTTTTCGATACTCAATGCCAATGGCTTTCAAGTGGAGTATTGGGATCTTAGTATGATCTATTTTCCAAATATTCTTCATGATCTCCTGGTTGATACAAGAATTATAAAAATTAAAGATAAAAATGAGCTGGCGGTTAAGTTAGCTGCTTGTCAGATAAAGGAATGTTTTTTTGTACTGCATATTACTTATGAATATCGTGTTCTTGATCTATTCCGGTTGCTGACCAAGTATGACTGTACGATTTCTTTTTTTGCGCGTGGGGCGTTGCCGGTTTCGAATCGCGAAAGTACCTGGGCAGAAAAGATTTTAAAGAGCTTGAATCCAGGAACCTTGGAAAGGTTTGTAAAGAATAAATACGCTGGAGTGTTAAAGCGGATAGGCTATATTAAACCCTATGATATTGTATTTTCTGCGGGTAATTTTGGCTATCTAACCGTGGGAATAGCAGCTGATATAGAAAAGCAACAGTCAAAGATCATAGCCATTAACTCACATGACTATGATACCGCCCTGGAAAATCTTTTCGAACCCCCGATGATCGACGGAAAGTTTTGTTTATTCTTAGATGAATATCTTCCCCTTCATCCTGATTTTAAACTTTTAGGAATAAAAAGCGTGGATGCGGATGAATATTACGCTGCAATAAATAGATTTTTCAATGTGATCGAAGAAAAGTATCAGCTCCCAATTGTGATTGCTGCACATCCAAAGGCGGAGATGTACAAATCGAAGAACCCGTTTAATGGACGAAAGGTTGTTTTTGGAAAGACGAGCCAATTAACACGTGATTGTGAATTTGTTTTGGCACATATTTCGACATCCCAAAGCTTTGCTGTTCTAAATAAAAAACCAGTGCTTACTTTGACAACTGAAGCAATTAAAAAAGTAATGCCCCAATATGATTATTTTATTGCACATTTTTCAGTTCAACTGAAAAGTGCCTTAGTCAATATAGATCATTATTCATCTTCTGACATTAATATCAATAGAGTTGACGAGCAGGTCTACGACGCATATCTTTATGATTACTTGACATCGGCTGAAAGTGAGCGGACAAGAACCAGTGAGATTTTTCTAAAGACTTTAAAAGAGTATCATGGCGGGTAATTATACCATAAATTACATGAAGATATACCTTTGGCAGGGGGTATCCATGGTTTTGAATTTTCTCTCCATGTTTGTGGTAATCCCTTTTCTGTCGTCAAACCCGCAGCTTTATGGTGTCTATACGATTTGCATTTCCACCTCCATCTTTTTGGCATATGCGGATCTGGGATTTATTAATGCGGGACAGAAATATGCAGCTGAATATTTTTCCCAAGATAATAGGACTGATGAAATTAAAGTTATTGGTTTTTCAAGTTTTATCTTATTTCTATTTTTACTTTTATTTATCGTCGGTTTTACATTATTGAGTTTAAAACCCGAATTACTGATTAGTGGACTCGATAATAGCAGGAGTTACAAAACAGCCTCGTCGCTATTGCTGATATTGGCGCTTTCGACACCATTGACCCTGCTTCAGCGTATGCTCCAGATGATCTGTGGTATCCGTCTTGCAGATTATATTGTTCAGCGTACGAATACACTTGCAAGCATTATAAAAATTAGTGCTGTATTTTGGTTTTTTAGAGCAAACCATTACGATATCGTAGGCTATTTTCTATTTACCCAAATTATCAGCTTGCTAACGCTATTGATTACAATGTATATTGTTAAAAAGCAATTTAGCTATGATTTTATTGCTGTATTGAGATCGTTTCAATTTAATAGGGAGGTCTTCGCAAAAACGAAGAGCTTAGCCTTCACAAGTCTTTTTATGACGGTTTCCTGGATATTGTATTATGAACTTGATTCGGTGGTGATAGGTAAAATTTTTGGTGCGGAGGAAGTTGCAATTTATGCCATTGGATTAACTTTGCTTAGCTTTAGCAGGAGTATATTCGGCATTCTTTTTTCGCCTTTTAATGCAAGATTTAATCACTTTATTGGTGAAAATAATGAAGAAGGCCTACGTTCGTTCTATCTTCAGGTGACATCGCTATTTGCTCCGGTCGTTATACTGCCAATTTTGGCTGTATGTATGATGGCTGGGCCTTTAGTTTTATCATGGGTGGGAGCGAGTTATAAAGAATCTATCCTTATCACTCAATATCTAGTTTTGTGTAATCTCTTGGCTTTTATTTCTTATCCCACCGGTATTTTGCTGATGGCTAAAGAGCAGATAAAGAAAATGTACCTGATCAATGCATTATTGCCTTTTATTTTTTGGTTTGGAATTGGTGCATCGATACATTACTTGGGAGTTCGGTCCTTTGCTTTGTTTAAATTAGTTGCTTTTCTTATCGCGGGGATTACGTATTATTATTTCATGCTTAACTATCTGAAGATCTCATTTGTATCTTCATTTAAAATAATTTTCAAACCATTGCTGATTCCTTGCGGTTTCATTCTGGTCACTGCACTTTTACTGTTACCTTATATGCAGACGATGGAGAAGTCCAAAGTAAATTTATTGCTTGTCGCCGCACTTGTAGGCGGGCTCATTATCATTGCTTTTATTCTGCAATATATAGCATCTAAGGCTATACGGGACAGGGCAAAAAAGATTATTAAGCAAGTGCGAACTTAACTTATAGATGCTATGCAGATTGACTTAAAAAATAAAAATATTCTTTTTATAGCGCCCATTTTTTATAATTATCACGAAATTATTAAAGCCGAATTAGAACGCCGCGGTGCTAAAGTTTACTTTGCGCCCGAGCGCGACTATACGTTTAGATTCACTCTTGTAAATAATTTCTTGTCCCATAAACTTGAACAGCTACAAGCAAAACATTATAGGGCTATCTTGAGAAGATTTGAGGCTATCGAATTTGATTATTTGTTTGTCATCAAAGGCTTTAAAATATCGACGGAATTTGTGGATCTGTTCACAGAGCGATATCCGGCTGCAATTAAGATTATGCATCAATGGGATTCTGAGAAGAATAACCCCTTCTCGCATTTGTTGGATAAATTTGACCGTGTATACTCTTTCGATTATGAAGATCTGGCTAAATATCCAAGATTGGTATATCTTCCAAATTTCTATTTAGAGGATATTCACATAAAGGCTGAATTTGAATATCAATATGATATCCTTTTTCTGGTCTCATATTTACCGGAACGGTATCAGATTATGAATAAATTAAAAACGTTTGCAGATAGGCACGATCTTAAACTAAAAGCCGTTCTTATCATACCTTTTACAACTTATATAAAAGATTTGTTTAAGGGAAAGCGTTATGATAGGAATATAATCAGGTTTTCTCCGCTCAGTCGAACCGATTACCTGGCGTTATTTTGGCAATCCAGAATGATATTCGATATGGGCAGTTCGTCGCAGACAGGTATGTCTCAAAGAACTGTTGAGACCATTGAAAGTGGAAAGAAATTGCTTACTAACAATCCATATGTCAGACAAGATGCCATATTCAATAAAGACCAAATTTTTGTAACTTCGGGAGAGTTTTCTGAGGAAATCTTGGGTTTTATGAGCAGTCCATTTGTACCAAAACCAACCGGATATTCGCTGGATATGTGGATTAATAAATTATTTGGTTAATATTTAATTGTGAGAAATTCAATTATTGCCATTATTGCATACTTTTTAATACTTCACGTTATTTTACCTGGAGGCTATTATTTATATAATGGGTTTAGGCCAATATATTCGGATTTTAAAGATTTGGATGCGTTGTTAAAGGCCTTTTGTATAATTGTTATACCGTTGGTTATTTCCGCTATCATTTTATGTTTTTTACCAAAACGTGATGAAATTATAGCTCCTAATATTGAGGGAAAGCCAGTTACATTCATTTTCTATTTTTCTGTTTTGCTCAAACTCGGGATAGTTTATGCCACTGGAGGGTTTGCGGCGGCAGTTACAGGTGAGTTAAATGGTACGTTTGTTAATTATCTCTCCATTTTCTTTAATCCTTTTACATTGCTACTGGCAATGCTTTTCACGCAGAAAAAAAAGTCCAACATTATATTAGCAGTTGTATTTTATGTTCTTTCTGTTACATTATCTGGCAGTCGAAGCGGTATAATAAGTATATTTTTCGTCTTTTTCATAGGATTTTCCTTTGTGATATTCAAAGACTATAAGAAGAAGTTATTTGTTTTCTTAAAATATGGAATTCTTGTTGCACCTATAATTTTCGTACTTGCAACGCGCATGCGGGATGCCGATTATGACATAAGTATAGATTTTTTGCTAGATCAGATTTTTGGCCGTATGTCTACTTTGGAAACCTCAATGCTTCCTATTCACTATCTCGATAATAACCTGGAGCTTGAAACCTTTTATGACAAGTTCAGCATATGGCATCAATTGAAATTGAGTATAGATGCAATTTTACCTGGACAAATTTTCGAATTTGATGTTATGCCTAATAATTATTACCGACATATTTTTTTGGGTTATGAGAAAGAATTTGTTGTGGAAAATTATATGTCGATTAATTTGACACTTCCAGTTTACTTGTACATGAAGTATCAATATTTTGCAATCCCGTTAACAATACTATACATGTTGGGATTTTATTGGTTGGTTCTTGTTTTTAGAAAATATCCTTTGGCTATCATCGTATTGCTAGGAGTTTTTTATAATCTTATCTATTTCTTTGATTGGGTTATGGTATTTATGCAATTTTATACAAGTTTATTGACAATAATTACTTTAAAAGGCTATTTGCTAGTCGTGGAAGCGTTTAAAATTGATTTTAAGAGGATAAAAGATAATGAAGTTACAGATTAGTTTGGTTGTATCTACTTATGGAAGGTATAAGGAGGTCGAGTTATTGTTAGAAAGTCTTGTTGGACAGGATTGCGAAAAAAACATTTTTGAGGTTATTATCGTTGATCAGAATGATAAAATTGACCTTTCTCCTCTTGTTGCAGCTTTCGAGGAAAAATTGCAGATAGTATATTACAAAACTACGGAAAAAGGACTTTCCAAAGCTAAAAATAAAGGAATAGAACTTGCACGGAGCACTTTGGTAACTTTCCCTGATGACGATTGCACATTTTATCCAGATACCATCACAAGTGCGCTTGCATTTTTTGAAAAGAATCCCCATGTGGACGTTATGTATGGGAGTGTCTATGATAGGATAACAAACAAAGGCATCATGCGAAATTGGTCCAAATCGGAGCTTCGATTAAATTTATTCAATTTTAGCTTGAATTACTCGGCAATCAGCTGCTTTACTAAAATTCCATTGAAGTTTAATGAAGATTTTGGTGTAGGATCAAAAATTCCTTGCGGGGAAGAGTTAGATTATGCTATCCGTGCTATTAATCAAGAAAATGTTGTCGTTTATTCTCCAGACACGCAAGTATGGCACCCTGAGCTCAATGTGACCACAATGGACACAAAGAAAGCCTTTAGCTACGCATACGGATATGGTGCCATTATGCGAAAAAATTTAAACCTAACACTATTGATTATTTTTTTAAGTTCTATGGCATATCAGATTTTAAGATTTTTTTTACATTTCTTCACTAAAAACCGTATTAAATTTTTGAATGCCATAAATGGGCGTTTTAGAGGATTCTTTGGCCTTCCCCAATAGTGAACTCCATGGTTAGATTCATGCTGCAGTTTCAGTAGCGCCGAATATTTGCTAGAGATTTCGATGATTTTTTTAATTGATTGAGAGAATTTTTCAATTCGACCTATGAGTTATTTTATCATAGATTCAACTGCAAAAAAAATATTTTCTTCATGTAGCGAAAATACTATGGTTAACGTTTGTTAAATAAAACTTAATATTATTATATTTGCTCAGCTTTATTTGACTAACTAAATATATTTTATGATTTATATTTTTACCTGTATATTCCTTTTCGCTTTAGAATTTCTTTACTTAAAGATTGCAGATCGGTTTAATATAATTGATAAACCTAACGAGCGTTCTTCGCATACGAAGGTTACCATTCGGGGAGCGGGGATTATTTTTTATATAGCTTCGATCATATATTTTTTTAATAATGATTTTGAGTATCCCTGGTTCTTTTTGGGGCTTACTATTTTAACCTATATTTCATTCTTGGATGATATTCGTGGAGTAAATCCAACAGCGAGATTAATAGTTCATTTAGCATCCGTATTACTTATGGTTTATGAGTTTGGTGTATTCAATTACCCATGGTATTATCTTGTGTTAGCATTTGTATTCACCATTGGTGTCATTAATGCTTATAATTTTATGGACGGTATCAACGGAATGACAGCATTTTGTACATTGATCATGGGAGGGCTTTTACTTTACGTTAACACGAAAATAAACTATATCGAACAAGATTTTTTAATCTATACTTTATTAGGAGTAGTAGTTTTTGGATTTTTTAATTTTCGGAATAAAGCAGCATGTTTTGCTGGTGATGTAGGTCCAGCTGTACTCTCCTTTATGATATTGTTTGCCTTGGGAAAATTGATTCTAAAAACAGGTGATTTTACCTATATTCTTTTCCTTGGGGTATATGGAATTGAAATCGGCTGGTCCGTCGCGCGCCGTGTATATCAAGGCTATCATATTTTCGAACCTCATCGTACATTCTTATTGCATATGCTAAGCAATGAAGTTGGTTATAGTAGCCTGGTGGTTTCTATGACCTATGGTCTAGTTCAATTGGTCCTTGGTGCATCTGTCATTTATATTGTTCAGTTTGACGCATCAGTGCAGTGGTCATTTGCGATTGTGACACTTTCGGGGCTTAGTGCATTTTATCTGGTAATAAAGCAGTATATCTTTAATAACTATCATATTAAAGGTGAAATGGAGCATGCTATCCGTCGTCGTCGTATTCAGATGGTGAGAGCGCGGAGAAGCAAAAGAGCACAGTTGACTCCGGAAGTTAAAATGGTTCAGGAAGCAAAAATTATCGAAATGCCTAAAAAGGAGAAACAAGAGGGCTTGTTGCACACAGGGGTTTGATATGATCTAAAAAACCGCTAATTTTACCTCGACTTTTAGGAGGAGTGAACATGCAATCAGGATTAAGTTTTACAGCAATAGATTTCGAAACAGCTACAGCCAACCAAAATTCTGCCTGTGCCATTGGCCTTGTGGTGGTGGAGCAAGGAGTTATTGTTGAAGAATTTTATTCGTTGATCCGGCCTCCTCAGAATCAATATATGTGGCAGACAACACGTGTTCATGGTATCAGGCCAAGAGATACGGCTGAAGCACCTACATTTAAAGAATTGTTTCCTCGTATTCTTCCATTGATCAATAACCGGATAATGGTCGCGCATAATGAATTATTTGATAGAGGCGTCCTGCGCAAGACCATGAATTATTATAATCTCGCTTATGATAATTTGGGCCTAATGGATAAATGGGAATGCACCTTCAAGATCTATCAAGAGAAGGGGTTTAAACCTGCTCGATTAAATGCCTGTTGTGAAGTGCTGGGAATTGAACTTAACCACCATGAGGCGCTTTCCGATGCGCGCGCTTGCGCTAATCTATACCTTAGGCATACCGACGTGCCATCTTTGGCATGATATTTACGTTAAATTATAGTAGAACGAAAGGTAGTTTTCTGTTGTTCTCATTATAAGTTTTATCTTTGATAGATGAAATAGATATTTCGTTTTGTTATTTATAATTTATTGCAACTATGATAAATATCCCAGCCAAAAATATGCGCATTGGAATTACCTTTAGTGCATTTGATTTGCTGCATGCCGGGCATATTAAAATGCTTGAAGATGCCAAGCGACAATGCGATTTCCTTATTTGCGGTTTGCAAACTGATCCGACCTTAGATCGCCCTGAAAAAAACAAGCCTGCACAGACCGTAGTTGAGCGTTATATTCAGCTCAAAGGCTGCAAATATGTAGACCAGATTGTTCCCTATGCAACCGAACAAGATTTAGAGGACGTACTCCGTTCTTTTAATATTGATGTACGTATCGTTGGTGACGAGTACCGGGAGAAAAACTTTACCGGTAGAGCATATTGTGAGGAAAAGGGTATTGAGCTCTATTTCAATAGCCGTGATCACCGTTTTTCGAGCTCGGGTCTACGCAAGATAGTGGCCAACGCCAATTTAGAAGAAGAATCCATCTTAAAATCTGTCAAATAATGAAAATGAAGCCCCATACAAATTTAAATATATTTATAGATTAGATTTGTATGCGCTGTCATCAACAATTAAAAACAAAATAATTAGATGAAAATAGGAATTACCTTTGGCGTATTTGATTTATTGCACGCCGGCCATATTATGATGTTAGAAGAAGCGAAACGCCACTGTGATTATTTAATCGTTGGCCTTAATACAGATCCATCAGAGGTGTCTCCAGAAAAGGCTAAACCAACACAGACCATCGTGGAGCGTTATATTCAACTGGAAGGTTGCCGTTATGTGGACGAGATTATTCCATACGAGACAGAGCAGGATTTGATTGATATGATTAAAGCGTTGCCGATCAATATGCGTATCATTGGTGAAGAATACCGAGATAAAGACTTTTCTGGTCGTCTGTATTGTGTGGAAGAAAATATCGAGATCTATTATAATAAACGTACCCACCGTTTTTCAAGTGAAGGTTTGCGTAAAGTTGTGGCGGATAAAGAAGCGGAGAAAAAATAATATTATGAGTTCAATTATCCATGTGGTATTAACAGGAGGAGTAGGGAGTCGTTTATGGCCTCTTTCACGCAAAAGTTATCCAAAACAATATCTTTCATTATTTAAAGAAGGGTCTTTGTTTGAAATGACCATAAAACGCAATCAGTCACTATGCAGTCAGGTCATTGTGGTAGGTAACTGTGATAATCATAGTTTAAGCCGTGAAGTCATGGAAAATAACAAAGTAGATTATATAGATATTGTGGAGGCGACACCACGTAACACCGCGGCTGCTATTGCATTCGCTGCTTTTGCAGCTCAACCAGATGATATTCTTATTGTCACTCCCTCAGATCATGTGATTGTTGGAGAAGAGGCTTATGCAAAAGCTATTAAAGCAGGCATTGAGAAAGCAAACAAAGGTTATATTGTCACTTTTGGTATACAGCCAACACGGCCTGAAACAGGCTATGGTTATATCGAATATAAGGATGACAAGGTTTTATCTTTTCGGGAGAAGCCTAATCAAGATACAGCAGAAGATTTTATTGAACGGGGCAATTTCCTGTGGAATTCAGGGATGTTCTGTTTTCGCGCGGATACTTTCTTAAGCGAATTACAGAATTTTGAGCCCAAGGTATATGCAACGGCATTTAATGCCTGGCAGCACCGTCAGAATGGTGAGCTTGATCTAGCTTTATCCAAGGAGATTCCTTCCATTTCCATTGATTACGCTGTAATGGAGCGATCCAAGAAGATTCGCGTCGTTGCTACGAGTTTTCAATGGTCCGATTTGGGTTCTTTTGAATCCATGTATGATTATTTAAAACAAACTGGGCATCCTGTAGATGAAAACGGCAATATGGTCATCGGCACAGATATCTATACCGCTTTTGTTGGTTTACGAGATAGCATTCTGGTACATACCAAAGATGCAATACTTGTTTTGCAGAAAGAAAAATCGCAGGACGTCAAAAAAATATACAATACATTAGAACGTCATCAGTCCAAACTGATTGATTAAAATAAAAAAAACAGCCTGATCATATCATTATCAGGCTGTTTTGCCTTCAGAAATACCGCGCTGATTAATAAAGCTTTTTTTTTCTAAGTATCTTGTTAACAAAAGGTTAATTCACATGGGAGGCGATTTGATGCTATGTTCTTAAATGTCCTTGATTTGTCCCCTGCCGATTTAATGTTGAATTAATAGTAATATCAGATATTTGGTTAGTGTTTAATAGCGCTTATGTGCACAGTCACTTTAGTCGTTAAATTTTAACCATATATTGATATGATGATCATAGCCATAGTTGTTTTTTTATTTTTAGGAGTGTATTTTTTCTGGCGCAAGAAGCTGCAGGAACAACGATTTAATAGAAGCGTCGGAATGACAGTCAGCTATATGTTTCAGGAGCGCCCGGGGCAATATAGTGGTGATAGAAACACCAAAAGTGGAGTATTTGTATTTAAAGCCGAACGGAATGATGAAAGACTGAAAAATATTGTTATCCGAAAAGTAAAGCCTTTACATGCCGCTTTGGATGTTAATCTTGAGCAGATTTTGGTGATACCATTTGAACGGAAAGGTAACATAAAATCAGATGTTTCAGTACGTTTTAAGGTTAATAGGCGAACTGTGAAGATTGAAGACTTAAGAGGCGGACGTTTAAATATCTCTGGAGTGCTGAATTTTGAAGAAAGACGACCTGAGTCATTTACGACAACGTTGTTTATCTCCGATCTTTATCAGAAAGCTGAGGCCTGATTATGTCAAAAATCTCTTATTTTTTAGACTCCTAATTAGGTGCCTAATTTTATATCCATTCTCGCTTAATGTTCCACGTGAATTATAATGCTTAAGCCTTAAAAATTAAACTGTTTGAAAGAGATGTATGGATAATTAACATATCTTGGTTGTTATTTAACAATTTATTCATTTGCAGAGTTTGTTTGAATTGAGTACTTTTGTTACTCATTAATACTAAACCGATGTTGGATTCATTGATCACTTCCAAGACCCGGCTCAAACTGCTAATTAAGTTTTTTGTCTCAGCGAGCAATCAGGGACATCTGCGTGGTCTTGCAGATGAGTTTCAGGAGTCGACCAATGCCATTCGAAAAGAGCTTAATCAGCTTTCGGAAGCGGGGTATTTGGAAAAGAATACATCCAAAAATAAAATACTGTACCGAGCGAATACTTCACATTCCTTATTTAAACCAATTCAAAAATTAATTCATACCTATTTAGGGATTGATGAAATTGTGGAGTATATTCTACAGAAATCCGGAGATATTCAAGAAGTTGGACTATTAGGGGATTATGCTGCCGGTATAGATTCCGGAAAAATAGATGTGTTAATTTTAGGTGAAAATATAAATCAGGCATATTTATTGCAGTTAGCGGACAAGGTTGGAAAAAAACTAGATAAGAAGGTAAATCTTTCCTTTGAAAAACCCGCGGAAGAACAGCGTTACATTAGTTTATATACAAATAATTCCAATATATAATACTTTTAATAAAATGAGTAAAATATTAATCACTGGAGGAGCAGGATTTATAGGCTCTAATCTTACAGAATATTTTTTAGGTAAGGGATACCAGGTTGTTGTCTTAGATAATTTTGCTACAGGTCATCGTCATAATATTGATCAACATAGTAGCAATCCAAATTTCACGTTGATTGAAGGTGATATTCGTAATAATGAAGATTGTCAGAAAGCTGTTGAAGGAGTTGACTATGTTTTACATCAGGCTGCATTGGGATCAGTTCCACGTTCTATTAAGGATCCGCAGACCACTAATGAAGTTAATGTAACTGGTTTTTTAAATATGTTGGTGGCAGCACGTGATGCAGGTGTGAAACGCTTTATTTATGCAGCTTCATCTTCAACCTATGGTGATTCTGAAAATCTTCCAAAAGTCGAAGATATCATTGGTAAACCCTTATCGCCTTATGCGATCACCAAATATGTCAATGAATTATATGCAGATATCTTTTCTAAAACTTATGGTTTACAGACTATCGGGCTTCGTTACTTCAATGTTTTTGGTCGTCGTCAAGATCCGAATGGAGCATATGCTGCAGTAATACCTTTGTTTGTAAAGAAATTTATGAACCATGAAAGTCCTGTGATTAATGGCACGGGAGATTATTCCCGTGATTTTACCTACATCGATAATGTAATTCAAATGAATGAACGTGCGATGACGACCGATAATGTAGCTGCTATTAATACAGTTTACAATACTGCTGTCGGTGATCGCACTACTTTAAATCAATTGGTCGGTTATCTGAAGGAATTTTTGACAGAATATGACGAAGCGATTGCTCAAGTAGAAATTGTTCACGGTCCTAATAGGCAGGGGGATATTCCACATTCATTGGCTTCAATTGAAAAGGCTCGTCAGTTGTTGGGATACGAACCCACACATGTCATTCGCGATGGATTGAAAGAGGCTGTAAAATGGTATTGGGATAATTTAAAATAGATTAATCAGTTTAAAGAATATAAAATGAGAAAAATAGCAGTAATCGGGTTGGGTTATGTAGGCCTACCACTAGCGAGATTATTTGCAACTAAGTTTCCAGTTGTCGGTTTTGATATTAACCAAAAGCGTATTGGTGAGCTTCGTTCTGGTAAAGATTTAACGTTAGAAGTGGAAGATGATATATTGCAGGCTGTATTGGCTGAAGAGAATCCTTTTAACATGAATACAAATGGATTGTATTGTTCTAATCAATTATCAGATATCGAAACTGCAAATTTTTATGTGGTTACTGTTCCGACTCCGGTAGACAAAAATAACCGTCCGGATTTGACTCCGTTATACAAAGCTTCAGAAACTGTAGGGAAAGTGCTTAAAAAAGGAGATATTGTTGTTTACGAATCTACTGTATATCCTGGCGTAACAGAAGAAGAGTGCATTCCGGTTCTGGAAAAAATTTCAGGATTAAAATTTAATGAAGATTTCTTTGCAGGTTATTCGCCAGAGCGCATTAATCCTGGTGATAAACAACATACAGTTGAGAAGATTTTAAAAGTAACATCGGGTTCCACTCCTGAGATTGGTGCAGAAGTAGATGCCGTTTACAAAGAGGTAATTACTGCAGGTACACATTTAGCACCATGTATCAAAGTTGCTGAAGCTGCTAAAGTAATTGAGAACTCGCAACGCGATATTAATATTGCTTTTGTCAATGAGTTGGCGAAGATCTTTAATATTTTAAATATTGATACGCATGCTGTATTGGAAGCTGCTGGTACGAAATGGAACTTCTTACCGTTTAAGCCAGGGTTAGTAGGAGGGCATTGTATCGGTGTAGATCCTTATTATCTGGCACAAAAAGCCCAAGAGCATGGTTATCATCCAGAGATTATCTTAGCAGGACGTCGTTTGAATGATTCTATGGGTGAATATGTTGCTTCTCAGGTTGTTAAGACCATGATCAAAAAGGGGATCAATGTAAATGGTGCTGAAGCTCTAATGTTAGGAGTAACTTTCAAGGAAAACTGTCCAGATGTACGTAATACAAAGATTGTTGATGTAATTGCTGCATTGGAAGATTATGGTGTTAAAGTCACAACTTTTGATCCCTGGGCAAATCCTGCCGAGGTAAAGCATGAGTATGGTATAGATAGTGTTGTCGAATTACCAAATAAGAAGTTTGACGCTATTGTATTAGGAGTTGCCCATAAGGAGTTTTTAAGTGTAAATTTGGATACCCTAAAAAAGGAAATTTCAATTGTGTATGATGTAAAAGGTATTATGATAGGAAAAGCAGATAATAGACTGTAGAATGGTAATTCGTAATTACAATAAGACCATCCTAAATAGAATCTAATTTATATATGTCAGAATCTAAGCGAATAGTAAGAAATACTTTATTTTTGTATATAAGAATGCTTCTTATAACCGGAATAACATTGTATACATCTAGAATAGTTTTAAAAGAGTTAGGGGTCTCAGATTACGGGATATATAATTTAGTAGGTGGTTTTGTTGCTATGTTGGGTTTTTTTAATTCTGCGATGTCATCAGCAACTCAACGCTATCTTTCCTTTGATATTGGGAAAGGTGATATGAAACAACTAAGAAAAACATTTAGTACTACTCTGACAATTCATATACTAATCGCAATAATAGGGGTTGTATTGGCTGAAACTTTAGGATTGTGGTATATCAATACCAAAATGGTGTTTCCATTTGAAAGATTATATGCTGTAAATGTTGTTTATCAATTTTCAGTTTTGACGTTTTTACTGAATATCATTCAAGTTCCTTACAATGCATTGATTATTGCGAGAGAACGTATGAACATGTATGCATATGTAAGTATTTTGGAGGCAATATTAAGATTATCAATTGTGTTTTTTTTAGTTTATTTTGGAACGGATAAGTTAATTGTCTATTCAATTTTGACCTTTAGTTTAGCTTTCATAATCCGAATGATTTACCAAATATATTGTCGAAAAGAGTTTGCCGAGAGTAAGTATAAATTTCAGTATGACAAGGAATATTTTAAAGAGTTAATTAGCTTCTCCGGTTGGAATCTTTTTGGAAATATTGCTTTTCTAGCGAAAGGGCAAGGAGTTAATGTTATTTTAAATCTTTTTTATGGAACAGTTGTAAATGCAGCTTATGGTATTACGAATCAAGTTTTTTCGGCTGTTAATATGTTTGTTTCTAATTTTCAACTAGCATTAAACCCCCAAATTGTTAAAAATTATTCACAAGGAAATTTAAAACAATCGCATTATTTGATTGTACAAGGTTCTAAATTTTCTTTTTTCCTAATGCTTATTATTATACCACCTATTCTGTTAAATACCGATTATATTTTACATTTATGGTTAGCAAATCCACCGGAGTATACTATGTTTTTTGTTCAATTATGCTTGATAAACGTATTAATAGATTGTTTGTCTGGTTCATTGATGATCGGAGCTGAGGCAAGTGGTAAAATTAAATGGTATCAAATTATAGTAGGAACATTAGTTTTTATGAACCTTCCAATCAGTTATCTGACTCTTAAGTTAGGAGGAGCAGCCTATAATGTCTTTGTTATAAGTATAGCGATTTCTCTGATTTCTCTACAATTTCGTTTGTATTTTTTAAAAAAAGTAATAAGCTTTAATATAAAAGAATATTATCGGAAAGTATTGTTTAGAGCGGTAATATTAGGCTGTCTAACAATGGCAATTGTATATAGTTTTAAAACTTATTTTACATATGAAATGGACTTCATAATCTTTATTGTTGAATCCGTTATTGTGATTAGTCTTTTAGCAACTCTTATAATTATATTGGGAATGACCAAAAGTGAAAGAGTCCTTCTAGTAAAGTTGGTTAGAAATAAATTAAAACTTTGAATGTAAGATTCAGAACAAAAGTGTTATTGGACAATAATAATAAATTCATGATATGAAAAAATTAATAAGATACTTTATTGGCGATGAAAATATAAGGAAAATAAAGTTGAATCGGCGTATGATGGTCAATTATATGTCTGATTATAAGTTATATAAAAGATATTCTACGTTATATAACAAATCTTCATTAGAAAATAAAGAAGCCGATTTAATTTTGAACTATCATTCAATAGAAAAGGGGCTTCTCCATGAAAAGATAAAACCACGCTTTGCGAGACATCGTGTGGAAATGCTTATTAAATTACTATCAGACAATTCTATTAGAGGATCTATCTCTCGATCTCAAATAAGAGTAGCGTTTTGTGTTATGTGTGAGTATTATGAATTGCATTTAAAATTGAGTGTGGATATTGAAGACTTTTTCCCTAAAGTAGAATATGATCAGTTTCGCACCTTACTTAAAGATGATTACAAAGAGACTTTTGAGGGGGCTCTATCATTTAATAAAGATGAGTTTTATAAACATATCGAATCGAATTTTTATAACTTCTCTAATAGCAGAAAAAGTATTCGTCATTTTACAGGGGAAAAGATTGATGTGGATCGTATTCAAAATGCAATAGCTCTTGCTAGTAACGCTCCTTCTGTCTGTAACAGGCAGGCGTCGAAGGTTTACTTGATACAAAATAAGGATGATATTGATAAAGTTTTGGAAGTGCAAGGAGGACTAAATGGATATACAGATAAAATTCGCCAATTATTGATTTTAACTAACGATCGCAGATATTATTATACGATAGGGGAAAGGAATCAGTTTTATATCGACGGAGGTGTTTTTCTAATGAATATGTTGTATTCTTTACATTATTATAAAATTGCCAATTGTCCTGCAAATTGGGGTAAGATGATAAATGAGGAAGCTTCAGTATATAAATTGCTTGATATTTCTGAATCAGAAAAGATCATATGTGTTATTGCGATTGGTGAATCCGAATCTAAATTTAGAGTGACATTGTCCAAGAGAAGGCCTGTTGAAGAAATTTTTATTATAAAGTAAGAGATGAAAAAAGTAGCTATTCTAACTCAGCCGCTAGGTAAAAACTATGGCGGTATTATTCAGAATTTCGCCCTTCAAAAAGTGTTAAAAAATGAGGGGTATTTGCCCGTCACGGTCAGACGGGACAACTATGAGAAATTTTCTTTAAGATTGTTTCTTTCATCAGTTAAGAATAAAACATATAATCAATTACTTGGCAAAAAACGAAAAGAGTTTAAAAGAAGAGAACTTGATCTTATTTATTCTAAAATGGAGGATTTTATACAGAAAAATATAAATATAACGGAGAGAATTTTCAATACAGATGGATTAAGTAATCACTTTCACTCGCAAAATTATTCAGCAGTGATTGTGGGGAGTGATCAAACGTGGAGACCGAAATATTCACCTAATATACTGAACTATTATTTGGACTTTATCAAGTCCAATAATCTGATAACGAAGATTTCATATGCCTCGTCATTTGGTACCGATGAATGGGAATATAACGATCGAGAGAAAAATGAATGTACAGAATTGATCAAGCTTTTTGATGCTGTATCTGTTAGAGAAGATAGTGGTATGGATTTATGCTTGAAACATTTTGGAATGAAAGCACAATTGGTATTAGATCCTACCCTTTTGCTTGAAAGAAGCGAATATTTAGATGTCTTTAAAAGTTTAATAGAGAAAAGGGCGGGATTATTCACTTACGTCCTTGATAAATCTAGTATCAAAAATGATTTTATTGAACAAGTATCTCAAAAGTTAGGACTTTCTATTTTCTCTAACCAACCAAAAAAGAGCATAAATGATGTTTCTAACTTTCATTCTTTGGATGATTATATATTTCCGTCCGTTGAAGATTGGCTTAGTTCTTTTCACAATGCAGAGTTTGTAATCACGGATTCATTTCATGGAACAGTTTTCTCTATTATTTTCAATAAGCCATTTATATCAATTGTAAATTCTGAAAGAGGGGCATCTCGCTTTCTTTCTTTGCTTAAACTCTTTTCTTTGGAGGATCGCTTAGTATCGAGTATAGATTTATTTGACTTTGAAAAACTAAACGATCCTATAGACTATGAAGTCATTAATAAAAAGTTAGAAGACCTTAGAAATAATTCGAAACAATTTTTAAAATTGGCATTAACTAAATGAAAATATCTTTAATCCTTCCTGTCTATAATGGAGAGAGATTTTTGGAGCGCGCGATCGAAAGTGTATTAAATCAAAGTTATACAAATTTTGAGTTGATTGTGGTAAATGATGGTAGTACTGATGCTTCGCTATCAATCTGTCAACAATTTGAACAGATAGACAATAGAATTAAGGTAATTGATAAGGCCAATGGTGGCGTTAGTTCAGCGAGAAATGTAGGTGTTTCTCATGCATCTGGAATGTTCTCTATTCATCTTGATGCCGATGATTGGATTGAATCACACATGTTAGAGACTATGATCGAAAAAATAGGAGAGAATGATGTTTTGATTACGGATTTTTATTATGACGATTCTTATGGAAAAGCCAGACATTCCATCCAAAGACCATCTTCTTTGCAGACTGGTGGGTTGATAGAGGACATTATGTTAAGAAAATTGCACGGATCAATGTGCAATAAGTTAATTCGACATTCTATATATAATACTTATAAAATAAGGTTTCCGGAACAACTTGGGTACTGTGAGGATCAAATTACATTAATTAGAATATTAAATAATACAAATAAAATAGTTTATCATAATGAAGCATTTTATCATTACTGTTTGAATAGTGAATCTGCTACAGGAACGTTAAATTATAATTATTTCAAGAAAACAATTTTATATTTTGATTATATTGAAAAGAATCAGGACCTCAGTATTGAGAATAGATTACTCATCGAAAATAAATTACTTACAAAAGCTGATATGATGTATAGCAAGATTTATAGCTCAAATGAGATTATCGCATGGGAGGCATCAATTAACAAATATCTCCTCCGTTCTTCTCTTACTTTTTTTACCAAGCTCAGACTTCTATTACATTTTTTTAATCTGGGAAGAATTGCTAAATATACCTATTAATGATACCAAAGATTATTCATTATTGTTGGTTTGGTACAAAGAAGATGTCCAAACTTGAAATTGACTGCATAGAGTCCTGGAAAATAAAATTGCCAGAATATCAGTTTATTATGTGGAATGAGAACAACTTCGATATTAGTGTGAATAAATATGTGCAACAAGCTTTTGAGAATAAGAAGTTTGCTTTTGTTTCAGATTATTGCCGATTAAAAGCGCTTCACGATTTTGGTGGAATTTATTTGGATACCGATGTATTGGTACTTAAATCATATGATGATTTATTAGCAGACAATAGTTTAGTTTTTGGTATGGAAGACTCAAATGTAATAAGTACAGCTTGTATTTTATCTAAGCCGAATAATGAATTTATTCGGCAATTGTTAATTGATTATGATAAGCTATTATTTGTAACAAATAATGAACTAAATTTAACTCCAAATACAAAACGCATTACAGAGAAGATTAAAAAAGATTTTCAATTGGCACTTAATAACAGATCTTTTTTTAAAAACAAGGAGATTACAATTCTTCCTCAGGAATTATTTTCTCCCAAAATTTTTGGAACAAATAAGAGTCTTAGTATAAAAGATAGCTACTGTATACATTTGTTTAACGCATCTTGGGTACCCGCCTCCGTAAAAATAAAAGAACGAATAGCAAGAAATATTCCTAAGTTTTTGTATTCATTTTATTCAAATTTTTTTAAATGATATGGATTTTTTTCAAGAAAATAAAAGAAGTATAGCATTTTATGTTGGAGATTATTGTCGTTCTGGCGGAACCGAGAGGTCTTGTATTTCTGTAGCAAATGGCTTGGCGGAGAGGGGACACGTTAAGGTATTTTTAATTATGACTAATAATAAGAGTGAAAGACCCTTTTTTGATATTAATCATAAAGTCAATCTAATCTTTCTCAATATAAAGAATAGCAAAATTCAATACTTTTCGTTATTGAATAAGTTGAATTCTTCTTTGAAAAAGTATAATATTGATAAACTTGTTGCAGTGGAAGTAATGTCTCTTTTATTTATCCTCCCCTTATTTATTTTTTCTGTTTTTTACAGACCAAGAGCTAAACTATGGGTGTGGGAGCATTTTAACTTTACTGTGAATTTAGGTAAAAAATCGAGAGATTTTCTTAGACGTAAGGTTATCAATTTCTCTGAGCTCATTGTGGTGTTGACACAGCGGGATGTTGGTTTATGGCGTGAAGGGTTGAAGTTTTCAGGAAATATTGTAGCGATAAATAATCCATCACCATATCCTATTTCAGAAAAATCATATTCAAATGATTCAAAAATCATTATTGCTGTAGGTAGATTGACATTTCAAAAGGGATTTGATCGTTTATTATCTATTTGGGGAAGATTTTTAGAGAAATTTCCAGAACAAGGAGATTGGACTTTACAGATAATTGGGAGTGGTCCAGATAAAGAATTGCTTGAAGAAATTGTTTCTTCTAAATCGCTTCATAATAATGTTGAGTTTATTCCTAATACATCGAAAATTAGTGATTATTATGAAAAAGCATCTTTATTGGCAATGACTTCTCGCTTTGAGGGGTTACCAATGACGTTAATAGAGGCCCAATCCTTTGGCCTTCCAATTATTTCTTACGATTGCTTGACGGGACCTTCGGATGTCATCTCTTCAGGGTCGGGATATCTGGTAAAGGATGAAGATGAGAGCGATTTTGTGGATAAATTATATCATTTGACTGTTAATGAGAATTTAAGAGTTTTAATGAGTAAAAATGCTAAAAAGGAAGTCGCCAAGTATGGGATTGATTATATATCTTCTCAATGGAAGGAGCAATTGATTACTTTATGAAAGTTTTGCACATCATAACCTCTTTAAGTACTGGAGGAGCCGAACGTTTAATAGTTGACTCTGTACCAATTTATCAGAAAAAGGGATGTAAAGTAGATGTTTTAGTTTTAAAGGATGAAAATTCGATATTTAGATCTCAACTTGAAAAAGAAAGTAATGGTAAAGTTACATTTTTATCAGATAAGTCTATTTATAACCCTTTTTTAGTACTTAAAATGGGGAGGCTTATGAAAGGTTATGACGTAATCCATGTTCACCTTTTTCCAGCTTTATACTGGGCGGTTTTCGCAAAGATTCTATATTTTATCAATGTTCCAATTATTTATACAGAACACAGTACGGATAATAATAGGAGACATTCAAAAGTTTTTAAAGTGATTGATCGTTTTGTCTATCGAAGATTGAGTTTTATTGGATGTATATCAAATGCGACGTTAGACAACTTGGCGGAGCATCTTGGTAATCATCAAAAAATGAAGGTTATAAACAATGGAATAGATATTTCGAAGTTTACTGATAAATCCTTTCGAGCAAATACAGTTCAGTTTTTTGATAATCAAGATAGTAATGATAAAATATTAATCCAGGTCTCTAGCTTCCGAGTACAAAAAGATCATGAAACTTTGATTAATTCTTTATTATTTTTGCCTAAATTCGTTAAACTTTTACTAGTGGGTGAAGGTCCATTGAAAGAGAGTAGGGTTGCCCAAGTAAAAAAATTAAAGTTGGAAGAACGTGTTCTTTTTTTGGGACTTAGATCAGATATTTCTAGTTTATTGAATGCTTCCGATATTGTTGTGTTATCATCAAAAAATGAAGGATTTGGATTGGCGATTGTGGAAGGTATGGCGTGTAAAAAACCTGTTCTAGCATCAAATATAAAGGGGCTCAATGAGATTGTTGCCGGGCATGGAATACTTTTTGAGCGAGGTAATGAAAAAGATTTAGCAATGCGTATTTTGGAATTGATTAACGACAAAAATCATTATGACAGTATTGCTGAAAAATGTTATAAACGTGCGATGGATTTCTCTATTGAAATAATGGTTGATAAATATATTTTTGTTTATGAAAATGAGAAAAGGTAAATTAAATTTTTATGTGACGTGGTGTGTATACTTTTGCACTTTTTTTATAGCTAAAACATCTTTTGCTCAAACATTCAGCTATAAAAAAATAGGTAATATCCCTTCTTTTGTTCAAAATTATGATGAACTTAAACAGTTCAATATTTTAAAAAGCAGTAATGTCTATGTAGATGCGACTACTTATCTTCCTAAACAATTTGTTAAAAATGGGAGTGTGGATTATACGAGCTACATTCAAAAAGCTATTGACGAGAATTCTTATTTGTTAATGCCGAACTTTCCTATCTTAATTAATGACAAAGGGTTGGAAATAAAAAGCAATCGTAATATACTTTTCAATAGAGGCTCAATTATATACTTGAAGCCATCCTCAAAACCCAACTATGAAATTATAAGAATACATAGCAAAAAAAATGTGAAAATATTTTCTGCTAAAGTTGTGGGGGACAGAACCAAACATCTTAATAAAAAAGGTGAGTGGGGAATGGGGATATCTATTATTTCTTCTTCTAACGTAAAAGTTATAAATGCGAACATTCGTGATTGTTGGGGTGATGGTATCTATTTAGGAGAATCTAATGGGATCGCTAGTCATAATATTACGATTAGTAACGGAATAATAGATAATAATAGAAGGAATGGCATTTCTGTCATAAGTGCTGATGGGCTTTATATTTCAAACATTATTTTGTCTAATACTAATGGAACCAACCCTCAGGCTGGAATTGATTTAGAACCAAATCGTAACGATAATAAGCTAATAAATATTAACATGAAAAATATTTATACATTTAATAATTTTCATCAAGGGGTTTTCTTTTGCTTAAATAATCTGAACGGTGGAAACAATAATACATCGATACGCTTGGAGAATCATATTGATAGAGGAGGTACTGTTGCAATAGGTATCATGAATGTCGTCCCGGCAAATAAAAGAGCAAGAAGTTTTAATAAATTAGGAGGTTATTTAGAGTTGATTAATGTAGAGGGTATAAATAATAAAATTAATTTTAGAGTTTTTGATAAATCTAATTTGGAAGGTTTAAAGGTTTCAATAAAGAAGAAAAATAAAGCTTTAGGTTTTAAGACGTCCGGCTCCCTAAATGGTATTGTCATCGATTAGTTAGTCTGAAACAATTATAGGATTATATGTTAAAATCTCAATTTGAGTTATTAGTAAAGTTTATATACAGTACTATTTTTGGTTGGTTCTATGCAATTTGGCTCTATGATCTTCCAGCGCTTCTCTATAGAGATCGGGTGAACTATATTAGTTACGCAACTTATCCAGACATTTATATCAATATTGCAAAGGCTAAAGGATACATATTTTTTGAGCCACTATTTTTGCTCTTTAATAAATGGACTCTAGGTTTATTCAATAATCCAGAATTCTCTGTAAAAATTTTTGTTTTTTTTATAACGTTCTCCCTTTGTTTCTTTTGTTTTTATCGAACAAGATATTTTGTATTTGGTTTACTTGCTGTCTTTTTTTTATTTATTCAAACTCAAGCTCTAGGAATGCAATTGGTGACTATACGACAAGGATTGGGAATGGCTTTATTGTTACTGACACTTCCCTCCACTAAAAAAGAAGTGCAGGTCTTTTTACTTATTGCATTTTGTGGCTTAATACACAATTCTTTTTATATATTCTTACTTTTTTATTTGATGGACTGGTTTCTGGATAATAAAGTAAAAGTTAGAAAGTCGATACGATTAACTTATTTAATTTTATTCGGCTTGATATTTTCCATTTCATTTTTTGTAGCCAGCAAATTTTTAGAAACAAAACAGGATTATCAGGATTTTGAATATTCATCTAGTGGTGGAGCTTTTTTATTTTGGTTGAGTGTATTGATATATTTCTTGTTATTTAAAGGAGAGAATGAAACAGATAGATTTTCTAAATTGAGTTATAAGATATCAATAGTTGGGTTGATAATATATGTTACGGGTTATTTTTTTACTCCGATTTCTGGAAGAATAATTGGAACATTTGCTCCATTCATAATTATCTCCCTTTTCTCAAAATTTAAGACTAGTGATATTTTCGTTTTTATATTTATGGTTTTGGTAAATTTTTATTTATACTATAACGGTGCTTTTGAAGGCTTTTTAGCTGTTCCTCTAGAAACTTTTCATAGTTACATATTCTAGCTCCAAAAAATGGGCATATTAGGTCATTCAGATTTACTAGTTTCGAAATAAACTTATGAAAAAACATACAATCATTCGTATAACAACGGTACCGATATCTCTTAGAGTACTTTTGAAAGGGCAGCTTAGATATATGTCAAAATATTTTGAAATAAAAGCTGTATCAAGTCCTAGTTCTGAGTTAGATTTAGTTGCTGAAATTGAAGGGATCAAAGTTTCATCTGTCAAGATGTCAAGAGAGATTACACCAATAAAGGATATTAGATCTTTATGGAATATGTATAGACTTCTTAGGAGAAATAAACCTATGATTGTACATACCCACACTCCGAAAGCAGGAGTTATTGGTATGATTGCGTCTTTATTGGCCGGTATACCTATTCGTATGCACACCGTTGCCGGATTACCACTTATGGAAGCAAGAGGTGTTAAAAGAATAATACTAAATTTGGTGGAAAAAATTACTTATAGATGTGCGACACATGTTTATCCTAATTCTAGAGGACTATTTGATTTCATTTTAGAAAATAAATTTGTTAATCTAGACAAATTAAAGGTAATTGGTAATGGTTCTTCAAATGGTATTAATACAGAATTTTTTAATCCAGATGCGGTAACACAAGTTGTGCGTGATGAGTTAAATGCACGACTTGGTATTCGAAAAGTGGATTTTGTCTTTATTTTCGTTGGAAGAATTGTAGGCGATAAAGGAATTAATGAGTTAATAACTGCCTTTCTTAAAATTCAGGATAATTCAGAATTTAATGCGAAACTTTTACTTGTCGGAGAATTAGAATCGGATTTGGACCCCTTATCGGTAGAGACCTTAAAAGAGATTGAGAATAATAATTCAATTATTTCGGTTGGCTTTCAACGAGATGTACGACCATACTTTGCTATATCAGACGTTTTGGTTTTTCCAAGTTATCGAGAAGGGTTCCCAAACGTTGTGATGCAGGCTGGAGCAATGGGATTAGCAAGCATTGTTTCAGATATTAATGGTTGTAACGAAATTATTATTGAAGGGACAAACGGTCTGATTGTGCCCCCTAAAAGTAGTTTGGCTTTAGCTCAGGCGATGAAAAAAGTAATACTCAGAAAAGATCTACTCTACTTATTAAAGCAAAATGCCCGACCAATGATTATAGCTAGATATGAGCAAAATATCGTCTGGGAAGAAATTTTGAAAGAATATAATATGGCAATTGAACAAATAAAAGAGAAAAATGTATAAGTTATTTCTGAAAAGATTGATTGATTTTATGATAGCATTCTTTGGTTTGGTTTTAATTTCCCCAATATTTATTGTTGTAGCGATTGGTCTTTTCATCTCAAATAGAGGAACACCGTTCTTTTTTCAGGCGCGCCCAGGCCATAAAGGAGCTATTTTCAAGATAGTGAAGTTTAAGACAATGAACGATAAAAGAAACACTAATGGCGAACTATTATCAGATGCTGAAAGGCTTACTAATATTGGAGCTATAGTGCGTAAGACTTCGCTAGATGAAATTCCACAATTAATAAATGTGTTAAAAGGTGATATGTCCTTGATTGGTCCCCGTCCATTGTTAGTGCAATATTTGCCTTTATACAATGATCAGCAAAAGCGAAGGCACGATGTAAAACCAGGTATAACTGGTTGGGCTCAGGTAAATGGTCGTAATGCAATTTCTTGGAAACAAAAGTTCGATTACGATGTTTGGTACGTTGAGAACCTTTCTTTCAAGCTAGATATAAAGATTTTCTTTCTAACAATAAAGAAAGTGTTTATTCGAGAAGGAATCTCCGCGGAGGGGCAAGCTACTATGAACGTCTTTAAAGGAAATGAAAATGAGTAAAATTTATCTTTATGGAGCTGGCGGCCATGCTAAAGTTATCGCTGAAATAGCTGAGCAGAATGGTTTCGAAGAACTTATTTTTGTAGAAGATTATGCTACAAAAAGGGCTGTTTGGAATTACCCTGTTCTATCAAAGATAAACAATGAAGAACAATGTGTTATAGCAGTCGGGAATAATGCTGTAAGGAAACAATTGGCTAATAATCTTAACCAATTGTTTGTTTCGCTAATACATTTATCCTCTAATATCTCTAAGCGGGCTTTGATCGGAGAAGGGACAGTTATTATGGCAGGAGTAACTGCTAATACGGATGTTACTATTGGGAAACATTGTATTATAAATACAAATGCTTCAATAGATCATGATTGTATCATTGGAGATTATGTTCATTTGTCACCAAACGTAGCTTTAGCGGGTAGTGTTAGAGTAGGAGAAGGTACACATATTGGTATAGGAGCCTGTGTAATACAGGGGATTGAAATTGGTGAGTGGTGTACAATAGGTGCAGGATCCGTTATTATAAGAAATGTTCCTAGTGGTGCAACTGTGGTTGGCAATCCGGGACGTATTATTGAAATTCAAGATAACAAAAAATAATATCAAATTTATACTGAAGTCATGGAAGACAAAATTTGGCTGTCTTCTCCTCATATGGGGGGGAATGAAAAGAAATATGTGCAAGAAGCGTTTGATGCTAATTGGATAGCACCTTTAGGACCCAACGTAAATGGGTTTGAAGAGGATTTAGAGGCATTCTTGAAAGCAGAAGTAAAAGTGGTTGCTTTATCTGCAGGTACAGCGGCCTTACACTTAGCATTAATTGAATGCGGTGTAGGATATGGAGATGAAGTTATCTGTCAATCTATGACTTTCTCAGCCTCTGCTAATCCTATTGCCTATCAGGGAGCGACCCCTGTTTTTGTTGATTCTGAATCGACAACTTGGAATATGTGCCCACTTTATTTAAGAGAAGCAATTTCTGACCGCTTATCGAAAGGAAAGAAACCTAAAGCGATTATAGTTGTTCACCTATATGGTATGCCAGCAAAAATGGATGAAATTATTGCTATAGCTAATGAATTTGAGATACCTATTATTGAAGATGCAGCAGAAGCACTTGGGTCAACTTACAAAGGAAGGTTTTGTGGTACTTTTGGTCGATTTGGTGTTTTAAGTTTTAATGGAAATAAGATTATTACTACTTCGGGAGGGGGAGCTTTGGTCTGTCATACAAAAGAAGATAAAGACAAAGCCGTATTTTTATCTACTCAAGCGCGTGATAATGCTCCCCATTATCAACATTCACATATCGGTTACAACTATCGGATGTCTAATATTTGTGCAGGGATTGGGCGTGGCCAAATGGAAGTATTGAAGAACCGTATCGAATCCCGACGAGCTATGACTAAATTTTATGGGAATTTATTTGCTAAAATTGATGGAGTTAAAATTTTGACAGAAGATAATGGAGATTTTTATTCCAACCATTGGTTAACAGCCATAACAATTGATGAGAATAAAACCGGAATTTCACGCGAAGATTTACGCCAAGCATTATTGGTTGAAAATATAGAATCGCGACCGTTATGGAAACCAATGCATTTGCAACCTATATTCCAAAACTCACCATATTATGGTGGTAATATTGCAGAAGAATTATTTAATATGGGACTTTGTTTGCCATCAGGTTCTAACTTAACCCCAACTGAAAAAGAGCGCATTAAATCTGCGATTGAACGGAAATTTGATAAATAAATAAATAGACAACTAGCTTTTAAAAAACATAATGCCGGTTGTCTATTTGTTCTCATTAACTAAGCTTAATATCCAAGTCGTACTTAAATTTAGGTTTTGATTATTTCTTTAAGGTTTTTCAAAGACCTATGTAAGTTGTTGAAAGCACTACCGAATAAAATTTAATTTAGGCATAGATATTGCTTTTGTGAGACGGTTTTATTAAATCGTCTCAAAATTGTCGTTTTGAACGAAAAAAAGTATATTTTTGTCAGCAATACGAAGTCAATTTATAATTAAACAACGAATGCGATTATTTTCAAAGTATAGTATTTTCCTAGTTTTGTTAACCGCAATTCTAGCGGTCCTTAGTTCTTGTGGATCACGCAAGAACATGGTATATTTTCAACAAGACTCTAGTCAGATTAATACATTATATGAACAATATGTTCCTAAAATTCAGGTTAACGATATTTTAACCATTGTTGTTACTGCCGCAGATCCGAAAGTTACTGCACCTTTTAATCCAGTTAATTCAATGACATCAGGCAATTTTAGCCAACAAGCGGATTTGGCTCTTCGTCCAACATATACAGTGGATAAACAAGGAGATATTACTTTGCCAATTTTAGGTCCTGTTCACGTGGCAGGACTGACGAGAGTCCAAGCTATTGAGAAATTAAGGTCGGCCTTAGGAGAATATATTAAAGAGCCAGGAGTGAATATAAATTTTAATAATTTCCGTATATCTGTATTAGGCGAAGTGTCACGCCCTGGTTCATTTATCATACCAACTGAACGAATAACAATTTTAGAGGCGTTAGGAATGGCCGGAGATTTGACAATCAGAGGACTCCGGCATAATGTGATGTTAATTCGTGAAATAGATGGGGAAAAAAAGATTCACCATTTAGATCTGACCAAACAGAGTACCCTAAATTCTCCATATTATTATTTGGCACAAAATGACGTCATATACGTGGAACCTAATAAGGCCCAAGTGAATAATTCAAAGTTAGGTGCAAATTCAAATATAATTATATCGGTAGCTAGCTTGTTAATTACCGTAATTTCAGTATTAACTCGTTAACGAATATCCGTCTTTTACCATGGAACAGGGGAACAAACAAATTATAGAGGATCAAGAGAATAAGATAAATTTTCGTCAACTTTTCGAACAATATATTTTTTATTGGAAGTGGTTTGTATTATCGGTAGTACTTATTTTGGGGATTGCAGTTGTATATCTACGTTATGCTCAAAAAACTTATAATACGACTGCAAAAATACTACTAAAAGACGAACGTAGTGCTTCTGCTGGAGAGCTTGCTGGTATCTCAGAGTTGGCAGGTGGTATGGGCTTCGGTGGTAATAGGATGTCATTTGTTACAGATCAAATAGAGGTTCTTGCATCTCGTCGTTTAATGAGAAAGGTTGTCGAGAAGCATCATTTAAATGTTACTTATTTAGTAAACGGTAAGATTCGTTCTACAGAAATGTTGGAATCAGATATGCCTTTTTTTATCCAACCATATGGCGACCAGGATACAACAAATATTCAGATAAAAGTAAAGTTTCTTGATAATAAAAGGCTGCAAATAATAAATTTAGTAACAAATGAAAAAGTGATTGGTGGTTTTGAGAAAAGCATTAAGATCGGAAAAAATTTAGTTGCTTTTAAACGGAATAGTACCAATAAAATTGATTTGGATGCTATTTATGAGATTTCGGTGATACCCAAGAACTGGGCAATAGATAATATACTTTCTTCAATTTCTATTACACCGGGAAAAGAGATGCAGTCATATATTGTTAATTTTGCAATAGTTTCGACTTTGGGTAAAAAGGCAGAATTGGTCTTGAACACGTTGGTGGATATTTATAATACAGATTTAACGAGCGATAAGTTACGAACTACTCGTACCACTTCAGATTTTATTAATAAACGTTTGATGCTTATTTCTCAAGATCTTTCAGGTGCAGACCAAGATGCTGCTGAATTTAAATCGGCTAATTCTATGGTAGATATGGCAACTGAGGCAGGTGTTTTTTTAAATAATGCGTCTGACAATGATAAAAAGGTCTTGGAATATCGAACTCAATTGGCATTGATAGATCATATGAATGATTATCTTAAAAACCAAGAGGTTGGTAAGTTGTTGCCGTCTAATATTGGTCTTCAAGATATTTCGATAACTTCATCTATTGAGGCATATAATAAGTTGATTTTGGAGAGAGACGATTTATTAAAGTCTGCTTCGGATCAAAATCCTGCCGTGATGGCTCTTAACGAGAATATTGCTGAAAGCTCTGGGAATATTCGTCAATCGTTGGCAAATTATCAAAAGGTGACTCAACTAGCTTTAAATAGTATACAACAAAAATCTAATGAGATTAAAGCTCGCATAAATTCTATTCCTAATCAAGAGCAAGGGTTTAAAAAGATATCACGACAACAGCAAATTGTAGAATCATTGTATCTCTTGCTTTTGCAAAAACGGGAAGAAAGTGAAGTCAAAGCGGCAGCAACACCTGATAATTTAAAAATCATTGATGCAGCTTATGGGAATGGTGTTCCCGTTTCTCCTCGTAAAGCAATAGTTTTAGTTCTTGCGCTAGTTATGGGCTTTGTTATACCTTTTGCGATTCTATATTTGAAATTTCTTTTGGATAACAAAATGCATTCGCGGAAAGATATTGAAGATATTGTTAAGGCGCCGGTTGTGGGGGAAATTCCAACTGCAGAAGACACAATCGTTCACTTAAACGATCGTTCATCCTTAGCAGAAGCGTTTCGGATATTAAGGACGAATATGAACTTTATGTTTGGAGCAGATCAAAAAGATACATCGAAAGTTGTGTTTGTTACTTCAACAATTTCTGGAGAAGGGAAATCCTTTGTGACAACAAATTTGGCACAGATTTTATCAATGTCAGGTAGGAAGGTACTGCTGATTGGCGCAGATATTCGTAGTCCTAAGGTTTTGGATTACCTTGGGCTTTCACATTTGCAGCATACTAATGTAGGGATTACACAATTTTTGATTAATCCCGATATGAATGTGGATAATATTATTATTAAGAAGCCAGGTAACTACGATTTTGATGTAATCTATTCTGGATATATTGCACCAAATCCTGCTGAATTGTTAATGAACGGTCACTTTGATGATGTTATTAAGTATACAAGAAATCATTACGACTATATTTTAGTAGATACAGCTCCAGTGAGCTTAGTGACTGATACTTTATTAATTGCTCATAATGCAGACTTAACTTTATATGTTTCTCGTGCGAATTATTTAGACAAGCGTCTACTCCAAGTACCGCGTGAGCTGTATGTCGATGGGAAGTTGAAAAATCTTGCTGTTGTAGTTAACGATGTGGATTTTGCCCGTGGTTATGGTTATGGTTATGGTTATGGCTATGGTTATGGAGATGGAGGTAAGAAAAAGAAAATGAATTTTGAAAAAGTATGGCAAGACTTAAGAAACCGTCTGAATATAAAATAATTCATTGAGAATCTATACCCAAATCGTACTTCGGTTTGGGTTTTTTAATTCTCTACTATTAGATATTTTAGTTTTTTTGGGGAGGTCACTTTTATCTAACTGGGGTATACTTGTCAAGAAAGTCATTGACGGATAATTACTTTTTAAAGATATGCTAATTTTTAGCGTCATTAAAATTTAGTCGGAATCTTTTCCCAAAAATTTGGAATAGGCTTGAATGATAGGAAAAGCAATTGCTTCTTCTGGAGCGTATCGAACATAACGTTTAAAATTGAGCCACAGCCTTTTAGCGGAGTCTGGGCGATGGAAAAACTTAGAATGCTGACCGTTTTTAAATCGCTCATCCTCATAGCCGAAATTGCCAGAATACCAAACTTCATCTATCATCCAATCTACATTGGTCGTTTCTGGATATGGGAATGGGAGAATATTATCAGGAAGACCTAAATATTCTACAAGTACCTTGTGTAATAAATTTGTCCATTTGAATATTCCCGTCTTTTTATAAATTTGAGCCAGAGCTTTTGAGTCTGTTCTAGAATGTAGACTATGGTACATACGTGCGGAATCACAAAATTGACGAAGCCCGATCCCATAGGTGATTAAATGTTTCAAGATGTGTATATTGACTTGAAGGAGCTGCAGCTCAGGTGCTATTAATTGGACAGGGACACCGTTAATTATCACTTTTTCTTTCTGGCTCGCATATTCTGATAAGAGCTTACGTAGATATCTCACCCTTAACGGACTTCGAAAGTCAAATATTTTCTTATGATGCTCAACATGAATCCCTTTCCAGTAATAATGTAGACTGAAACCGGCAGTGTCTTCAAAGCTTGGGTGTTTAGCCTTTAAAAAATTACGCGCTTGCTTATAGCCATCAGCTTCAAAACACCAATCGATATCGCCACTTATTCGATGGTTTGGATTACGGTAATAGGAAGCTACTCCCTGTCCCTTTTGTAATATTGGACTCATACCCATCCCACTAAAAAGATTAAATTGCTCAGCAATTACTTGATTCATCTTTTCATTATGCCTCTCGATTTGGTCCATCCGTACGGCCCATTTAAATCGGAGCACCTGCGGTGGAAGCTGTTGTTCTTCTAAAAAAAGAAAACTATCATAAATAATCCCCTCAACTGTTTGGTTAATTGCATATTGTCGTATTATAGTCCAATCGTTCAATGTGAGAGATCGTTCCAAAATGAGTTTACCCTCCCCCCAGAGTCCAATACGTAACAATTGAAAAAATATATTCTTTAGTTGATCGTTCATTAAGATTTCTAATCTATAAAATGTTTTTTACTAAGATAAGGAATTATGAGATAGTGTTTTCTTTTTTTTGCCAATTACGATCCATTAATTGTTTATTGTAGTGGTGATATTACAAGATGATAAAAAATATTATTGAGGAAATACGTTGTTAAGTGATCGATATTAAAAAATGTTCAGCAAATCTTATTCCTCACTTTTGCACGTTCAAAATTGCTTTTAAATGGTGCTAGTTTTAAATTGTTGATATTTCTTAGAGATATATTTTTGTCAATACCCTAGTCTTGAAACTTTGGCATAATTACCTCAATGAACAGATTGCATATTTGAGAAAACAATGTCCCAATTTGTTTTTTTTGAATTGAGAATTATGTTCCTTTTCGGTGTACCTAGCCTGATATCGCACTCATCAAAAAGCAGCTTTAATGCTCATTTTTATTGCTTTACATTTTAGTGAGGGAGATATATTTTATGACTAATGTCGTTTAGATCTATGTGGAGCAAAAAGGTTTTTCGTATTTTAACTATCTGTACAAATGTTACTCCAATTCTGAGATCTCTATGTTGAAGTGAAAATTGACAAAATCGTTGCGGTAACGAATGATGTGGATTTGCTTGACATTATGGTTATAGTTATATGGCAATGTAACACGTTAAAAACCGTTTAAATATTAAATAGATCTATGATATAGTGGATTTTGGCCTTATTGTTGTTTAACCCCAAGTCGAATGCTCGATTTGGGGTTTTATTTTTATAATAAATTTTATTACGATTCGTTATGATTGTAATATTTTTAATACTAATCAACGTACTATGACAAAAAAAATATTTTGCTCTTTTTTCGTGCTTGTTTGCCTGGGAATAGGAACTGTTTCAGCACAATTTTCGAAGCCTGTTAGTTTGGGTGCGGGTGCTGGTGTAGCTTATAATTTAACAGATTTGGCGAATGTAGAAGCTAAATTTGCGTTTTATGGTGAAGCAGATTACCTGATCAATCCCTTTATATCAATTGGTTTACGTGGGGAAAAAGGTACGTTGAGTGGCAATGGGTACAATAGCGATTTTGAAAATCGATATTTTGCTGGAAACTTAAATGGTAAAGTCCGTCTAGGCCAGTTTATGGGACATGCAGACAATTACAGTTATTATACGCTTCAAAGCAACACATTCTCACGTATACTCTCCAATGTTTATGTTGGTGCAGGGGCTGGGCTAGTAAAAAATCGTATAAAACGAAATATTGATCCAATGTATGCTGATGGAATTATTAATCAAGGTGGAGAATTTTCTGAAGATTTAGGTGAAATTCATTTTGTGGTTCCTCTAAATGTTGGGGTAGACATTCCCTTTGGTCGAACCTTATATGGCCCGCAATGGGCTATCAATGTCAATTATCAGCATACTTTGACAACCAACGATAATCTCGACGGTATCAAGAACAAAAATAACGATCAATATGGTTTCGTGTCTTTGGGCGTAAAATATGCACTTTTCAATCGGAAATAAGCGAATCGCACAACCTAATTTAATTAACGAATAATGATAAATTTAATAAAACAGGTCTATAGAAATCGTATGCTGGCTTTCGGTGCACTCACACTCTTGATTGGTTTCTCAGCATGTAAATCTAACTCAGCAATCTATAAAGCGCCTAAAGTAAACGCTTTCCGCGGTGGTAAGTTGCCCGCGCCTCCTGGAATGGTCTATATCCCCTCTGGAACAATCCTTTTTAAAGGATCCTTGGATAGTGGTAACGTGGGGAAAAATGTGAGTGTAAGTGCTTTTTTTATTGATGAGGCTGAAGTAACTAATAAACAGTACCGCGAATTTGTCAATTGGGTAGCTGACTCGGTTGCAGTGACAGATTATCTACAGGATGATCAATACTTTTTAGAGATAGCCGGCGAACAGGTGGGACAGCGAAGAATCAACTGGGCGAAAGTCAAAAAGGTATCGCCATTATGGAAGAGCAATGATCCAAGTATCCAAGAACGCCTTGCGCCAATGTTGGAAATGCGGGGCAATAGACGCGCGCTCAATCCAGAAGTAATTAAGTATCGCTTCTCTTATTTACAGTCAAAGGGTAATATAAAAAAGGGCTATGTGACGGACTCCGTTGCGGTAATGCCTGTAGAAGATATCTGGACAAAAGATTTTCCGAACGCACAGCTAGCTTCTTTGGATGCGAATTATTTTACACATCCATCTTTTGATTACTATCCTGTTGTAGGTGTAACATGGAGACAAGCCCGTGCCTTCACGGATTGGCGTGCAAGCGAAATGGCTGCTACAGTGTTGAAAAACTCTTACCTTAATGGTTATCAATTAAGCTTGAGCTTGCCTACTGAAGCACAATGGCAATATGCAGCTTCGGGAAAATTAGATCCGCAGGATACGATAGCGGGTTCCCGTATGACCATAGATGGTACGGAAGGTAAAAAGAAACTAGCGGTCAATTTCAAACAGGGCGAAGGTACATATTCAAGGGATGGTGCAACATTCACGTTGCCTGTTAAATCTTATATGCCGAATGCTTTTGGCGTGTACAATATGGCTGGAAATGTTTCTGAATGGACATTGGATGCTTATAGCCCATCTGCGGTTGTATTTGTCAATGACCTTAATCCTGCGTTATTGTATGATGCTGACGCGAAGGATGGTGACGCGCTTAAACGAAAAGTCGTGCGTGGTGGTTCATGGAAAGACAATGGAGAGCAGCTGAATAGTGAGACCCGTAATTATTCGGTAGATTACGAACCGCATTCTTATATCGGGTTTCGTTGTGTAATGTCTGCATTCGAAATGCCGACCGTGCAAAGTAAAACACGTAAATATTAATCTTGGCTGTAAAATATAAACACGATTACGATGAAAATGAAAACAGTAATGACAGCTTCCATGACTTTGGTCGTTGGGTTGTTGTTCGCTCAGCAAGAGACGACAATAGATACAGTTCCTAGAAATCAGGATACCTTAAATAATGTGATTTCGGCCATGCCGATTGAATCAGGAGAAATTAATCCTGATACGATTCCAACGACGGATGGATTTTATCAGGCCAATAACATGGAAGACGCAGTACCTTTCGCTTATCCTGAGGTGAACAAGAAAAATATCCGCTTCTATAAGCGCGTATGGCGTGATATCGATCTAAAGGATGAAAAGAATAGTATATTAGCTATCCCAGGCAATTCCCTAATAGAAGTTGTGATGAAAGCGATTGAAAAAGGGAAACTTTCATTATACAGCCCTGACGATGACTCCTTTAAAGGACGGTTAAGTGCGCAAGAGGGTATGGCTCGTTTTGCGGATAGTGTGTTGGTTCCTATCTTTGATGATGAGGGGAATCAGATTGACTCCAAAATGGCGCTCAATGAATTTGACCCTGCCCGTGTAACCAAATTTCGTGTGAAAGAGGATATCTTTTTTGACAAACAGCGCAGTAGATTGGAGACTCGTATTATCGGTGTTGCTCCCTTAATGAATATCACCACATCCGCGGAATTGGCGGAATCGGTAGGATCTACGCCCGCCTTTTGGCTGTATTTTCCACAGTTGCGCTATAGTCTGGTTCAAGTCGATATTTCTGATCCGGATAAAGGGCTTTATGATATGACGATGGATGACTTTTTTGTGCAGAATAAATTTGCAAGTACAATTGTTCGTGAATCATCGCCGGGAATGTTACAAAATGTAAAGGAAGGTGAAAATGGCGCACAACAATTGGATGGTAAGAAAGTAGAGGAAAAACTGGATGCCTACAAGAAAAAACTGTGGAGCAATCCAAAAGGAGTGAAAGCGGAAGAATTGGAGGGTAACCAATCGAAAACGCAGCAGCAAAATCAGTCCCAAATGGAAGAACAGCAAAACCAATCCAAGACGGAAGAAGTAAAAGAAGAGAAGGTCGAAGAAGAAACAAATTCCGAAAAATTATAAAAGAATTTAAGTAAGCAAAGACCTTTTCTGCTCCGCAGAAAAGGTCTTTGCTTTTTATGTTTATCGCTTCCTACCCCCTAAACACTTAAAAAATGTGTCGATTATAGGTAAATCTATGGCTTCATGAGGACCATGTCTAAAAGGCGTTAAAAATTCACATAGACGTTCGGAGAATTTGGCGGTACAAAAATTTTTGTTTTTCCATATGTATAGATGACTCATTATTTACCTTAAAATTTCTTGAATTTTAAATTTTGATAGTCTTTAGTTTAATTATTTCTCGGATAGAGAGGCATGTTTTCGACTCGGAATTTATGTCACAGATGTATTCATTTTAAAGATCGGTTCCGGTGGCTTGCTTTAAAGTCTGAGGACTATTAGGAACGAAACATTCTATTGGAGCCGAATCGAATCACAAAATTGCCAGAGTCTTATACTATAGGATATCAAGTGTTTTAAGGTATGTCAGTTGAATACTGTAATTATAAGGTAGCTTTCTTATATAATTCTTTTTCAATGAACTATAAGGATCAAGTACTCTTTCAAGATGTTCAATATTATATAAAATATCCAATGTTTTCATCAAGAGACAAGTTTTTTTACAGAAAAGATTATTAGATTTGAAAGTTCACCAAACGATTGATAATGACAAATAGAGATTTAAGTTTTGATGTTCTTCGTGGAATAGCAATAATATTCGTAGTTTTCATACATGTTAATAGTTTAGGCTATATTGATGGGAGTAGTCCTTTTAATATTAAGATGAGTATTTTTCTTCGTCAAATAGCCAATTTTGCTGTACCACTTTTTTTGTTTATCTCTGGTTATTTTATGGGTGTTAAATCTTTTAATGGCATAGAGGAATACTTCGTTTTTTATAAAAAACAACTCCCCAGAGTGTTACTCCCATTTGTAGTTTGGAGTTGTTTTTATTCAGGAATTATGTTTTTTCAGGGGGTGCCAATCGGTAAAATATTATATAAATTTATAACATTTCAAGCTGCGGCACCGTTTTATTATATCTTATTAATATGCCAGTATTACATTATACTTCCTGTTTTAAGAACATTAGCAAATTCAAATAAAGGGGTAATACTTAGCTTTTTAATTAGTATTGGGTCTTGTTTAATAATTGAATATTTACGTTATGGATTAAAAATATATTTGCCACTGTATGTTTACGCTGGATCTTTTACTACATGGTTAATTTTTCCGGTTTTGGGTATTTGTGTCCGAAATAAAGATCTGACATTTGGAAAAAATGTTTTTCCGATATTTGCAATTTTAATGATTGTAATTTCTTTTATACATTCTTTAATGCTTATAAAAATCTATGATGATTTGGATAATGCAGTTTCTGCTGTGAAAATATCATCGTTTATGTATTCAGTGGCTATTATAATAGTGTTATTTTTTTTCAGAATGAATCTAAAAAAAAATAACGTTTTTGTTATATTGGGTGAAATGTCTTTTGGAATATACTTTTCTCATATGTTTTTTGTGATGATTTCAAAATCAATTTTATATAATTTTTTTGAGAATTCGGTAATATCTAATGTATTTGTACAGATTTTGTTAACGATTTTAATTACATTATTTAGTGTAATTATAGGAACAATCTTAAAAAGAATAAACAATAATTTTTCGTCGAAATATTTTGGATACTAGCTGTTTACTAGGAGCTTGAAAGAAAGTAGAGGAAAAACTGGATGCTTACAAGAAAAAACTGTGGAGCAATCCAAAAGGAGTGAAAGCGGAAGAATTGGAGGGTAACCAATCTAAAACTGAGGAACTGCAAAACCACTCTAAAACGGAAGAACAACAAAATCAGTCCAAAACTGAGGAAGCAAAAGAAGAAAAGGTTGGAGAGGAAACGAATTCCGAAAAATTATAAAAGAATTTTTATACACGTGAAGACCTTTTCTGCTCCACAGAGAAGGTCTTCGCTTTTTTAGATATTTCACGATTTGTTAACGTGTCATTTGGACACTTGGCATATATTTTGTCTAGGTAGGCAAGTTTAAGCTGGAAACAGCGGAAAGCAAAACAAACAGAACAAAAACAGAAATCACTTATTTTAAAACTAAACTTAAACTTATATGTGCGGAATCGTTGGTTATGTAGGCCAGGAAGAGGCCTATCCAATTCTTATTGATGGCTTAAAGCGGCTTGAGTATCGCGGCTATGATAGTGCTGGTGTTGCTCTTTTGCATCAGAATGCAATCAATCTCTATAAAAAAGAAGGTAAAGTTGCTGCGCTGGAACAAGAAGCCTTAGGTAAAAATATAAA
>JAQZAZ010000154.1 GCA_029239355.1 Sphingobacterium sp.
TATTATCAAAATGGGAGTTACACGTTTAAAAAGAAAAGATAGAAGAAATAAAACTGTTTCACGTGTTGAAGTTCAGTTCTTGAAATTAGGAACTAACGTTGAGTTAGGAACTAGATCAAAAATGAAAGCAAGCAACCAAATCGTTAAAAACGATGCTATCTTAAATCAATTAGCTGCAGAAGCTAAATAAGCACAAAGAAATTAGCAGCCTTTAAAGTTATACTTTAAAGGCTTTTTAATAAGTCTACCATTTGGTGGACTTTTTCTTTTGAGCTCATCCACTGCGCCTCATCCATACCCCTCACTTGATCCTGCGAAAATTTCATCTTTGATGGCTGGCTCTCCTTTGCTGAACTATGGATCGCAATGGCTCCAGTCTCCGCTAAGATCGTCTTAATATTGGAAGCATCCACTCCAGCACCTGGCATAATAACAATACGTCCAGCAGCCTGTTCAATCAATTGTTTGAGCAATGGTACACCTGAAAAAGCTGAATTTCTCAAACCCGAAGTCAAGATACGGTCAATACCTAAAGCAATGACATCTTCCAATGCGCCAAAAGGATCTTGGACACGATCAAAAGCGCGGTGAAATGTTACATGCATAGGCCGCGCAGCATCAACCAAACGCTTCGTATTGACCTTGTCCACGGTCCCATCCGCATTTAAGACACCGATAACGACTCCATCCATACCCAATTCCTTACAGAGTTCGATATCGGCGATCATCTCTAACATCTCTTCTTCCGTATACAGAAAGTCGCCCCCACGTGGTCTGATCAGCACGTGAATCCCGATTTTAACAAGTTCGCGCACCAATTTCAATTGACCAAAAGACGGGGTTGTACCACCATTCTCCAGATTTTGACAAAACTCAATGCGCGTTGCTCCTCCTTGCACTGCTTCAATTGCTGATGCCACCGAATTGGAACATATTTCTAATTGATAATTTCCGATTGCTGTTTCCTTCATTCAATTCTATATTTAACCTGTTTTATGCAATGCGAATAACGCAAAAAAAAAGCAAATTACCTATTTTCTGATAGACAGCAAACACACTGTCTTTTAAAGCACCGCAAGAATTGTCCATCTTTTAAAGATAGCTACCCGTCGACTGATCTTGCTTGACTTGATGGCTATTATTAGTCTATTATTCAAGTTAGGAAAACATTTCTCCAAACCATTTGTATATACCTTACATGCTTTTATTTAAAATATTAATAACCAACACTATATAAACTTTAAGTAAAATATCATGGCTATTATATCAAGAAATATGGAGACACAGGAAAGGATCATCAGTACTTTTGAGGAACTCCAGTCGACTTTGCATGACCTAAAAAATCAGGTTGATGAATTTGAAATTTTGTTTAACCAGGCATGTGATCGGCATATCGAATCTGATTTTCAAAAAGAATGGCTGCTGGATCGTATTTCCTTCCGCCATGCGACAATTGTGACCAGACACAACAGCCTGCAGCTTATTCATGAAACGGTTTCAGCTTACCGAGATTACGATGGTTTGTTTCTAGATCATCATCAGTTGATACAATCGCTCGAACTGCTCATGCTAAGCCATGCGGAAAAAGAGGAATATGAAATCGCAGCCATTATCAAAAAATGGCATGAAAAATTTGCTCAAGCAGTTGATTTCGCTACTGACCTCACCTATTAAGTCATTGTTTTATTTTACATTTGCGGCATTGTAAAATATTGAATCATGCGCAAACCACCCGCTATTGTTGATCTACACGCAGATACTTTCCTAGAAGATTGGGAAGACTACTCGGCTGACGAACTTATGCTAGAATCCATTGATTTTCTCAGATCCAATTTGGATGCTGCCATTTACTGGGAAATGAACGAAATCAAATTTATCCACGGCAAAGGAAAGGGTATTTTAAAAAAAATGATATTTAAGGAACTACAGGACTACAAAGAGAGCGGTTCAATCGATCGGTATTATACCTCTTACCAAAACGAAGACGTCGTGGTAGTTGTGATCGGCATCTAAAAGAGACTACCAAAAAGATAGTCTCTCCTAAAATAAATATATATCACTATTATTTAATGGCTGGTGTAATGATCACTTTACGAAATTCAACCGGCCCGTGATCACCCTGGAAATAGATTGGTCCCGGTTCAGCTTCCCTACTATCTAGCGCGCCTCCGGTAATGCCCGGGATCTCCTGATTACTAATTACTGTTTTACCATTGGCTACAACAGTCACCAGACGCCCTACCAATGTAATATCATAGGTCTGCCATTCACCGGCTCCTTTATTCACCATTTCATTTGCCGACAGGAAGCCATAGACTCCTGCAAAAAGTACTGCATTAGGATGCGCATCTTTTGGGCTGTCCTCAATCTGCACCTCATAGCGGCCTCTGAGATAAACTCCACTATTACTTCCTGCAGGGATTTTGAACTCTACATGTAGTTTAAAATCTTCGAATTTTTGTTCCGATACGAGGTTAGAACCGGATTGAGGGCTGGTTAATATACCATTTTTCACAATCCATTGATTGGTTTTTCCGGTGGCCTTCCATCCGGAGAGATCTTTTCCATTAAAAAGCTGGATCGGCTTCCCCCATTTTACGGTGGCTGTCCGTTTTAATTCAGGCGCACGTACACCTTTAAAGCGATGTGTTTTCCCATCTGGCTCTGTTATGGTTCCCTGCAAAATTCCGTTTAAAATCTCGCCTTCTACACTGAGATTCATCTTTCCGCCTTCCCATTGTGGTGGTATCGCAAATTTGAACTTCCCATTTTCATAAAAGACCTGTGAAACAGGCCGCGCACTTCCTGAAGTACTTACATAGTGGCCTACCAAAGTTTTGTAACCTGATAATTTCACTTCAAGCCAGGAAGGTGCCGGTGTGCCGTTGACGTCGACTTCAATATCCCAGCGCCCGATCAATTCTTTTCCTTCAACTTCTTGTCCGTAATGCACAGATTCTTTTGCGAGTGGTTTAGCAGAAATCACTTGTGGCAATGCACAAGAAGCTAAAATCCCTAAAAGAAAAGCAGTATTTCTTTTCATCCTATTTATGTTTATATTCTAATTGACAATAAATTTTAAGCAATTTAACTGTTTAATAGCGGGTTTACAAGCATATAAAGTTAAAAAACACTAAGAAAACAAAGCTTTGCAAGTAATATGTACAGATTTTTCAGTATTGATCTTATAAAAAACTTGCTACATTAACATCAATTTAAACCCGATTTATAAAAACTCTATTGGCTGCGCGCCATGGAATCAACGCACTGATAAGTATTACTGTTGCAATTCCTCCAACCAATGGAGAACCGCCTGCAAAGAAAAAGCACAATACGTACAGTAACAACGCAATAAAGGTGAGCGAAAATGCAATCATTTTCAATCCAAATTTATTCTGGCTTTTTAACGCGATCTCTTCTTCTTTATCTATTTGCTGTATAGCTTCCTTGCGCGCGGCTTTAGTTAGTTTGAGCGAAAGGTATTCTGAACTTATCTGTCCACGTGACTTTGCATAAAGTTCGACACAAAGCAATAAAACAAAGGGTAATACAACACCAAGCAGCATCTCATTGGCTCTGCTAAGTTTATAGTCTATCAATAAAGGGAAAACAATTTTAAACAGAAGATTTACGCTTAAACTGATGGCAGTTATATATAGTGTGGCCTTACCTGTCAACCGCTTTGAGAACAAGGCCCATATCGGCGGTGCCAATAACGGTCCTCCTGTAATGGCGCCTATACTCAAAGTAAACTCTACGATTCCTCCAATCAGAGGCACAATCAGTGCAACAATAATCATAAAAAATCCAAAAAACCAGGATGATGCACGAGCGATAAACATCAGTTTTTTTTCTGATGCTTGCGGGTTTAAAGTTCCTTTATAGATATCATTTGTAAAAACAGCTGATACAACATTCAAGGCTGTATTTGCGGATGCCGATGTAGAGAAGTACATCCCCGTAAGCATCAATCCAAGTAATCCCGCAGGGAGAACTTGCTTACAAACCATAATGTAGGCCGTCTCTGTAGCTAAACCGGTCAAATCTGGATTGATCGCCTTGTAAACCATAGGCGGTATCATCCACAAAATCGGGCTAGCAATATATAAGGCAGCAAATAAATAAGCAACTTTGGATGCTGACCGTGGTGTATCAACACTTGTATAGCGCTGTACAAATGTCCAATTACCTCCAATATAAAAAATATGATATAAAGCAAAAGCTACAATAAACCCCCAAGTATACTCACCGTTGACAACATTGAAGAAATCATCCGGCACTTTATCCAAGAAGGACTGCACACCGCCAACTTCCTCAAAAACCAATGGAATGACAATCACGATCGCTGCTGTCAGGACAACAAATTGTAGAATATCTGTAACCATTACTGCCCACAACCCTCCGATGGCCGTATAAGCAATCATTAAGATCCCCAAAACGATGGTAACGGGTATCAAAGGATAGTCCAACGATTCGGAAACAAGTTTGGCCACCGAATACAAGACCGACCCTTTGAGAAATACCGATACGACCATAAAGACGTAGATGTAACATTTCTGCACAGCGCTCCCCAGACGCTCCTTAATAAACTCGGCTGCAGTAAGATTTCCTGTCGCCTTCCATTTAGGAGCTAGGTAAAGTCCTGTTATCAGTCCGCCTATACACATGGTCCACTGAATGGTAATTGCTACCCAGCCATGGCTATAGGCTATGGAGCCCCATGCCACAAAAGTTCCGGCTGAAAAAAAGCTCATGAACAGGGACATCCCTCCTATAAACCAGGGCACGGATTCACCGCCAGCAAAAAAGGACTTTAGGTTTCTTCCGGTTCGTGAGAAGCTTATCCCGACAAGCATTATGAATACCGAAAAAACGATTATAACTACTGTATCTATCATCTTGTATCAAATATTAAATTACTGAATATTATCATTTTATAGACTATACATAACATCTAATAGCAAAGATGGCTGCTGGCACTTCCGCAGAAGGGTGCTCAAGAGATATAATCAGCTGGTCTGTAACACAGGATTCCGGAAGTTCAATCACATTTCTGGTCTGAAAGTTGTCCCGCTGCGTATAAATGGTCTTTCCATTTCCATCTTTAATGCTATAATTCCGTACACAGAATGGCATAACGGTCTCAGGATGGGTCATTAATACAGATTCCATTGCATGATCCCAGTCGGTATCAAAATTAATTTCGATCCTTCTAATGCGTTGTTTCTGCTTCCATTTAACTGAAATCATCGGCTGCTTATCGTCAGTAGCAGCGACCCAGACATTCGGACGAATTGTTGGTCGGTCTATGCCATTACGCACATTTTCGACTCCAAAGACCGATAGGCCCGCTGTTAGCTGAATGGCGAGATTATGTCCCTCAGGGCGACGTTGTGGCGTCCAAAATTCAAAAGAATCTACTCCAGATCCCGGCAGGGCTACCTGTTTCCCATTGTTTGAAACAGCTTTGTTCACACCATTAAAAACGGATAGTAATCCGGATACCCGTTGACGGGCATAAGCCAAGCGAATATGCTCGTTTTGGAGAAATGTGAGGAAAATATACTGATCCTCATTTATCTCCACTCCAAAATCCAGCGTTAATGTCTGAAAGCCCGGCTTTATACGAATTTGTATTTTTGCCAGCTCTCGGTCTGGCGTGAAACCACCTTTCCGATCGCTACCCCTCAGCTCCACGTCCAACACGGTTGTCTGCATGGCTTCAATATCCAAAAAAAAGATGGGCAAGCTACCAGCAGTAACAGGAATAAGTTGTGCAGCAGCTATAATCAGGGGTTTCCACAGCATATTCTCTTTGGAGAATCCCTTAAAGTGCAGGTTGCTCGAAGAGGTTAGTTCGGCCTGCTGTACCAGATCCCTGCTATCGGTTAAATGAAAACCAGGGATATATTGACCGGATCGCTGCAGTTCTTTTTGTAATTCCTTCATATAACCTGGCTGACTGATCTCTCTTGGTAAAAGCTGCTGCTGAATACATAGTTTTGCGGCCATCGCCACAGCTTGTGCAACGTAGGCACATGTCGCCATTACTCGAGTAGCACCAAATGCGACATGGGATACACTGATAAGACGACCTGCTAAAAAGAGATTTTCGATGTTATGACTATATAAACAACGATAAGGTATTTGAAATACTCCTTTACTATGCCATTGATTGCATGGCTGACGCTCGCTAAACACGCCATCTGCAGGATGAAGATCAATGGACCACCCGCCGTAGGCAACAGCATCCGGATGTTGACGCTGCTGGACCACATCCTGTTGTGTCAGGATATAATCGCCTTCAAACCGGCGGCTTTCTCTTTTTCCGGGAACCATTCCAACCCATTCCAATGTCAAGGTATCGGCTTCGGGAAATTGTCCGGAATTTTTGATATAATCCCATACGCCATAGATGACTTTCCAAAGTTCCCACTTGATTTCTTCGGTATCGTGTACGGTATCTAAACGCCCGCCGTACTCCACCCACCACAGCTTGCATCCATGCTCTCTGGCATTGAAATTTTTGAATCTTGGTATTTTCTTGGTTACATCCATCGCAAAAGCAGGGGCAGTATAAGACACCGATTTTCCGACATCTTTGGTATAGAAATATAGCGTATGCCCCAATAGCTCGCCATACGAAGTATCTGGCGCCATGGCCTCATCAAACTCCTCCCGTGTTTCAGCACCCATACGGAAAGCAGCGCCGGATAGAAAACCGACTATCCCGTCCCCGGAAGCATCACAAAACAAAGATGACAGGAGCTCGTATTGTGTAGAATTCTGGCTGCAAAAAGCGATCAAAGATTTTATACGCTCAACAGCTTCCATTTGGACTTCGTAGACACTGGTATTGAGCAACAATCGAATATTAGGTTCCTGTTTTACCTTGTCGAGTAGAATCATATCCAATATAACAGCATTGCCCTCCGGATTGCGATACACATTTTCAACCAATATCTCATCAATAACACCGCCTTCTCTACTCCAGCGATTGTTGTTACCCATATGGGAAGTGGCGCCCAATATCCACAACCTCACCTCACTGGAGGCATTTCCCCCAAGTACAGACCGATCCTGTACCAAGACGACACGCAAACCTTGCCTGGCTGCCGTAATCGCCGCACACACGCCAGACATCCCACCGCCAACAACTACGAGATCTGCGGCAATAACTTCTTTCTTTAATGTCCTGGAGGCTCCTCCCTTACTATAAATCATATTTGCTTTCTTTTTTATCTTATTTGTAATTCAATTTAACACCTAATTATTCCTAGGTAAATTCACCTATTTTATAAATTTGGAAATTACATCTTTCCAGATATGGTATCCCTCGGCAGTAAGGTGCAGTCCATCCTCTCGATAATATGCTGGTATTAAATCACCATTGGCATCCAGCATCCGGGTATAAACATCTGCATATCCGGTATGGGACTGCTGTTCCATAAACTGTTCAATCTTAGCATTGACCTCTTCTATTTGCATTTTGTCTTTCAATCTTCGCGGTGAGGGCTTAATGGAAATATAAATTATCTCGGCATGTGGTTTCATTTTTCTTATCTCGCGGAATAAGGCTGCGAACTGTTCAACAATACGGTCTGTCGACCAGCGAAGTCCAATATCATTGTCGCCTTCATAAATAAAAATCTGCTTTGCATCATACGGTGCAATCAATCGGTCTCTATAAGTATAAAGATCTACTGTCTTGGTGCCGGATACTCCTCTATTCAGTACGGCCTGACCGGCAAAATCATCTTTTAGCGTCTTCCAATTTTCAATGGTCGAACTACCGACAAATAGAATCAGGTTATTGGGCGGTGGATTTTGCTCGTCTAAACGTTCATAACGTTGTATCTTTTGCTCCCATTTCTGCTGTTGTGTCAACACAGATTGGGCATAGGCATATGACATACCCAAACAGAGTAACAGGCAGTTTAATCGCTTTAATAGCTGAGTTATTTTCATCCGTTTAAATTATTTGTTCATCAATTATTCTTTAACCAAGGTATTATTCATAAGTATTTATTTTCAATGGTATTCATGAGCTCAATCGTTCGGTACAATCGGTTCACGCTGCCTTCGGCCGTTTCATCCTTTTTCTTTTTCAGCAATCTTTAAAATTGGTGTGCCACGTAACAGTATCCGTCCTAAATAAATCTTGGATGAATCGTATTTCTCAGGATGCCGGTCAATATCCTCTTGTTGGGACGGGCCTAATATCATCTTTTTATCTGCTCTCAATGGCGATATACGAAAACTGACCTCATGCTTTCCTTTGGGTACCTTGATCACATCATATTGACCTCGATATCGGTTATTACAGTATGCGTTAAATCGATTCAACAGGATATTGTCGTGATTCTCTGCCGTCATTTGATAAGGTTGAAATCCCCCTGACTGCGATTTATGGAGCTTTATCTGATGACCATCTACCCATACTTCAAGCTGCCCTACCTCTGGCCCACCTATGTCAAACAGGCCAAATAGATCACCTTCAAAAGTGAATGAAAAGCGCGCACCTTTTTCATCAGCGACCATCAAGCTGTCAAACCATCCATCGAACGCCCTTAATTTAGATCCTGCTGTAGGAAACGCGGCCCATTTAACATCAAAATCAGCAAGATCAGTAGGTATGTACATCCCTGCGCTATCCCACTCATCAGATATTAACGGCTGAGGCAATGGATGTATCTCCATTTGTGAACGTCCTTTCATCTTCTCAATCCCACGGGCAATGGCTGCAGCGTAAAGATCACCACCGGCTTTCAGTGGGTGAATTCCGTCCGTAGAAAACAAAATACGTTCTCCTGCAGAACCTGCATCTCCCTTCCACAACAACTTGTTCTGAGATTCCAAGCGTGCAATCTCCATTCCCAAATGTATTGTAGGAATTCTGTAATGATCGGCCAATGCTTCCAAAGCTTCAATATGTGGCGGTATCTTTCTATTATTATATACATTGGTTTGTGCAGCCAAGAAGGCATAAATCAAACAGATATCGGTATACTGATTATGTTGGATAATCTGCCTGACCATACCTTCCATGCCTGCAGCATAGGCGCCATTGACTGCAAAATCGATGATGACCAGGTCGGGATTGTGCGATAATACCTGCTCCCTGGTTCTGAAGGCTCCTAAATCCGTGCCTGTCCCGGAGACGCCAGCATTGATCCACTTGAATCTGGTGGATGGGTAGTGTGCCTGCAAGTAAGTTGAAATCTGCATCCGGTAACAATAATTGGCTTGCGTCAGACTTCCACCAATGAATGCTACTGTTACATCCTGACCTTTGCTGACTTTGGCAAAAAAATTGGGCATACCACCACGCACTACACACTCATCATCACGCGTAAAATCTCCGGGCGCAATAAGCTCTTCTTTCGCCAGATCCACAGAAAATAACAGTTGCGAAGCGGTTCCCTGTGAGGTGGCTATCTTATTGAGCTCCCCACGATCTTGCGCTCCCAGATCGGTCATTGTTAAAAAAAGCGATAGGATCGCTATTATTAATTGATAGCTACGCATACCATTTGAATCCAAGTTCTCGTAAAATATTTTTAACATCAATCGACAACAGTGATATTCGAAGTAAAGGAATTCGCTGTGATATCAGACTGCAACATATTCCTGCCCCCGACTTTTACGTTTTTGAAGGTCACATCTTTAATCATGTGCTCCGCGTCATAACCCTCGAAAGTAGCCGCTGTGGCACTGCTGACACAATCAATAAATCGAATATTAGAAATGGTCCCAGGTCTATAGACTGGATTTGAATTCGAGTTCTGCTTAATATACATCAACACGAATCGTGTATTTCCAATGGTCTCATCACGGATCCCTTCGAAGGTGATATTCCTCACATCGGCCCAATCCGAATGTGGTATCGCCACAGAATGACCTCCCCAAGTCATCTTGGCTATATCAATATCTTTGAATGTGAGCTGTTCGACACTACTGGTTTCCAATGAAGAACCTATACGAATACCTACGCCCACCTGGTTTTTCCAGATCATACAGTCGTGGGCGCTACAATTTAAAAGTGGTGTTTCACCATCTGCAGCCGCATTTGTTGCGTGCCAACCAAAACCATCATCCCCCGATCCAATAAAACAGTGGGAGAAATGCACATCTTGACATCCTGATCCCAAATCCAAACCATCATTGTTCTGCCCAAAGCTCAACAAGTTGAGATGGGACACATTGACATTCGACGAATTGACCATA
>JAQZAZ010000155.1 GCA_029239355.1 Sphingobacterium sp.
AAAAATTGTTTGGACAAAAACAGATGAAGCACCTTTGTTGGCGACTTACTCGTTTTTGCCTATTGTACAAGCGATTACAGCTACAGCTGATATCGATGTTGAATTGAGAGATATCTCTTTAGCAGGTCGTGTTCTTGCGAGCTTCCCAGAATTTTTAAAAGAAGATCAAAAAATTGCTGACGCATTAGCAGAGTTGGGTCAAATAGCAACTACTCCAGAAGCAAACATCATTAAGTTACCAAATATTTCAGCATCTATTCCACAATTGAAAGGTGCTATTGCTGAGTTACAAACAGCTGGTTATGCTATTCCGAACTATCCGGATGAAGCAACTACAGAAGAAGAAAAATCCATCAAAGCTAAATATGCGAAAGTACTTGGGTCTGCAGTAAATCCGGTATTGCGTGAAGGTAACTCCGATCGTCGTGCACCTAAAGCAGTGAAGAATTATGCGAAAGCGAATCCACATAAAATGGGTGCTTGGGCGAAAGATTCTAAGACAAAAGTTACTTCAATGACATCTGGCGATTTCTATGGTTCGGAACAATCTGTAACTGTTGAAAATGCAGCTCAATTTAAAATAGAATTTGTAGATGCACAAGGTACGGTTACTGAATTAAAAGGTCTTTCCCCATTAAAAGCTGGCGAAGTAATTGACTCATCAACGTTAAGTTTAAATGCATTAAAAGGCTTTGTCGCGGATGCGATCGCTGAGGCGAAAGCAGCTGGTGTATTATTGTCTGCCCATTTAAAAGCAACAATGATGAAAGTGTCAGACCCCATTATTTTTGGTGCAGTCGTTGAAACTTATTTCGCTAATGTATTCGCGACTTATGGCGATTTGTTCAAAGAACTGGGGATCAACAAAAATAATGGTTTAGGAGAAGTATATGCTAAAATTGCAGGTCATGCAAAAGAAGCGGAAGTGAAAGCTGCTATCGATGCCGCTATTGCGCAAGGTCCTGCGCTGGCAATGGTTAACTCGGACAAAGGTATCACAAACTTCCATGTTCCTTCTGACGTTATTATTGATGCTTCTATGCCCGCAATGATCCGGATTGGTGGTAAAATGTGGAATAAAGATGGTCAGGAAGAAGATACGATAGCGATGGTGCCAGATCGTTCTTATGCTGGTGTTTATGAGGCAACAATAGAAGACTGTAAAACGCATGGCGCTTTGGATCCTAAAACAATGGGTTCTGTTCCAAACGTTGGCTTGATGGCTCAAAAAGCAGAAGAGTATGGTTCTCACGATAAAACTTTCCAAGCTACAGGTAACGGTGTTATCCGTGTGGTAGACGCCGATGGTCGTGTATACATGGAACAGAGCGTTGAAGAAGGGGATATTTTTCGTATGTGTCAAACAAAAGATGCACCGATTCAAGACTGGGTAAAATTAGCTGTAAATCGTGCACGTTTGTCAGATACTCCAGCAATCTTCTGGTTAGACAAAGACCGTGCGCACGACAGAGAGATCATTAAGAAGGTAGAGAAATACTTGCCTGATTTTGATACGACAGGTTTAGATATTCGAATTCTATCACCTATTGAGGCGACTAAATTCTCGTTGGAGCGTATCCGTAGGGGGGAAGATACTATTTCTGTAACAGGTAACGTACTACGTGATTATCTGACAGATTTGTTCCCTATTTTAGAAGTTGGTACCTCGGCCAAGATGTTGTCTATCGTGCCGTTGATGAATGGTGGTGGCTTGTTTGAAACTGGTGCTGGTGGTTCGGCTCCAAAACACGTAGAGCAATTTCTTCAAGAGGGTTATTTACGTTGGGATTCATTAGGAGAATTTTTGGCTTTAGGTGCTTCACTGGAACATTTATCGCAAACACAGGATAATCCGAAAGCATTGGTTTTGGCTGAAACTCTAGATGAAGCAACTGAGAAATTCTTGGCAAATGACAAATCGCCGGCTCGCCGAGTAGGTCAGATTGATAACCGTGGATCTCATTTTTATTTAACATTGTACTGGGCTCAAGCTTTGGCGGCCCAAACAAAAGATGCTGAACTGGCAAGCCGCTTCGCAAATGTTGCAAAAGAATTGACAGATAATGAGGCTAAGATCAATGAAGAATTGATCGGTGCACAGGGTCAGGTACAGAACATCGGTGGTTATTACTTCCCGAATGACGAATTAGCGACAAAAGCTATGCGTCCCTCGGCGACATTAAATAATGCCATTGCGCATATTTAATCGCTCCATGTTTTAATAAAATAAGAAGAGCCCTGATCATCATTGATTGGGGCTCTCATTTTAGATTCGATTGCAGTATATACTAACCTTACTTGTAGAAATAATCTATTTTAAAGGATATTTTACACCTTCAAAAGTCATTTTAACAGGCAGTATATGTCCATTTTTGTCAAATTTCATTTCATCGATACAGGTGACTCGCTCATTGGCACCTTCCTTGCCTAAGGGTCTACGATGGTAAACGATGAAATATTTGTCTTTATTCGGAACTTTAATGACCGAATGATGTCCGGCACCCACAGCAACATTAGGATCCCGTTCGAGAATTGTTCCAATGCGCTCAAATGGGCCAAATGGAGAGTCCGCAATTGCATAAGCGACCTTATAGTCAGGACCTGTCCAGCCGCCCTCTGACCACATAAAGTAGTATTTACCATCTTTGATAAACATAAAAGGACCCTCGACATAATCCTCTGGCGTAATTTCTTTGTAATAAGTTCCGTCATCAAAAGGAAGCAAGCCCGTAAAATCTGGTTTGAGTTTGACGATGTTACAATGCTTCCAGCCACCATAATACATGTAGAACGTTCCGTCGTTATCTTTAAAAACAAATTGATCTATGGGTTGTGCACCATTAATAATATCGTTAATTAATGGTTTGCCCAGTAAATCTGTATAAGGGCCTTCGGGTTTATCCGCTACTGCGACACCAATTCCGCCAATTTCTCCCTGATGTACATCGTTGGCACCGAAGAATAAATAGTACTTTCCATTATTTTCAAGAACTGCGGGAGCCCACATAGCCTTTTTTGCCCAGTTTACTTGTGTGTTTTGGAGCACACGTGGGTGTCTTTTCCAGTTAACTAAGTCTGAAGAAGAAAAAGCATCAAAAAATAGCTGTTCTTCATAAGGAGCTGAATAGGTAGGAAAAATCCAATATTTATTTCCATAGATAATTCCTTCCGGATCAGCATAGTTTCCGCTTATGACGGGATTCTTCTGTGCAAAAAGTGTTGTTGCCAGAAATAATGATGTTGTCGTAATAAATGTCTTGATCATCGTTATGGTTTAAAAGGTTAAGATACTACATCTTGTATGGCGATAAGTTTGAAAAAATATCATTTTTGTGCCGATTTTTCTCAATATTTTTAAAATGTTAAAATTATGTTAAATTGAAGTGATACTTTCGATTCTTTCCGCTTTATTTCACATATTTGTTTATGTCATTTCCAAATGGCATAAATACTTTTCATAAAATAGGTTAATAATATGGCTAAGATACCCGAAGTCCCCCAGGCTTCGGGTGTTTTTTTATGCACGCTCCAATCCGAACATCATCACTAACCTTCCATCGATGTAAAAGTTCAGCGTCTGTTCGGCGATATCAAATTGAACCTGTTTTCGTTCGATAATCTCAAAGAAATCATTTTCTATATTTTCCCCATTGCATGACTTCATCGTACTTGCAAGGTGTGGAAAGCTTATCAAATTGCCCTTGATGATAAAATTCCCCCAAAAATTATTGCATCCTGTCGATCCTGCGATCGTTCCATTTTTCGCATCGAAACCGATGTTGGCTTTATTGCTTGCAACATCTTTGCCGTTTAATTGAAGTAAATTCCATTTAAATCTGCTGAGGAATGAGGCAACATTTGGTAGCTCGGTGACCCTCTTTTTGGAAATGATACCAAGCAATTCATATTGAACACTATCAGTATCTTTACCTTTCGTTTGCTTTACTTTGATACGATAACGATATCGCTCTTGGTAATCGAAATCAAGAATTGGCTTAGAAATATATTCCCATTTGTCTTTTGTGTTAGATTTTACTTGCAGGCATGTCAAATTGCCCGATACCGGATTATAGACATAGTTTTCGGCCACGTCCCAAATGGCGATTTCTGAGTTTTCAGCTTGAGATTGGCTTATTATTTCATCCAGCGTATAGATTGAAGTTTGCGCTGACCTTGTTTTTTTTACAAGAATATTGTACTCAAAATTGGCGTTGTAATTAAACTGCTGGATTTCTGCGTAAAAACTTTCCCAATCTGTACTATTGTAATATTTTACAAGGTAAGGAGGTGTATTTTCAAGCCCAGATTTGACTTTTATCTTAAACGAGCTGCTTTGTGCTTGTAAATTGTATTGGAATAGAAATGGTAGAATAAAAAATAAGCTGGATTTGAGGGATTTCTTCATAATGGACGTTAACTATCAATAAAAACGTATCTTTAAACATGAATATTGCGCGAACAAAAGCACTCTTAATAATTGTACTTTTTCTTTCGGACTTACGGTTATACGCCCAAAATAGCAAGGATTATTTTAAAACACAAATTGCCGTAGGGGAATTGATAGATCCCCTGCTAAAAGAAGTCTCTGGGATAGTCGTCTCTCGTGAGAAGGGAAATTTTTGGGTCCATAATGATAGTGGTGACGGTGCCAACATCTATTTGATTGACCGCCATGCCAAGTTACTTAAAACGTTTACGCTTGAAGGTGTGAATGTCATTGATTGTGAGGATATAGATCGTCTCAGAATTGGTAATAAAAATTATTTGGTTTTAGCCGATATCGGAAATAATCTTGGAAAGCGTACTTGGGCAAGCCTTTATGTATTTCCAGAACCTTCAATCTGTGATTCAACGTTGATATCAAAGAAAGATATTAAAACTATATTTGTCAAATTTCCAGGCCAAAAACGTCTTGATGCTGAAGCTATAATGGTTGATCCTCAGGATAATATGTTATATGTTGTTTCAAAGCGTGAATTTCGATCTACCGTATATAGCGCGCCGGTTTTTGCTAATACCAAACAACAATACTTCACTTTAAGTAAAACTGCAGAACTTCCTTTTACGTTTGCTACAGCTGCGGCTATAGATACTGCAGGAAAAGAGATGCTTATAAAAAATATTACAACTATTTTTTACTGGAAAAAGAAATCGGGTAAATCATGGGCAGAAGCATTCCAACGGAAGCCAATTGAAATCCCTTACGCGGTAGAGCCTCAGGGCGAAGCAATAACTTTTGATGATGAAGGCAATGGTTTTTATACATTAAGTGAACGTCCCTTTGGTTTAAAATCCTATCTTTATTACTTTGAAAAAACACCTAAATCAAATGATAAATAGCAAACTTATATTAGAAAAGAGGAACGGTAATAAAGATCTGATTAGCTTAAATGAGTATAAAAATCCAACTTGTAACATAATGAATTTAAAACGAATTTTATTTTTATCAATTGCCTTATTTTGTTTAATCACCGGAAGTAAAGCGGCAAAGGTAGATACAATAGGTGTTCGGAGTCAGAGCATGGCCAAAGTGATTAAAACTGTAGTTATTCTCCCAAAAAGTTATTCAGATCGAACAAAATACCCAGTTCTCTATTTACTTCATGGATATTCTGGCAATTATAGTAATTGGGTAAATAATTCTAGCGTAGCTGCGCTGGCTGATCAATATGGATATATGATTGTTTGTCCAGATGGGGGATTTGGCAGTTGGTATTGGGATGTCGAAAACGATCGAAATTATCAATATGAGACATTTGTTTCCAAAGAACTGATTGATTATATCGATCAACATTATGCGACAGTCAAAGATCGAAAAGGAAGAGCAATTACGGGTCTTAGTATGGGAGGACATGGGGCTTTGTCTCTTGCGATTAAACACCAAGATGTATATGGTGCTGCGGGTAGTACTGCGGGTGGCGTGGATTTTAGACCTTTTCCGTTAAACTGGGAAATTAAGGATCGTATCGGGAACTATGCCGACTCGCCTCAGGCTTGGGATGACCGTGCTGTCATTAATATGCTTCCTAAGTTAGTAAATAATAAACTTCGCCTGATTATTGATTGTGGGAAGGACGACTTTTTTTATCCTGTCAATGTTGCTTTTCATGATAAATTAATGTATCACAATATTAATCACACCTTTGTTACAAGTGAAGGGGGACATAATTGGGCGTATTGGTCACGTTCCATTGTGTATCAAATGGCCTTTTTCAACGATTTTTTCAATCAGCCAGAAAAAAAATAAAAGAAAAATAGATAAATATTTGGCTTAAATGAATAAAATGCTATTTTTGTTTATAGAAAATCTTGACTAACAAATTATAAACTTATTATTAAGCCTTACAGATTGTAAGGCTTTTTTATTATTTTCAACAAATTTTTGAATTCAATCTGCTATGCTTAAACCTTTAAAGGTTGTTTTTTATTTTTCTTCTATTCTGTTTTGCGCGCAGCAATCTTATGGTCAACAATCTAAATCCATATCTGGATTTGTCCGAGATAGTATAAGCGGTGAAAATCTTATTGGAGCTTTAGTTCGTGACCAATCGGAAAATAAATCCACAGCTTCTAACAAATATGGTTTCTTTAGTTTATCCCTTCGCGGACAAGAGGCTTTCTTGGAAGTTTCTTCAATGGGTTATAGAACTAAAGTGTTGCCTGTTCAGATGAGTAAAGACTCAACCTATATCGTACAACTTGTTCCGCAAGAGAGTCAATTAGCTGAGGTAGTTGTTACCGGCAATCGAAGAAAATCAATTAAGGATTTGACACCTGGGCTGACTCAGTTTAGCCCAAAGGAGATTGAGAAAGTTCCGGTATTGTTTGGTGAGAAAGATATTTTAAAAACTATTCAATTGTTTCCGGGTGTGACAAGTGGTGGAGAAGGTAGTAGCAATTTTTATGTTCGAGGGGGCGGGGGAGACCAAAATCTAATCTTGCTGGATGAAGCCCCGGTTTACAACAGTTCCCACCTTTTTGGTTTCTTTTCTACGTTTAACTCAGATGCCATAAAAGATGTCAACTTTTATAAGGGTGGTGTTCCAGCACAGTACGGAGGTAAGATTTCTTCCGTTATGGAAATAACGACATTAGATGGAAATAATCAGCATTTTAATGTCGAGGGCGGGCTGGGGCTGATTGCATCACGGCTTAAAGTAGAAGGACCTCTACAGAAAGGAAAAAGTTCTTTTATGATATCCGGCAGACGTACCTATGCTGATTTATTTTTGAAACTGTCAAGTGATGAAAATATAAAAAAGAGCGCGCTTTTTTTTTATGACCTCAATGCCAAGTTAAATTATCGAATTAACGATAAAAATACGATTTACTTATCTGGATATTTTGGTAAGGATGCCATGGCCTACCATGACTTATTTGATTTCAATTGGGGAAATGCGACCGGAACTATGCGCTGGAATCATGTTTGGAATAGCCGTTTATTTAGTAATACGACATTGATATTCAGTAAATTTAATTACCAAGTAGAAATTGAAGACGATAATAATTTTAAGATTCGATCGGATATATTCAACTATAATTTTAAACAGGATTTTCAATATAGCCTCTCGGACCGTCATAATTTAAAGTTTGGTATACAGGCAGCATTGCAGGAGATTCGCCCCGCTAGCATCGAAGCAGGTGAAGATTCTAAAGTAAATTCATTGCGTATTCAGCATCGCAAAGGGCTGGATATTGCTGCATATATTTCCGATGACTGGTCAATAAATGATAAGCTTAAATTTAATTACGGGATCAGGGCAACAGCTTATGCCACATTAGGGCCAGGTACATTCTATACCTATGACAATGCTGGTGAAGTTATTGATTCAACTTATGTTGGGCGTGGAGAAATGGGCAAAAAATATGTTTATCTGGAGCCCCGCATTTCTCTCAACTATGCCCTGAACGAACAGACAACATTAAAAGCTTCTTATAATACTAATGTCCAGTACTTACATCAATTGAGCAATACAACAAGTAGTCTGCCTACCGATCAATATGTATTGAGTAATAATACGATTAAACCGCAGTTGTCCAACCAGTATTCGCTGGGCTATTTCAGAAATTTTGCATCTAATAGATACGAGCATTCGATAGAGGGATACTATAGGGATCTTAAGAATCAGATCGATTATAGAAATGGAGCCGATTTACAGGCGAATGAATTTTTAGACGGAGAGCTTTTATTTGGCAGAGGCAGGGCATTTGGTATCGAGTGGTTTATAAAGAAACGACTAGGGCGGTTAAATGGCTGGATAAGCTATACTTTATCCAAAAGTGAAAGACAATTTGGCCAGATCAATGACGGACAATGGTTTAATGCACGCCAGGATAAGACGCATAATATAGCTGTTGTGGCACAGTATCAGCTGAATCCGAAATGGAATCTAAGCGCAAACTTTGTATACTATACAGGTGATGCTGTAACAATGCCAGCCGGTAAGTATTTTGTTGATGATCGAACGATCTTCTATTATGATAAGCGAAATGGTCAACGTATGCCGGCCTACCATCGTTTGGATCTTGCTGCGACTTATGATATTAAGCGTACGAAAAATACTTATTCTAGTTTATCTTTCGGAATTTATAATGCTTATAACCGCAAAAATGCCTATTTGATAGATTTTAGAGAGAAAGAGGGGCAATCCAATGTCACTGAGATATATCGGATCGCATTGTTTGGAACAATACCGTCTGTTACTTGGAATTTTAAATTTTAACACAAGATGAAAAAGATATTTGCCGGGATGCTCTTGGCGTGGATAACCTTGGTTGGATGTGAAGATAAAATTGATCTTAACTTGCCCGAAAACACGGGACAGCTCGTTATTACTGCAGATTTGATGGTGTCAGACCAACAACATGAGATCAGTATACAAAAAGTAATCGGTCTAAAAGAATCTATGCTGAGCCCCATAACAGATGCGGAAGTGTTCGTTCGAAATTTGCAAAATAATCGGATTTATAACTTTTCGGCAGGTGCCGACGGTTTATATACCAATAAAACATTGCGACTGCAGGAAAAGGCTAGCTATCAACTGTATGTAAAGACGGCTGATGGAAAAGAAATTGAAGGAACCTCGACGGTGCCAACCTATGTTGATGTGGATTCTATAGGTCTATCAGAACGCATAATATTTACAGATACCATTTATTATCCCACTTTGGTCTTTAATGATCCACCTGATAAGGGGAACTACTACAAGTACAAGATGTCTGTAAATGGTGGTGAGTTGCGCTTTATCGATGTGTTTAATGATAAGTATAATAATGGACTGCAAGTGCAGCACGATATTATTGATCGGGATAGGGATCTTAAGCTAGGGGATCGTGTTCGTATTTTGCGTCAATGTATTGATGTAGGTGCCTATAACTACTGGAATAGCTATCAGATGATTAATCCTGGGGCGGCATCACCTTCTAATCCAATTTCAAATCTATCCAATGGGGTATTGGGGTACTTTAGTGTTAGTGTGGGAAAATATTATGAATCTGAAGTAATTTTGTCAAGAACCAGACCGTAATCTTCATTCTAATCTTTCTATCTGATATTGATTTGCAAGGAGAAATTCGATCGTTTTAGGTAGCGCATATTTAACACGGGGAATGGCCTTGATATTGTCATGAAAGATAATAATAGAACCATTTTGAATATTAGTAAGTACGTTTTGAAGACATTTTTCGGGACTAAGGCTTTGATCGAAGTCTCCCGACATGATATCCCACATCACCACACGATAATTTTTGTATAACTTTTTGAGTTGTGTTTTTTTTGCTTTGGCATAAGGGGGTCTAAAGAGATTCGTTTGCGTTAGTTCCTGACATTGAACGATATTATCTAAATAGGTTGTGTCGTTTGTCTCCCAGCCTTTTAAATGGTTATAAGTATGATTGCCAACTTGATGCCCTTCTTGTAAAATTCTTTGGAACAAATGTGGATTTTTTTTAATATTTTCACCAACACAAAAAAATGTTGCCTTGACCTGATATTTTTTTAGGATATCGAGTATAAAAGGTGTAATTTCAGGAATTGGACCATCATCAAAAGTGAGATAGACTTTTTTTTCCGTCCGCGACATATGCCAGATTGATTTTGGATAAAGCCAACGTAGGAAAAAAGGGGATTTGACAAAATACATAACCGATAAATGAAGTTCAAATCTATAAAAATTGTATGGTTCTACATATGAACATGAAAAGATTTTATTATTCTGC
>JAQZAZ010000156.1 GCA_029239355.1 Sphingobacterium sp.
GATAGTTTTGACTTAATATTTATTTAATACTTTCAGTTTGCAAAATAACAATATTTCGGGACTTATCATCGGTCAAAATACAATATATCTTGACAAAGTTGCCTCTACAAACGATTATTTAAGAGATTTATTGTCAAATTTCAAGCCACTCGCAGAGGGTACTGCCATTTTAGCAGAAGAACAATTTCAGGGAAAAGGACAGCGTGGAAGTACCTGGCTGAGCGATCCTGGAAAAAATCTGACGACATCAATTCTTTTAAAACCTCATTTTTTAGCAATTGAACAGCAGTTTGCGCTCTCGGCAACAGTAGCTATCGCTTTAGTAAAGTGGCTTAAAAGCAAAACTGAGCTACCTGTAACCGTTAAATGGCCTAATGACATTTATGTTGACAACAAAAAAATAGCAGGCATCCTGATTGAAAATAAGTTGAAGGGAAATAAAATTGAAGCTTCTATTGTCGGAATCGGCGTAAATATCAATCAAGTCAATTTTGACATAGCGTCAACAATTACTTCCCTATCCAATCTAACTGATAAAGCCGATTATGTCATAAAAGATTTGGCTGTCGAACTTTTTGCAAGTATCCAGAAGGAATATAATACACTTTTTACCCACTCTTGGCAACCCCAATTGAATTGTTACAACGAACTACTCTTTTGGAAAGACCAGGAAAAACCATTTTTGGTCGCAGGGGAGAAAAAGATGGGAATGATCAAGACTGTTGGGATCGATGGTCAACTGCAAATACTTATCGATGACAAACTGCAGAAATTTAATATCAAAGAGATAAGCCATATTATATCCTAATCTTTACACTAAATACAGATAAACTATTTGGGAATATGCTAAATTTGTAATGTGGTTAAATTAAACCTTTATCAGTTTTTACTATCAAAAGGTGTATAACAAACTGCAATAATTATTTAGGAAAATGAAAAAATTAGTATTGTTGATAACTGCTGTGATTTTTGCAGCTACTGGAGCCTTCGCCCAAATTCACAAACCTGTAAAATGGACTGTAGCCAGCAAAAAACTAAACAACAACGAAGCTGTTGTCTATGTCAAAGGAACAATCCAAAATGGTTGGCACATCTATTCCCAAAATGTGAAAGATGGCGGACCTATCCCAACTTCCTTCAATTTTGCTAAAGCCGCTGACTATGTGCTTGTAGGCAAAACTGCTGAGCCAAAACCAAAAGTAAAACACGAAGAAGTGTTCAAAATGGATGTTGGTTATTTTACAAATGAAGTGATCTTTCAACAAAAAGTGAAGTTGAATAAAGGTACTGCAACAGTGAAAGGCACGGTAGAATGGCAAGCTTGTGATGCATCACAATGTCTTCCTCCGGATGAATATGCTTTTGCTGTGACAATCAAATAGTAAAAATGATCATACACGGATAAAATAATAAGGCGATTCTCATCGCCTTTTTTTATTTTTGAAACTGACATCAGAAACAGATACGCATGTTAAAAAACACATTTATTCTACTTTTAATTGCTTTTTTCAGTCTTTCGCATACCTCGGCGACTTTTGCAGTGCAACAAGATAGTTTGACAAGTACGGAAGGACTTCAATTTGAATCTTCACCGGATACCACACCAGCGGTAGAGGCCGTACCCGATGACCTGACTTTTTCAGACGCTCCGGATACCACAGTCAGCCAGGATAGCAGCAAATTGGATAAGGCAACAACAAATATCTCTTCCACTAACGCAGAAAACGGAAAGAAATCGCTTTGGAGTATTTTTATCGCTGGATTAATTGGCGGCTTTGCGGCGCTCCTCATGCCTTGTATATTCCCTATGCTACCACTGACTGTTAGCTACTTTACAAAACAATCTGGTACCCGCGCAAGTGGCATCAGCAAAGCACTACTCTATGGCCTCTTCATCATTGTGATATACGTCGCTTTAGGGATGATCATTACGATTGCATTCGGTTCTGATGCGCTTAACGCGCTATCGACGAATGGAATATTTAATTTCTTGTTTTTTCTATTGCTCGTGGTTTTTGCCGCTTCATTTTTTGGTGCTTTCGAAATCACCTTACCAAGCTCTTTTGTCAATAAAATGGATGCCAAATCAGATAAGGGCGGTCTTATCGGGCTCTTTTTTATGGCATTTAGTCTTTCGCTGGTTTCGTTCTCCTGTACAGGTCCAATTATTGGCACCCTACTCGTTGAAGCCGCTTCAAAGGGCGAACGTTTAGGTCCGGCGATAGGTATGCTGGGTTTTTCCATTGCCTTAGCAATCCCTTTTGGTTTATTTGCCATGTTCCCTTCATTGCTAAAGTCATTGCCAAAATCTGGCGGGTGGCTCAATTCAGTAAAGGTCGTTCTCGGATTTTTAGAACTTGCTTTAGCATTAAAATTTTTATCGAACGTAGATCTAGCTTATCATTGGAACTGGTTGGATCGTGAGGTATTTTTATCCTTATGGATTGCCATATTTGGCCTGATGGGTCTATACCTCATTGGTAAAATCAAGTTCTCGCATGATAGTGACCTTAAATTTCTTTCCGTACCACGGACGATACTTGCAATCGTCGTATTCTCTTTTGTCGTATACATGGTTCCCGGTCTGTGGGGAGCACCACTGAAATCTATATCCGCTTTCTTACCGCCATCCGCAACACAAGACTTTGACCTCTCTGCTGGTATTGCAGGCACTCCTGCTCACAGCGACGGTAAATTAAAAAAATATGCGGAAATCTTCCATGAGCGCGGTACCCCGAAGGGATTTGATCCGTATTACGATTATGATCAGGCCCTGGAAACCGCAAAAGAGTTGAATAAGCCTGTATTGATAGACTTTACTGGCTGGAACTGTGTCAATTGTCGAAAAATGGAGGCAAATGTGTGGACAGATCCCACTGTTGCTAAGCTATTGAAAGAGGAATTTGTTATGGCCGAACTCTTTGTTGATGATAAAACAGAGTTACCAGCAAATGAACAATTCGTTTCTAAGTATAGTGGGAAAAAAATCAAAACTATCGGTAATAAAAACAGTGATTTTCAGGCATCGACTTTCAATAGCAATTCGCAGCCTTTATACGTGATTGTAGATGCCACAGGAAAGGTATTGGTACCACAAACTGGCGCAAACTATAATATTGATCAATACAAGGCTTTTCTACAAAGTGGGATTGATGCTTTTAAAGCAAAAAGATAAGCAGACTATCTAGTGGTCATTATCGCTTTTTGTAATTCAAGGCTCTATTGTAAAGTTTACATGAAGTTTGATGCTGATTTAGATTAATTGCACAGCAGAAGGCAATTAATCAATTGCTTTTAAGCGATTCGCAACTTTTAATAACGGAAATATAATTGTATATAAGCACAAAAATAGCTAAGTTTGAGTTCGTATGAGTAACATTAAAAAAATTGCTGTTTTGACATCTGGAGGAGATGCTCCAGGAATGAATGCGGGTATTCGTGCTGTTGTAAGAGCAGGTATCTATAACAATCTTGAGGTATTTGGTATACGCAGGGGCTATGATGGTTTGGTAAATGGTGAGATTTTCCCCATGGATGCAAAATCCGTGGCCAATATCATACAACGTGGCGGAACTATTCTAAAAACTGCGCGCAGCGAGGCATTCAAGACTGTCGAAGGACGTAAACAAGCTTACGATAACTTACGTAGTCATGGGATTGATGCGATGGTTGTCATCGGTGGCGATGGAACCTTCACTGGCGCATCTAAATTTATCGATGAATTTGACTTTCCAATTATTGGTTTACCAGGTACAATCGACAATGATCTAGCCGGAACTGATTTCACCATTGGCTATGATACAGCAATAAACACCGTTATTCAAGCGGTAGATAAAATTCGTGACACTGCAGAATCCCATGATCGTGTTTTTGTCATTGAAGTGATGGGACGTGATTCTGGCTTGATTGCCATCCGTTCTGGTATAAGTACGGGTGCTGAAGCTGTATTGGTTCCCGAGTTTGAGGTGGATTACGATGCAATCATGAAAAGGCTGGATAAAAGCCGGAAGAATAAATCTTCACGCATCATCATCGTTGCCGAAGGGGACAAAGAAGGTGGAATGGTTGTTTCGGAAAAAATAAAGGAAAATTTCCCGCATTATGATGTAAGGCTTTCTATTTTAGGTCACATCCAACGTGGTGGAAGCCCAACATGTATGGACCGTGTACTGGCCAGTAGACTTGGCGTTGCTGCAGTAGAAGCGCTTGTTACGGGCCGTAGAGGAGAAATGGCCGGATTAATCTGTAGCGAAGTTAGATTCACTCCTTTTAAGAGCGCGATTAAACATAACGTAAAACTGAACGAAGATCTACTTCGCATTATTGAGATACTTTCCTTATAAGGAACTCTTTTACAAGGCTAATAATAAAAAACACGCATGAAATCAATTTCATGCGTGTTTTTTATATCCTAAATTAAACAATACCGCTATCTGACCAGCTTTTACATTCGTTTGAAATTACTATTTCAGTAGCTTATTGAGATATTCCTCATTTACAGCTGGCAATTGAATCGTCTGTCCAGTTTTCGCCATTGAATCTGCGAAATGGTTGGTATTTTGGATCGCCTGCTCATAGGCTTTGATAACTTGGTCGGAAATGTATAAAGACTTTGGATCTTTGATATCTACCTTATACTGGTTATCCTTTAAGCTTACATGATGATAGAAACGGTAAGCTGCAGCCTTCAGTAACCCCAGCTCTTGCTGTGACAACTCATCGATTCGCGCATTTGGCGGTAATGTCACATCTATATATTCCCTACCTTTTGCCAAAGCCTCGATGGAATGATCCAGGGGAATTGCACTAAGCGCCTCTAGATTTACGACTGGAACACCATTTTCTTTCTTGGAATTACAGGCAAAAGCTAAAATACCTAAAGCAGTCACCAGTATCAGTTTGTTTATCATTTTTTGTGTTTTACACGCAGTTTATCATTAATGAACGCTATAGTCTATATGCCTTGCAACAAAAGCAACTAATGTTTTTATAAATCCAATTCTTTGCCATAAACCAATTATGAGCTTAGAAAAGCCGTCTCCGCAAACAAAGATCGAGAAGCAGTACAGCTTTTCACAGAAAACACCTATTTAAAATCCATCAACAAAGATAAAATTTTAAATAGGTGTTCTATATTAATCTAAGAGACTAAAAGACCCTACTTTAATAGTTCCGCCAATTTAGCTTCCAAAGCCTCTCCTCTTAAATTAGAAGCGACAATTTTACCAGAAGGATCAATTAAAAAGTTCTGTGGAATTCCACGTACTTCATACAATTTCACAGGAGCTGATTTCCAACCCTGTAAATCAGACACATGTGGCCATTGTTGCAAATTATCATCATGAATCGCTTTTAACCAAGCATCCTTTTTACCTGGATTGTCCAAGGAAACGCCAAAAACAGTAAAGCCTTTATCTTTAAATTTGTTGAATGCGGCAACAACGTTCGGATTTTCGTGACGACAAGGTCCACACCAGCTCGCCCAGAAATCCAACAGTACATATTTTCCTCTCAATGAAGATAAAGACACGTTATTGCCTGTCGTATCCGGTAACGTAAAATCTGGTGCTACAGAACCTACAGCAACAGCTTTTAATTTTTGAATACGATCCGCTAATTCTTTACCTTTTTCAGAATTTTTCAGTTCGGGAGATAACTTATCAAAAGATGCCACATACTCATTAACGTTTTCACCATTTACATTTTCAGCAAGCAGATCTAAAGTATACCAGCTTTTTGGATTTTTGTTGATAAATTCAGCATCAGCCTTTTCCATCTTTTCAGAAATCTCGCCGGCTTGTTTTTGCAGACCTTCAATAAACTTCGGATCCTGTTTCTGCGCATCAGAAGCAGCATAATATTGTTGATTTAAGCCTTCAAATTGATCTGCATAAGGCTTTACAAAAGCTTTGTATTGCGTAAAGTCATCATTGATCGCCGTACCTGTTATTACAGCATCTTTAAATCCTTTGGATGCGTCTACTTTGATCACGCCTTTTGACAAATACAATTGAACCATTTCAGGCTGCTTTTGTGCACCCCGGAGTTCGCCAAAGGAAAGCCCCTCTGCAGAATAAATCATCACACCTTTCGTTGGCGATGCTACCTGACCGTTGAATTTAAACTCACCTTTTACCACTGCAGCTGAATCTAGCTGACGGGTACCATTATTGGCGTACTGCATAAATACTTTAGCCTTATCAGAAGCTGCATTCACTTTTCCTGTCACTGTATAGCTTTCTTGTGCCATCAATAAGGCTGGTAAAAAGCTTAAACCCATCAATATTCTCTTCTTCATAATTATATACTTCCCATAAATGTAAAAGATTTCCGTTGCATTGACACGCTATTTAACATTATTTAGCAAAGTTGTTACCATCGTCCCGAAGCACCGCCACCACCGAAATCACCACCTCCAAATCCGCCAAATCCACCGCCGGATCCACCTCCAAATCCACCGCCACCACCTCGGTTGCCTCCCCCAAGACCGTTAAGCAAAGTCCACCAAAAAATATCTGAAGAGCCACGACCATTCATCACGCGCCCGCCTCCTTTTCCACCGCCCCCGCGATTTGAAAACATTACAACTAGAAATATCACGACAATAATGACAAATATGATGGATCCCGATCCACCGCCGCTAGGCTGTTTGGGATCAGCTTTATATTCACCTTTGGCATAGGAAATAAGAGAATTTGTGGCCTTGTCAACTCCACTATAATAATCGCCCTGACGAAATGCTGGTTTGATATCATTCTCAATAATACGATAGGCAATCGCATCGGGCACTGCCCCTTCAATCCCATAACCGGTTTGAATGGTAACAGCTCGGTCGCCCAATGCCGCCAATAATAAAATACCATTATTGTACTTTTTATTACCAACACCCCACTTCTTCGCCAGACGGACAGCATAATCTGAGATATCATAACCTCCTGTTGAGTTCATCATTACTACAGCAATCTGTGTAGAAGTAGAATCTTCAAATGCCAACAGCTTTTGCTCCAATTGCTGTTTTTGACCGACCGTCAATGTATTGGTATAATCATTGACAAGTTTATTGGGTGTCTCTGGAAAATCCTGCCCCATTGCAGTCATGAAGGTCAGCGCCCACAGCACCATCACCATGACTGGAATCCGAACCCGAGAAAATAATTTCGACATAAGTTTTATTTTTTATTGACTAGCGATCACCAAAAACAATATCATTTGGAAGTTCATTGATATCATCATGTTCTCTGGGAAAGAATTTCGCTAATTGTTTGCCTGCATGTTCAATTCCCTTCACCAGTCCCTCTACAATTTTATCCATACGGAATTCTTCGACCATAAGATCTTTGGTACAGTTCCAAAAGTCGCTTTCCACGCGTTGATTGATCCCTTTATCACCAATGATAGAAAATTTATGATCCTCCAATGCGATGTAAATAAGCACTCCATTTTTTAGCACGGTTTTATGCATGCCTAGTTTGGAAAAATAGTACGTTGCACGATCATGAACTTCATTAGGGCAATGATTTTCTATCACAACCCGGATTTCTCCCGACGTCTCGTTTTCTGCAATATTAATAGCATGAACGATTCTTTCTTGTTCTTCTGCATTTAAAGCCATAATATTTCGTCAATGATGTCTACATTCAAGATCAGTCTGCCCGACTTTCCCATGTAAAAATGTCTTTGTAAAACAATCTGTATAAAAAATGGATGAAGGGCTTATACGCAAGCCGCATCATCCATCATTTCGTCCATTTCTAACAAGATGTTATTAGAATGATACAGTCGGCGCCTTATCTGAGCCAGGGGCAGCTGTAAATGTTCCTTTGGCTTTAAACCCAAACATGCCCGCCATTAAATTATTTGGGAAGCTACGTACAGTCGTATTGAATTGCTGTACAGCTTCATTATAGGATCTACGTTCCGTCGAAATACGGTTTTCTGTCCCTTCCAATTGCGCTTGCAATTCCAAAAAGTTTTGATTTGCCTTTAAGTCCGGATAGGCCTCTACCGAAGCCAACAGTCGGCTCAAAGAACCACTGAACTGGTCTTGGACTTTTTGGAATTTAGCGATATTCTCCTCCGATAAATCATCTGCATTAATGGTAACCGAAGTTGCCTTAGCTCTTGCTTCAACGACCGCAGTTAATGTACTTTCTTCGTGCTTAGCAGCACCCTTTACAGTGTTCACCAAGTTCGGAACCAAATCCGCACGACGTTGGTAAGCATTTTCAACCTGTGCCCATTTCCCTTTGACGTTCTCGTCCTGAGAAACCATCGTATTGTAACCACATGAGTTTAATGATACTAATGCAAATAAACCGCATAGGGCTACTAAAAATCTTTTCATTTTCATTGTTCAAAGAATTAAATACTATTCAAATTATACGGTTACACTATCAAAGCATATACCAAGCTCCTACTAAGATAAGAATATTTTTATTTCCAAATCGGCAAACAACCAATATTCCGTAACTTTGTGGCGGTTTTGGGATAAAAACCCAGCCCTTTTATTTTATGCAAAAAGAAATTGAGATTGCGATCCTTCCGGAGAAAATCGAAGATGAGCAATATATCCTACAGCAAGGCGCAAAAATGCTACGCCTGCAGCCACAACAGCTCAAAGGTTATAAAATCCGTAAACGCTCTATTGACGCCCGTAGTAAACAAGTGGTTTACAGAGCACGGGTGGTTTTTTATATCGACGAATTTCCTCTACCGGAGATTTATGAAAACCATTTTAAATCTGTGCAGTCGGGAAAACCCGTCATCATCGTTGGCGCAGGCCCTGCAGGTCTATTCGCCGCGATTCGTTGCATCGAACGCGGCTTCAAACCAATTGTCATTGAAAGGGGAAAAAAAGTACAGGACCGACGCCGCGATCTTGCAAAACTAAACCGCGAGGGTATTGTGAACCCCGAGTCCAACTACTGCTTTGGAGAAGGTGGCGCCGGAACCTATTCAGACGGGAAACTTTATACCCGTTCAAACAAAAGAGGTGACGTCGACAAAGTGCTCAAACTTTTTGTGTCCCATGGAGCAACAACAGACATTCTAGTCAACGCTCGCCCACATATCGGCACCAACAAACTTCCTCATATTATTGAGGCTATGCGTGAAAGTGTGCTCGAATTTGGAGGTGAGTTCCTTTTCGACCAACGTGTGGACGATATCTTAGCGTCTTTTGGTCAGGTCCATGGTGTAAAATTAGCCAATGGAGAAGAAATCAAGGCAGATCATGTTATTGTAGCCACCGGTCACTCCGCACGGGATATTTTCGAACTCTTCCATCGCAATAACTGGCTGATTGAAGCAAAAGCCTTTGCGCTGGGTGTCCGCATCGAACATCCACAGGCAATTATTGATCAGGCGCAATACCATTGTCAGGTCAGAAGTGAACATTTACCACCAGCCTATTATAGTCTGGTCGAGCAGGTTAATGATCGTGGTGTTTTTTCATTTTGCATGTGTCCCGGCGGGGTCATCGCCCCCTGTGCAACTGACCATAACGAAATCGTCGTCAACGGCTGGTCTCCTTCTAAACGGAATAATCCACACGCCAATTCAGGCACCGTCATTCAGATCAACCTCGAAGATGTACCTAATGCGCTAAATGATCCCTTTGCTTTACTTGATTTTCAAAAACAGATCGAACGCCGAGCTTTCGAAGTTGGTGGAGGACACCTTGTTGCACCTGCACAGCGCATGGTTGATTTTGTCGAAGGCCGAGTTTCCTTGGATCTACCGGAAAACTCGTATAAACCCGGAACCTCTTCGGCCGACTTGCGAGAGATTTTACCAACTTTTGTACATGAAGCGCTTCGAGGTGCCCTCCCAATATTTGGTAAAAAAATGAAAGGCTATTATACAAACGAAGCTATTCTTGTCGGCGTAGAATCGAGGACATCTTCGCCTATACGTATACCGCGAAACAAAGAAAACCTGCAACACCCTCAGGTCAAAGGACTTTACCCCTGCGGGGAGGGGGCGGGCTATGCCGGCGGTATTATTTCGGCCGCAATAGACGGAATTAATTGTGTCGATGCAATTGATTTAAGCTAAGATTTTTTATTTTTTCTCTTGCAGAATAAGAAGAAATGCCTTACTTTTGTAGCATCAACGCGAAAGTAGCTCAGTTGGTAGAGCACAACCTTGCCAAGGTTGGGGTCG
>JAQZAZ010000157.1 GCA_029239355.1 Sphingobacterium sp.
TCTCCCATTGGTTGTTATTTAAGTTTAAAGTAATCTTAATCTTTGATAAATATATAATAATTCATTTTAATACACCAAATAATATTAAAAAAAAAGACACTAAACAGCAAAAATGATATATTCATTCAACCGACATTGGATAAAAATCAAACAACAAGATTTTTTACCGACGAAATCAGTACATTTACCGAAAATATAAGTTGTATTACCTAAAGCGAATATGTATAGTTTATTTGTGCCTCTATCTTTGAGTCATAAATAGTAAAAACATTATGGAAAAAGAACCTATCATACCAAACAGCAATAACAGCCGCAATATCGTCGGCGCCATTGTCATCATCGTAGGTATATTCTTATTATTGAATAACCTGAATTTAGGAGACTGGTTTCCGGACTGGTTATTTAGTTGGCCTACAATATTAATCATTATAGGCTTAGTGATTGGCGTAAATTCCCAATTTCAGAAAAAATCAGCGATTATCCTTTTGATTATTGGCGGCGCCAGTCTGATTTCCCGAATGATGCGCACGGATTTTGGTTCAGTAACCGTCCCTATTATCATCATTTCGCTCGGGATTTATTTTATCATGAGTAAACGCAAACCGCCGATGGTTCCGCCGGCTTACCCTAATCCGCCGCAAAACCCTTACGATTGGGATAAACGCGTCAATAGTCCAACAGATACTACGTCGGACGCCACAGCTCCCGATGCGGACGCGAAACCTTTTAACGAACAATATGGACCAAGCCAACAAGCCTCGCCTAAAGCGCAGGCTTTTGGCAACAAAGAGGATAACTCTTTTCACCAGTCTTTTGAGGACAGCCTAAATCTGAACACGATTTTTGCAGGCCAAAAGAAAGTAATCTATTCCAAACATTTTAGAGGCGGTAATTTGACCAATGTTTTTGGAAGTATTGAATTAGATCTAACGAAAGCAGACATTCAACAAGCAATCGTTATCGACACTTTTCAATTATTTGGTAGTGCACGCATCATTATCCCCCCACATTGGACAGTATTCAGCAATGTGGCCTCTATCTTAGGGTCTGTTGACGACAGAAGATTCCAGACGATCTACAACCCTGACACAGATAAAAAGATTTATATCACTGGCACGTGTATTCTGGGCAATTTAACGATAAAAAATGCTTAATAGATGAAAAACAAGCTGTCTCTCAGTGTTAAAAGTCGATTAATAGGCATTATTTGTATATCCGTATTTATCGGATATCTTGCATTACAATATTTACTGATGTTACGTTCAGGCTTTGATTCCGAGCTGGCATTTAAAGATTCATTGATCAATAGTGCTGTGATGATGTTTTGCTGCTATGGTATGTCCTCTGCGTTAAACTTCTACACACCGCAACCCCGCGAGATATGGAAGGTGCTGATTATAGGCTTGATCATGGCCGCCATTAGTACTGGGTTGAGCCGTTTTCTAATGAGCTATTTTATTCAACCCAACTTTATCACGCTACTGGATTTAACACTACCATTTCGTGGTATCGTTAACTTCCTTATCCTCACTTCTGTTGCTATTATCAATATCGTCTGGAATATCCAGGAAGATAATATCAATAACATCAAACGGAAACAAGAGTCCGAAAATCTCCTTCGCGAGGCAGAACTCTATAATTTACGGCAGCAATTGCAGCCACACTTTTTATTTAACAGCTTAAATTCGATTATTGCTCTTATTGGCGCTAATCCGGATGAAGCACGTAATATGACATTTCAATTATCTGATTTTTTACGGGGCACGATGAGAAAGGAAAATAATCAGATTATCACACTGGAAGAAGAACTGGACCATCTACAACTTTATCTTGATATTGAAAAAGTACGTTTTGGCCATCGTCTGAATACTTCCATCTCCTCCTCTGAGGAGATATTTAGTAATAAATTGCCAGCAATGATCATCCAGCCTCTGGTAGAAAACGCCATTAAGCACGGATTGTACAATATAACCGACCAGGTCGAAATACAAATTAAATGCGCCTCAAATGAGGGACAACTCCTAATTCAAATTACCAATCCATTTGATGTCGAGGAGCAATCGAGTCCTAAAAAAGGTACCGGATTTGGGCTTTCCAGTATACAACGCAGATTATATCTTTTATATGGGAGAAATGATCTTATGGAGACACAGATTCAGGATAATATATTTACTAGCACCCTAAAAATACCTCAATATGATTAAAGTCGTTATCATTGATGATGAACCCTTAGCACGCTCCATTATTGCGGGCTATTTAAAAAATGAAGCTGATGTAACCATTATGGCTGAGTGTGGAGATGGTTTTGAAGGCGTTAAAGCAATCCAGACACATGAACCTGATCTGGTGTTTTTGGATGTCCAAATGCCTAAATTGACTGGTTTTGAAATGCTCGAATTGGTGGACAGCCCTCCTGCCATTATTTTCACCACGGCATTTGACGAATATGCATTAAAGGCCTTTGAAAAGAATGCACTGGATTATTTGCTAAAACCGGTCTCCCCGATACGTTTCAAAAAAGCCTTGGAGAAATTTAGATCCAGCTATTCTGCACCCGAGAAAAAAGTCCAACCTAACTATGAGGCCCTCGCTGCACAAGACGAAACAAAGATCGACCGTATTGTTGTCAAAACAGGTACACAAATCAAAATAATCCCAATTGATACTGTCAAATACCTGGAGTCTTATGACGACTACGTAAAAATCCATACCAAAGATGGTATGTACCTTAAGAATAAGACCATGGCATTTTTTGAAAAATCCCTAGATCCGAATCAGTTTGTACGTATCCATCGTTCATTTATCATCAAAGTCGATCAATTGGCGAAATTGGAGCCTTATGAAAAGGACTCTTATATCGCTGCGCTGATCTCTGGTGAGAAGCTCAATATCAGTAAATCAGGCTATGCCCGATTAAAACAATTGATTGGAATTTAAACATTCCGTAGATTTGTGCCTAACAATGGTTATGAAATATTTTTTTACAGCAATATTGTTGGGCATCTCATCTTACTCCTTTGCTCAGACAAATCAAGCGGAACAGATCAACAAAGGAGTTTACAATAGATTAGAATTTTTCATCAATTCCCAGATGACAGACTCTGCCTATAATCTAGCGAGCGACTCCTATAAACAACAATATAGTCTTCCAAAGTTTACACAGATGCTTCGGCAGATCTATCCTTTGGGAAGGATCAAAAACTCGGACATCACCAGTTTCGAAAAAGGTACAGCAACCTATCGTCTGGATTTTGACAGTCAGACTTATGAAGTATTGTTTGCGACAGATTCGACACTCAAGTTTAACAGCCTGCATTTTAGTCAGCTGAACGAACCGACAGCAGACAAAAGTATCGCTGAGAAACCGATTGAGACTACGGTCACTTCAAAAGCCGTCGACAAAGAGGATTTTTTCATCGATTCTGTTGCAAATTCTTACCTAAAACAACAAAACACACAGTCACTTGCGATAGGTATTATTAAAAATGGGCAGTCGAAAACCTATTTTTACGGCGAGACCGCAAAAGGTAACCAAACATTACCGACAAAAGCCTCGCCCTATGAAATTGGCTCACTCAGCAAAGTCTTTACAGCGATCCTATTATCAAATCTTGTTGAGGAAGGAACAATTACCTTGGATCAACCTATATCATTATTCCTTCCAGATACACTGAAAAAGAATGAGGACCTGGCGAAGATAACTTTTCAGATGTTAGCCAACCATACTTCGGGATTCCCAAGACTTCCCGACAATTTTGATAAGGTAAAAGGATACAGCGAAAATGATCCCTACAAGGGATACGATAAAAAAGCACTCTATAGTTATTTATCCAGCTTCAAAAACAAAAAAACACCCGGGGAAGAATACGAGTACAGCAATTTGGGTTATGCAATATTAGGCGATATCATCTGTAGTATCTATAAAAAGCCATATGACCAGATTGTTCGTGAGATCATCTGCAAACCGCTCGATATGAATAATACCTTTCAGGTATTAGATCCTAAAAGAAAAGATACCTTTAAAGTATACAACAAAGAAGGGCAAGAAGTAACCTCTTGGTCTTTTGATGCTTTTAGCGCTGCCGGTGGATTAAAATCAACCGTGGAAGATTTGCTTAAATTTGTAAACGCACAGTTTAAGATGCCACAAAGTCCGCTGGAAAATGCAATGGCCAACACCAGGTCATTTACTTTCTTTCTCCCTCCGGATACGGACTTGGGTTTAGCTTGGCATATGAACCTGCTTGATGACCTTACTTTTTATTGGCACAATGGCGGTACGGCAGGAAGCAGTTCCTACCTCGCCTTGTCTCCAGATAAAAAAAGTGCCGTCGTCATCTTGTCCAATACTGCAATCTCAGTCGATGATAAGGGAAAAAGTATTTTGGACAATCTGCTTCATACAGAATAAAGAATTCATGCTTTTCGCACCAACAGCTATGAAAATTCACTGAAGGTTGTTTTTAGTCAAATAGACTAAGTATAGTATAGTTAGCTCATTGATACCTTAAACAAGAATACAAATCAAAAAAGACACTTAAAAAAGCAAAATATTATTAGCAAGGCTATATCGAAACAACGATATAGCTTTTTTTGTTATAATAAAAACGGTTAATTTTTATTGTTACACAAACTGTTAAGCATTAACTTTGATCAACAGTCCGAATAAATCGGATGCTCATAATTTATTATACAACAGGCTCCACGATAGCATAACATTTACATGAAGATATTTATCACGAAACGAATCCCACAAAAAGGAATTGATCCATTAACGGCTGCCGGACATGAGGTAGCAATACATGATTCTGCTACCCCACTATCTCCTACCGAACTTATCCAGGCAGGACAACAGGCCGATTATGTATTAAATGGCGGTATGCAAAAGTTTGACGAAGAATTTTTCCAAAATTGTCCCAATCTTAAAGCGCTCTCTCTGATGAGCGTTGGTTATGATAATGTTGATATCAGCGCTGCGACGAAATATGGTATCCCTGTGAGCAATACACCGGGTGTACTTTCCGGCGCTACAGCTGATGTTGCTTTCCTATTGATGCTGGCCGTTTCCAGAAAAGCTTTCTTCAATCACAAGCAGATTTTGCGGGGCCAGTGGAAAGGTTTTGACCCAACAGCACATCTGGGCATAGAACTCAATAATAAAACATTGGGTATCTATGGACTTGGACGGATCGGTCTTGAATTTGCCCGCAAAGCAAGGGCTGCTTATAATATGGAAATCATCTATTATAACCGCGGGCGTAACTTGGAGGCTGAACGGATCTTGGGGGCGAGATATGTCAACTTTGATGATCTGTTAACCCAAAGTGACGTACTTTCCATTCATGCTGCACTCACAGCGGAAACATCCAACCGATTTAATCGGGATACATTCAAACGCATGAAAAACTCCGCGATTCTAGTCAACACGGCACGTGGCGGATTAGTGCAGGAGGAAGACCTCGCCAACGCTTTACGAACAGGAGAATTATGGGGAGCGGGACTCGATGTGACAAACCCTGAACCTATGGCTGCGGACAATCCACTACTGGATCTTGAAAATGTATGCATTCTACCGCATATCGGATCCGCAACAGTAGAAACTAGAGACAATATGGCCCTAATGGCAGCAAGCAATTTATTGGCAGCAATCAAAGGTGAAAAGATGCCACAAACTATCAATCCAGAAGTCTACACATGAAACGACATTTCTTTCAGTTCCTGAACAAGCTAAATAAAGCGATCCTGCCCAAATATGGAAAGAAGGATCCGCTTAAATTAAAAAAGTACCAGCAGGCCATATTAGCCTACCGGTACTTTATTCTTATCCGTGCCCTGTCAGATGATTAAACGCCTACTTTATCCGGACTTCCCTGATCATTTGCACTGCGGACAATGCTAATCTGTGTCGGATTCGGAGCCACACTGATATCGTTCCGCTCTAATTCCAGCATAATTTTTTCCTGCATCGAATTGCGTGCTGGCCAGTAATGCTCCCGCTTGGTCCATGCCCGCACGGTCAATACAATTGAGCTGTTTCCCAACTCTTTGACAAACACCACCGGTTCAGGTGTTGTCAACACATTTTCATTGGAGCGAAGTACTCTTAGAATGATCTCTTTCGCGTCTTTTATATTCTTGTCATAGGATATGCTCACGGTATATTCAAACATCCGTTGGACGATTTTCGTATAGTTCTTGATCACCGAATTAGCTAATGGACCATTGGGACTAAAGATTCGCACACCATCGTCACCAATCAATGTTGAATATAAAATATCAATTCGCTCGACAGTTCCGGCTGTACCATTCGCACTTGAGATGTAGTCTCCTACTTCGAAAGGTCTAAACATCAGGATCAACACACCACCAGCAAAGTTACTTAGACTTCCCTGAAGTGCCATACCGACAGCTAAACCAAAGGCAGACAGTGCTGCAATAAAGGAGGTAGTCTGTATACCAATCTGACTGGCAACCGTCAACATCAACATCACCCACATCACAATTCTTACGATACTCGAGATAAATGCTCGTATCGAAGGATCAACATTTCTCTTCTCAAAACGCTTGTGCAATAATCGGTTGACCAAATCGATAACATATTTACCAATAATCAATAAAATAATACCACCTATAATACCGGGTATTGAATCAATGACGATATCGGTCAATCGTCCAAATCTAGTCCCTAGACTATTTAAATTACTTTCCATGTTTATTAAATATATTTCCATGCTTTTTGAAACAAGGATTGTTCCAACATCCAAACTTACCATTCAAAATATCAAAATCGTTGAAAAATACCACAAAAGACCAAATTAACACCACTATAAAAAGAATATTTGAGCTAACTTTGTAGTATGAATAGAAAAAACACCATTCCTATTATAGATAGTTGCAGTCTCGATCTCAATAATAAAACAACTATCCATATTGATGACTTAAGTGAATACGTCATCAAACATGCGAATATGGTGTTTCCTCACAAGCACAATTTTTTTCATTTTGTATTATTTACGAAAGGTTCAGGTGACCACATCATCGATTTCAATCATTATAAAATTAAACCCTTCCAAATCTACTTCATGGCTCCGGGTCAAGTGCATACCTGGAATTTTGTCGGCGATGAAGGAGGCTATGTCGTCAATTTTTCGGTCGACTATTTCCAATCGTTTTTATTACGTACAGATTATCTGGAGCGTTTCAGTTTCCTACAGGGCAAAATTGAGCATTTAATTTTTGAACTGGAAAGACCTTGTCGCGCTCAGGCCACGAATATTCTGGATGAAATCTTATCAGCGAAATCTAGCGGCCTATCAGAAGATTATATCCGTACACTGCTACTCCAATTTCTATTATATGTCTCCATTTGTTCAGAAAAAGAACAAAAAGACGGAAGCAATCCCTATAATCATAAAATATTCAATAGCTTTCAGCAATTGGTTGAACAACAGTTCAAATCTACCAAACTACCGAGTGTATATGCGGATCAACTATTTATCACCCCAAACCACCTGAACGCGATCTGTAAATCCTATATCGGTCAGTCGGCTGGAGAGATCATCCGCAACCGGATTGTCCTGGAAGCAAAACGACTGTTAATCAATCGAAATTTAAATATCACTGAAATTGCAAATGAATTGCAATTTAAGGACAATTCTTATTTCACCAAATTTTTTAAAAAATCCACTGATCTCACACCCGAAGAGTTCAGAAAACAACTATAAATATGGAACAAGTTAAATACGAATTATCGGAATTCAAAGCCGCATGGCAAGCAAAATGTCCAAGATGCAGAGTCGGGCATGTGTATAAAGGTCCCGCCTATGGTCTAAAGGTTCAAAAGATGAATAGTCATTGTGAATACTGTGGTCTCCGTTATGAGCGTGAACCGGGCTATTTCTATGGTGCCATGTATGTCACATATGCATTTGCCATCGCAGAGATGGTGACAGCCTGTATGGCAACGTATATCCTTACGGGAAATGATTCATCCTTCATTCTTTATGCGACTGTAGCTATATTAAGCGTTGTGTTGATGTCTCCATTCAATTACCGTTATTCACGCATTATATTAATGTATTGGTTGACACCAGGACTACGCTATGATCCCAATGTCAAAAAGAAGGAAGTTGGTGTAAAGGCTTCTACATAAACGTCATTATACCTACCTTTATACGGATGAAGGATACCATATATTTGGACAACAATGCAACCACCCGAATTTTGGATGAGGTATGGCAGGAGATGACCCCCTATTTCATCCAAAATTATGCAAATGCGTCCAGTGTTTATCACCAGATGGGTAGAGCAGCAAATGCAGCGGTTCAACAGAGCAGAGCGCAAGTCGCCCAAGCTTTAAATTGTACGCCAAAAGAAATTTTTTTCAATTCCGGAGCTACAGAGAGCATCAATACCGTACTGCAGGGTATATTTGACAAATACCGGTCTCAAGGGAATCATATCATTACAGCCACTACGGAGCATAAAGCAGTATTAAGTTGTTGTGAACAACTGACCAAACAAGGGGCACAAATTACTTATCTTCCCGTTGACAGTCAGGGGCACATCTCCCTGGATGATCTTAAAAATGCCATTACGACCAAAACCATATTAATCTGCCTGATGGCGGCGAATAATGAGACTGGCGTGCTGGCTGAGATCGAACAGGTGGCATCCATCTGCCATAAAGAAGATATTCTATTTTTTTGCGACGCCACACAAGCAATCGGAAAAGTTGCGATCGACCTCCAGCAGCTTCCTATTGATCTTTTATGTCTGAGTGCACATAAAATTCACGGTCCAAAAGGAATTGGAGCACTTTATATCCGACGCAAATCAAAACCCATTCAGCTTAGGCCATTAATTTTAGGTGGTGGTCAGGAGAATGGTTTTCGAGGCGGCACCTACAATGTTCCGGCCGTCGTCGGCTTTGGAAAGGCGATCTCCATGCTAAACCCACAAGCCTATACAAACGTTCGGGTGTATCGGGATCTGCTGGAAGCCGAGCTAGCTGATATTCCTGAAATTATTATACATGGACAAAATACCCTCCGCCTACCGACGACAAGCTATATCAGTTTCAAGCATGTACTCGCAAGCGAGATTATGACCGCCTGTCCTACCTTGGCCCTGTCTTCTGGCTCCGCCTGTGTTACGGGATCAAGGGAAGCGTCACATGTACTGCTGGCCATGGGCATATCCAAAGAAGATGCACTTTCCGCAATCAGATTTAGCCTAAGTATATTGACCTCGCGTGAAGAAATCCTACAATGCGCGCAATTGATCAAAGAAGCCGTACAAAAAATAAGGGATCAATCGCCCATATGGCAACTTTATAAGGCTGGTTTGATCAGTTAATTTATGACATTCTAAAAACTTAAAAGCGGGCAAAATATAGCGGGATTGTATGTATATTTGTAGTAGACAAAGATACAACTATGATTACAGTTACTGATAAAGCAAAAACTCGTATCGAGGAAATCATGAAGGATGAGCAATATGACGGCAATTACTTTGTGCGTGTTGCTGTAGAGAGTGGCGGTTGTTCAGGCTTAAGCTATAAACTGAATTTCGATAATGAGGAAAAGAAGGGGGATCAGTTTTTCGAAGATAAAGGAGTGAAAATCTGTTTGGATATTAAATCATTCCTCTATCTGGCAGGGACTGAACTTGATTATTCCGATGGATTAGAGGGAAAAGGATTTGAATTTCATAATCCCAATGCAAGCCGGACATGCGCCTGCGGTGAGAGTTTCTCAGTATAAACGCATCCCATCCAATAGAACAAAAAAGCCCTGAGAATTATTTCAGGGCTTTTTTTTATGAAGTCGGGCGAGGTTAGTTGCACCGACAAATTAATAGTTTTATAATTACCTATTGGCCTATTCACTTTTTCTTGTAATATTTATATTTTTTCAACATTTTAATGGATAAATATCAAAAATAACAACAAAACATATTAGCGAATGATATTTTCATATTTTTGTATCAAATAACTGAATAAGAAAAATGATGCTATGTACTATGATCCGTACATGGCTTTTCAATTGACTCATATGGAGGGAAGAAAACTTTTAAATACCGAAGTTGCTATCAGCTTCGTTAAAGATACATTTGTCCAAGAA
>JAQZAZ010000158.1 GCA_029239355.1 Sphingobacterium sp.
TAAGGTGTTAGATTCAAAACCAGACAACCAAACAAAGCAGATCATTGATTTGAATGCACGTTTAGCTCAGGACAAGCGCGTAGAAAAGGTAATATTACCAATTCGAGACGGACTTTTTGCGTTGCGCAAGAAGTAATTTGTGAACTAAAACATTCTTCATGAATTTAAAACAATTAAAAAGCTTTGTACTGTTACTGGCTTTAGCAACTTTTGGAATTTCAAAGGTTTCAGCTCAAAGTGCGGCATATGTCGATAAGTACAGTCCAATAGCAAAAGAAATGATGGAGGAACATGGTGTTCCAGCATCGGTTATTCTAGCCATCGCCATGCATGAAAGCGGAAATGGGCGTAGCAGAATAGCAAAAAATTTGAACAACCATTTTGGTGTCAAAGGAAAAAACAACAGTACCGTTATTCGGTCAGCTTACAAAGGTTATCGGTCTGTATTAGACTCTTATGGTGACTTTGTAGGAATAGTAAAAAGAAAAAAGACTACCCAAAGCCTTTTTGAAAAACATCCGGGAGAAAAATATGAAGCTTGGGTAAAGGCAATTGCTCGTTCGGGATATTCTACAAGTAGAGACTGGACAGCGAAGGTACTTCGGACGATCAAACTATATCATCTTGATGTATTTGATAATGATTCCAAGCAAAATAAATTCTCGTCTACTAAAAAATAAGCACGACAGTATTGCATGAAGAAGTTTTTTTATGGCATGATTGTATTGATGATGTTGATTACATCATGTTCAAGCCGAAGAGGCACATTATCATCGGCTAAATCTGGTTCCAATTCAAAAACTTCTTCATCTTCTTCCATAGGTCGACCCTCCATGGCTGGAAATGACTACATTGCTCAATATAAAGATATCGCAATTGCAGAAATGAACAAATATGGTATTCCGGCCAGTATTAAGCTTGCTCAGGCGTTGTTAGAGTCTGGCAATGGGAATAGCTACCTGGCACGTGAAGCAAACAATCATTTTGGTATCAAGTGCGGTGGCGTTTGGAAAGGTAAGTCCGTGACACGCCCTGACGATAATATCAACGATTGCTTCAGGGTATACGACAATCCCGAACAATCATTTAAAGATCATTCCGAATTCCTGCTACGTCCTCGCTATTCGGGCTTGTTCAAGTTGGACAAGAATGACTACAAAGGCTGGGCAAAGGGACTTAAGGCAGCAGGATATGCAACCAACCCGAGATATCCCGATTTATTGATAGAAATGATCGAACGATATCATCTTGATCAATATGACCGTGGGGAGACGCCGAAGGAGAAGGTCGTACGTGAGGAGACTGTGAAGGAGGAAATCGTACAGCATGTTCAGGAGACCCCTCCTGTCGTGGTCAAGACCGAAGAAATCAAAAGTCCCGTGGCGATGCGTATTCACGAGGTGAAAGCACAAGAAACCCTTTACTCACTGAGCAAACTCTATAATGTCTCTGTGGAGCAAATAAAATCCTTAAATGGCCTTACAGATGAAGCATTGTCCTTAGGACAGCTATTGGTTATATCTAAATAGTTACGCTTTAAAAGATGTTAAATATTTCAGTTTTGTATGGCGATATAGTAGTTTTACGAAAGTGAAGCTATTAGGGTATATTTTTTTGTTTTCGGCCATCTTCGGCAGTATTCCGCTACTTTTTTGCCAAGAAAAAAGAGTTGAGGGTATCGTATTCGACAAAAACACCAAGCAACGTATCGGAAATGTGAAGCTCGCCAATCTCCGCACAGGCGAAGTAATCTATAATAATATTAAAGGCGAATTTGATTTTCCGGCCCGAATTGGCGATCAGATTGTAGCGATGAGCAAAGGCTATTTCTCAGATACCCTCTCCGTTGACAAAAAAGGATTATTGCTGTTTCATTTATTGCGAGAATCAATCTATATTGATGAGGTTCAGGTGTCCGCACGAAAGAGCCCTGAGGAAATTCTGAAGAAAGCAAAAGAAGATTATGAGAAAGCCTATCGCCTGGCAGGATATGGCGACGTTTTTTCCGTCGGACCTACTGGAGCGGGACTGAGTATAAACTCTATTTATAGTTTATTTAGCAAAGAGGCCAAAAGAGCACGCAGGTTGACTAAAACCATTGAAAACGATTATAAGGAGAATGTGATTGATTATAAATTTACCAAGGAACTCATCAGTAAGGTGACGGGGCTCAGTTTTGAGGAAGCCGAAAAATTTAGAAGAATATTTAGGCCATCCTATTTTTTCATTCTGGCGGCAAGTGATTACGAAGTAACAAATTACATCAAAGACTGCTATTCACGCTACCGATTGAACCCTTCGCAATATTTTATTGAGCCTTTTCCAACAATTAATTATAAATTAGTACCGTAAACAAAAAATAGACGTTTCCAGAATGAAGTTATTCAATTTTGTCGGCATGGCTATGCTTTGCCTTTCTTTTACAAGTATAAAGGCGCAGGAGCTAAGAGATCTTAGAGCAAAACCAGATACCGTAATTTCTGTACAAAAAGAGCAACCGTTAAATATCAAATCCATTCGTCCTGTTGTGCCTAAGCTCAATCTTGAGGTTGACTATTGGAAACATTGGACCAAGTTTGGAATCAATTTAAACCAGGCATCTTTTAATGATAATTGGAAGGGAGGAGGTGTAGGATCTATTGCTGTTGGTCTCAATGCCAATCATAAATCGGATTATACGCGGGACAACTTTAATTTTGTGACCGAAGTAGACCTTCGTTACGGTAAGATCAAGAATACGAATAATATCGCGAAAAAGAATAATGACCGGATATTTTGGGATAACAAGTTATCTTATAAATTATCGGCAAATTGGGCGCTGTTTACATCGGTTACCTTCGAGTCGCAATTTGATGCAGGTTATAAGTATAAAACCGTCAACGGCAAGGACACGATTGATTATATTGAAAATGCATTTATGGCCCCGGCTTATTTGACCGAATCCTTCGGTCTTGAGTACAAGCCAAGCAATGAGTTTTCCTTACGTTTTGGTACGGGTACCGCACGGCAGACCTTTATCTTGGATGAGCGTGTAAAACCTCGTTCCGGAGAGGGGTTTTATCAAAAGTATGGTTATTATAGAGATCCTAACAACCCTACAGCCGGTACAGGCGAAAGATTTGGTGTTAAAGAGGACCGCTCTTTTGCCAATGCACTCGCTTTTCAGCTTACGGGCAACTTGGACAAGAATTTTACCGATAAATTGAATGTAAAAGCACGTTACAATCTATTCGCAGACTATGAAAAGATTTCAGATCCTACCCATCGTCTTGATGTTACCATAACGGCCAAAGTGACCCGCGTCATCAACGTTAATTTAAATGGGATTATGATCTATGATCCGGATGTTATTTCAAGAGTTCAGTTGAGCCAGTCACTGGCTATGGGAATTGTATATAGTTTACCAAAATAATGTTTAGACCAGTGTCAATTGGGATCGTACTTGCCGTTTTTATGTCTTTGGCGGGCTGTAAGTCCAAGGGGCAAGCTGCAGTAGCCAAACCATTGGTAGCATCTTTTGCGCCTGCGGTTGTACTGGAGGAAAAAGTTGTGGCCAAACCCGATACCAATCTATTGACACCCCAGGAGAGAAAGGTCATCTTCTTACAAAAGACCGGGGCTCACCCCTATTGGCGCCAAGCAGAAGCCATTCACTATGATGTTCGCAAACCAAATTTTGTGATTATCCACCATACAGCACAAGATAGTGTTGGTCAGACCATCAAAACGTTCCAGATCCCAAGGACCAAGGTCAGTTCACATTATGTGATCGGCCGTAATGGCGAGATTATTCAGATGTTGAATGATTATGTGAGATCGTGGCATGCCGGTGTGGCTAAGTGGGGATCCATTGTGGACATGAATTCTTGTTCTATTGGAATTGAATTGGACAATAATGGTAGAGAACCCTTCCCAGATGCACAGATCAATTCGTTGATGACCGTTTTAGATACCCTAAAATCGCGGTACCTGATACCTGACAATAATTTTATCGGTCACGCGGATATTGCGCCCTCGCGTAAGAACGATCCAAATGTCTTCTTTCCTTGGAAAAAGCTTGCGAGCAGAGGATTTGGTATCTGGTATGATGAAGGCCAACTTGTTGCCCCTCCCGATAATTTTAATGCCATTGACGCCCTTAAAATCATCGGATACGACACCGCTAATCTTAAGGCTGCCATCGTTGCATTTAAACGGAAATTTATTGTCCGCGATACAACGCCTGAGTTGACGCTGTATGATAAGAGTGTATTGTATAATATTTATAAAAAATACTAATTGCCGTCAAGCGAATTTCGACAAATGTTACCAAATAAAACATTGACATCTCTGCGCACAACATTGAAGGGCTTGTATCAAAAGTCAGTTTTGGCGATTTGATATCAAATAAAACTTTGCAAGACATTCGATTTAACAAAAGAGGACCAAGGTATTAAGACTTTGGTCCTTTTTCATACTATTTCGATAATTTAAAGGATGCGTCCATATTTAATTCTGGGTTACAATCATGAATTTCAATTATGATACAGTCTCTTTATTTCAATATTCACTGGGCTTAGCAATGATTTCCCCAATTGAGTTCCGTTTGCAATCAAGGCCCTAATTTGGGCTACGGAATAGCCAATCTTTTTGGACTGTTTCTATTGCTTAACCCTGTTATCCGGCGTTCCAGTCTTATTGTTATGAAAAAGCTGTATAAAATAAGCGATTATTATTACAGCTAAACAGCCGAGGAGATTCAGCCAGAGAAATGGAATTTTATCGAGACACCAAACGCCAATGACAATGACTTCAGAAAGGACAGCTGCTAGGAAAACTGCTTTCCCCTGAATTTTTTTTAGATAGAAAGCAACGATAAATATACCGAGGATAGTGCCATAAAATAGAGATCCTAAGATATTTACTGCTTCCAATAAATTAACCAGTCTGTTCGCATATAGCGCAATAATCACGGTGAAGACTCCCCATATCAAGGTAAATATACGAGACCAGAGGAGATCCTGCCTTTCGGTTGCGTTGCGGTTAATAAAACGTTTGTAGATATCGATCGTTGTCGTCGAAGCCAAGGAGTTAATGGCGCTGGCGGTAGAACCCATAGATGCCAGGAAAATAACGGCAATCAATAAGCCGATCAAACCTTTTGGAAAGGCTTGGGTTACAAACGAAAGGAATATATAGTTATTGTCGTTTGTCTCGGCAGCAGGATTATTTTTCTTGATAAGGGTCAGCGTACTGTCTTTTACCAGCTGCATTTCAGCATTCAATTGATGCAATGTCGTTTGTGAGGCGTCGATGTTTTCCTTAGCATCATGATCCAGCGCAGTACTGAGCCTGTTGACAACAGATTCACGCTGCTGGAATAGCTGCGTATGTTTGCGCTCAAGCTTCTGGTAGGAGGCCGCATACGGACTATCTTTCAACTTCTGTACTTCTACCTGATTGAAGAAAATCGGAGGTTGGTGGTATTGATAGTAGGTAAATACCAGCACACCGATCAATAGGATGGCAAATTGCATCGGGATCTTTAAAAGTCCATTCATAATTAGTCCCATTCTGCTTTCCCTTATGGATGATCCGGTAAGGTAACGGCCTACTTGGCTCTGGTCCGTGCCGAAATAAGAAAGCTGCAGGAAAAAACCTCCTATCAGCCCAGTCCATAGCGTATAGTTGTTATTCAGGTCGAAAGTGAAGTCCAGGGCATTGGTTTTACCTGATTTACCAGCGATATGGAGTGCTTTTGAAAGACCGATATCAGCTGGAAGTAGATGGATGACGAGCATTCCTGCTACCAGCAGTGACCCAAATATAATGCTCATTTGGAGCAGTTGTGTATGGGAGACCGCTTTTGTGCCTCCGTAGGTAGTGTAGATAACCACAAAGCTTCCAATGACCAAGGTTGTTAAGGTCAGGTCAATATGAAGGATAGCTGAAATAATTAATGATGGCGCAAAAATAGTGATGCCAGTGGAAATACCCCGTTGAATTAAAAACAATATGGCTGTGAGCCCCCGGGTCCTGACATCAAAACGTTTCTCGAGAAATTCATAAGCTGTGAAGACTTTCAGCCTATGAAATATCGGAATAAAAGTAATGCAGAGTACGATCATGGCCAAAGGGAGGCCAAAATAAAACTGTACAAAACTCATCCCCGACGAGTAGGCTAATCCAGGAGCAGACAGAAAAGTAATGGCACTCGCCTGAGTGGCCATTACCGAAAGTCCCACATGGTACCAAGGCAAAGAACGATTGCCTAAAAGATAGCCATCAATATTTTTGATCCCTCTACTTTTATAAATGCCATAGGCGACAATGGATAAAAGTGTCAGTAATAGAACGGCCCAATCTACTGTACTCATGAATAATGTTTTGTAAAAAAGTACAGAAAAAGGATAAATATAAATAGCCAGATAACGACCATCCAGTAGTAGCGCTTCCAGCTATTCATCCTATAGATTATCTATCTGAGGCCTTTTGAGGATAGATAACACTGTTAAAAAACGCAGCGATAATCAATCCAATAACAGCACCGCCAATGATACTCAAAAATGTCTCATTTGCAGTGAAGCCAATTAATGCACCAAATACTACAGCGACTAAAAGGATGATTCCTTTTGCTTTTCCAGCATCAATCGTTGTGCAGTTGTTGTCAATCTGATTTTCCATTGTGATATTTTATTTTGATTTTGATAACAAATTTACAAATAATCTGTAAGCTCCGGGAATTCCCGCAGGTAATTGTCTAAAAAAAGATAGGGATGTATAGACAAATTTCCCTTTTCCATAGTCAGCGATCAATAGCGAGCCTTTATGCAATGATTCACCCGGATCTTGCATGCTGATCGGTGTACGGTATCTTATATCGATATTTTCGGCAAAATACAAACCCCGCTCCTGTACCCAATTGGCAAAGTCCGCTTTAGTAATTTTATTGGGATAATTGAAAACGGGATCCTTTTCGTCAAAATGAACAGTAGCCAGCTCGTCGGTAACCCGATTTCTGCCAAGGTTAAATGCATAGGGGCCGAGAGTCTTGGAAACCAATCCGTTGCTTACGTTGTATTGCTCGACAACGGTTCCGCCGTTATCGACATATTCCAATAATCTATTTTGGATCTGAGCGATATCTTTATTGACATTGAAGATCCTTACGCCCAAGATGATTGCATCATAGCCCGATAGATCACTTTTTAAAAGCTGTTCGCTTGTCAGCAGGTCCACTTTGATGCCAATCGCGCTGAGCGATTCGGGAATAAGGTCTCCTGCCCCATGGACGTAAGCTACCTTTTTAACCGCATTGATCAGGTTGATATTGCTCATTTTTATAGCAACATCGGGAAAGTAGACAATCTCCGGAATATGGTTATAGCCTATTGTTTTTGTCTCCTTTAGTCTATCCTTTTGATCAACTTGGAAAAGAAGCGTATCAATGGATGAAATAGCCGGATTCAACGGGCTTATTGTGATTTCTTTGGAGAGGCTGTTAACACCGGAGGTAAACTGTAGTTCAAATGAAGCCGGAGTTATTTCCCAGCCTTTTGCGCCAACAGCGTTTATGCGAAATGACTGTGACCGAGCCTGTCCATTTTTTTGGAATGCCAGATTTACCTTGACGGATTTTGCATTTTGGGTCAACGCCAGCGGACTTGAGCTCTTTGCTGTGAGCTGTGGCAGAATGACGACCGGATTATAGATTTCACCACGAACAGGATCAGTGTACTTATATTGGATCTGCTGGTCAAACGTAATTGCAGTACCATTGATCATTAATTCAAAGCGTACTTTTGGATTACTGGGGTTTTCTGGATAACCGGTCAGATTAAAATCACTAACATTAAATTTCCCTTTGGCGTGTGGTTCATTTAACCAATAAGGCTGTGTAGAAATTGATGCATTTACTGAAATAGAATCTTTTAAAAGAAGATTATTGACCAGATTTTTATGGATCTCTTTATCATTTAGTTTGACCAGCTGCACCGTAACGCCTGGACGTCTTGCAATAATGGTGTTATCGACATTGATCTGATCGCCCATCGCATAATCCGGATTTTTTACGACACTTTCAAACCAGATCCCGCTACAGGCAAGAATCAATTTTTCTACCTCTTTTTTCTTTTGATCTCTCCAGTAATCATCTTTGATCTGGTCGAGCGCTTTATAGAGCTGGAGCAGGTCAGTTAGCGCGGACTCCGGTTTATCTACTTTATAGTTCTGATTGACTTTTTCGATCAGCGATTGTACTGTTCCGCTATTTGGTATCCTTTTCCAGGAAGTATCAATGCCATCCAACGGAGAATCCGTTGCAGGGCTGCCGTCAACGTATTCGAAATATTCAATAGAAGAACCCCGTTGCGCAGCAGATCCGAAGCCTTGGCTTTTATGGGAGGAACGGCTATGCGCAGCAATTTCACCATAAGAGGCACCTATCAGCGCATTATAGTTACCGATGTCCACTTTTAATTGCTCTTCGCGCGTATTGTCTTGTCCACCGAAGTTAAAGGTATTCCAAAGGAGGCGTTTCGCTTGCCAAGGTTTTACGTAGGTAAGCTGTTCTGGGAACTGTTTGGGATCAGCAGCGGCCTTAAATGCTTCGTGTGCCAGCATTGCTGAGGCCTGGTGGTGGCCATGTCCGCCCCTAGCATCGGGCGGAAACCTCGTTATGATCACATCAGGTCTGAATTTGCGGATCAACCATACCGCTTCGGCCAGCACCCGTTGTTTGTCCCAAAAGTCAAATGTTTCTTCGGGTGTTTTGGAAAATCCAAAATCATAGGCGGAAGAGAAAAATTGCTCTCCTTTGTCAATCTTTCGTGCGGCAAGAAGCTCCTGTGTACGGATCAGGCCCAATTCGACACCTTGTTCAGTACCGATCAAATTTTGCCCCCCGTCACCACGGGTCAGGGATAAATAACCTGTTCTATATTTTTTTTCCTGGGCTAGCCAGGCGATCAGACGGGTATTTTCGTCATCTGGATGTGCTGCAAAGTACAGGACAGAACCTAAGACATTCAGTTTTTCCAGGTTGAGCTTAATCTCGGCGGCATTCCATTGCGGATTTTGTGCTTGTACAGTTGACTTTGACAAGATACTGGCCAATAGAATAATAACAGAAAGAAAGGGTTTTCGCATGCTTAAAGATAAAGATTTCCTTCAACACAGCATCTTGCACATTGTAATTTTAATGTATCTTATTCATTGTAAAGAATACGAAATGCAGAGAAAACAAAGGAGTTAGCCGTATTTATCTCCCCCCAAAAAAAACGGAAATCCCAATCGAGTTGAAATTTCCGTTTAACAATTAAAATATTTTTTCCTGAAACGAATGTTTAGAGAGTAGTTATTTTGTCGCTTCGCTCCAAGTGGCAACCTTTAACATAGTAAATATATGTAGAAAATATTTAGTTCTGTCAGATTCCTTAAATTAGTTTTCCACATTGCTAAATTTTGTCAACAATTTAGCTTTTTGGTCACTAAAAATATGAAAAGAAAGTCTCACGTTAGGGTGTTTAATGAAGCAAAATTACTTGTCAATTGCTCCTAAAACACGTTTCATGAACATATTTAAGGCATCTTTTTTTGTATTGCCTTCTTTTATCAATTTGTCAACCTCTACGGCTCCGTAAAGGTTAGAAATTAATTCACCGATGACGTCGAGTTCCTCATCTTTCAACGGCGCCTCCGTTAGGGCTTCCAAAGTCTCGATGGTCTCCAATACATAGTCGACATCATTTTGTTCGATGAATTCTGTAAGATGTTTAATTACCGGCAGCTTCATTGAATAGTTCTACTAGTGCGTCCAACTTATTTGTTTGTACTTGATTCACCAATTTACCGTTTTTAAATACGGCAAATGTAGGTAGGTTATTGACATTCGCCAATTTGCGTGATTCAGGAAATTTTTCCGCATCAGCGATGATAAAAGGAACCCCCTCATTTTCGCCAGACAATTTCTTGAATTTCGGTTTCATGATTTTGCAATTGCCACACCAGGTAGCAGCATACTGAACCATTACAATATCGTTATTGTTTACAATTTCTTGTAAATTATCGTTTTCTAATTCTTGTAACATGATTTTATTATTAAGGTGATTGATGGAGAAATCAACAGGA